>NZ_JPDP02000001.1:0-65619 GCF_000732685.2 Sphingomonas sp. STIS6.2
GCTGCTGCTGCTGCTGGCCGGCGCCGGTATCGACGTTGCTCTGCGTCAGCTTTATCCCGCGCGCATCGGCGAGTTCGGCCAGCCGCGGCTGCGCGTCCTGCAACAGCGTGCGCGTGGCGGCCTGTTCGGCGGCGAAATGCACATGCAGCGTATCGCCGTCCTTGCGGACCGAGACGTCGATCGTGCCGAGTGCATCGGGGATCAGGCGGATCCGCGTGTCGGTCGTGTTGGCCGCATCGCGCAGAATATCGATCCGCTCGATCATCGCAGTTGGCCAACGGTCTTGGCGCATGTCGAGCGGCGCTTGTACGTCCACGGTCGGGGCAAGTGCGTGAACGGTGCCGGCGGCGGCGAGCGGGGCGAGCAGCGTCGTGTCGTCCCGTAGGCGGGGCTCGTCACGGCGCTGCGCCGCCGCCTGGATCGCGGCGCCGAAGACCTGCGCGGCGGAGGCAACGGTGCGGGGTTGCGGCTGTGTGGCGGCGGCGGGCGGCTGCTGCACGACGAGGGTCACGGGTGGTGCGCCGTCGCGTGACGACCATCGCGGTGGCGGCGTGTCGGCGCTGGCGGAGTCCGCGGCAACTGCGGGCGGCAGTGCCGGAGCCTGAGCCGGCGCGCCCGGTGCCGGCAAGGGCATGACCGTGCCATTGAAAGAGGCGGGCGGCGGCAACGCTTCCCCTGCTGGCAGGCTGGGGGTGTCGGAAAGCGCGACCGGGCGGGTGCCCGACAGGATCGCGGCGGCGACCTGGAAATCGGAAGCCGCGGCAAATGCCGGGCGTGCGCCGGAAGGCGGCGGCGGGGCATTGCTGCTTGGCGTCTCATCGACGGCGGGCGTATCCGCCGTCGCTGGCGTGGCGATCCCGGACTGAAAGGCAGGAGCCTTCCTTGCGGCGTCGCGCGCAAACGCAGCGGCGGGTAGCGGCTCTGGCATCGTCGAGAGAGGGGGAGCCTGTCGCGCGCCGGGCTTGTTCGACCTGGCGAACGCGTCTCCCGCCAACGTTGCCGTGCTGATACCAGCTTCGGGCAGCGTTGCCTGCGGTGCGGCGGACGGCAGGGCTTGGGGGGCATCGGTCACGACCGGCACGGCGGTCGGATCTGCCCCGGGGATCGTCGCCTGTTCTGTCGGTGTGTCGTCGGTGGCGTCGGAATCGCGCGGACGTTTCGCCGTGGTCGGACGTTCGGTGCCGCGCAGGCCGATCCGGATGACGCGCTCCGGCGGCGGCGGAAGCCGGTTTTCGACCGGTGCCGGGTCCGGGCCTTCGATCGGCACGTCGCCGCCCCCTCCGACCAGCGGCGACACAAGCGGCGATTTCACCGGCGTGAGCGCGGACGTGCCCAATGCGACGGGCGCGAGCGCGGCCGCCGCTGCGGCCGCCGGTACGTCGGCTTTAATGTCCGCTGTTGCCGCGAACGGCACCTGGGCGAAGGCGACGCCCGGCGACCAGAACGGCAGTGTTTCGGCCGGAGCGGCGGCATCCGGCAAGGGCTTGCCGCCGCTGACAGCCGGTTGCCGGGTGATGCTATCGGCCGGTGCGACGTCGGCCACCAGCCCGGTGTCGAGCAGCGCAGCTAGCGTGTCGCCGAAATCACCCGCGGACTCGCCGCCCGCCACGCGTGGCACGGCCGTAAGGGCTAGGCCAGGAGGGGAGGCAAGCGCGGGCAGGATCATGCAATCTCTCGAATAGGGCGGTGTCAGCCCGTACTCAGCAAGGATCGTGCCGGTTCTTCCTGCAGGCCGGTGCCTCCTCGAGCGCGCGCAGCTCCCGGATGACCGCATCGGCCTGCGCACGCGCGATGAGCTTTTCGACCGCGCTCTGGTCGCGCTGTGCGGCGCGGGTCGCATCGGTGGCACGCGCGACCTGATATTCCGCCGACCGGACGCGCTCGACCGCGGCGTCGGCGGACTGTTGCAGGCGTTCGCGGTAATGCGCCGACGCCCCCAGCGAGACCGCGACCGCCGTCTGTTCCACGGGAGCGACGGCGGCGGCCAGGCCGGAAATCCGGGTGGACAGCGCCTGTTCGCTGGCGGCCTTGTCGTGCGCGCGGGCTTCGTCGGCGCGGGTCAGGCCGAGCTGCAAGGTCCGGACGCGGTGGATCCGTGCCAGCGTCTTGGCGCGGGCGTCAGCCACCGAAGACACCGACCAGCTCGGCCACCGAATCCGCCAGCGACACCTTCTCGTCCGAATCCTGGCGGATATACTCCATGATCGCGCCGTGGCAGGCGATCGCATTGTCGATCGCGGGGTCGGCGCCCGCACGATAGGCGCCCATCAGCACGAGGTCGCGATTTTCCTCATAGGTCGCCAGATTGCGGCGCAGTACGCGCGCGGCCCGGACATGCGGCGCATCGGCGATGTCGGTCATCACGCGGCTGACCGACGGGCCGATGTCGATAGCGGGATACACGCCGCGCTCGGCCAGCTGGCGGCTCAGCACGATATGCCCGTCGAGGATCGAGCGCGCCGAATCGACGACCGGGTCGTTGCCGTCATCGCCGTCCGCCAGTACGGTATAGATCGCGGTGATCGACCCGCCGGTATGGACGTCGACGCCCGCGCGCTCGATCAGGTTCGGCAGCATCGCGATGGCGGACGGCGGATAGCCGCGTGCGGAGGCGGGTTCGCCGAGCGCGAGGCCGATCTCGCGGCCGGCATGCGCGACGCGGGTCAGCGAATCCATGATCAGCAGGACCTTCTTGCCCTCGTCGCGAAACCCTTCGGCGATCGCGGTGGCGCGCAGCGCGCCGCGGATGCGGAGCACGGGCGAGTGATTGGCGGGCACCGCGACGACGACCGAGCGTGCGCGGGCGGCGCCGGCGACCTTGGTCTCAAGAAAGTCGGCGACCTCGCGGCTGCGCTCGCCGATCAGCCCGATGACGATCACGTCGGCCTGCGCGGCGCGGACGATCATGCCGAGCAGCACCGACTTGCCGACGCCCGACCCCGCCATGATGCCGACGCGCTGACCCTGGCCGATCGTCAGCAGGCCGTTGATCGCGCGCACGCCCACGTCCATCGGCTGAAGCACGCGGCCACGGTCGAGCGGCGACTGGAGCTTGCCCGCGAGCGGCCAGCGGCCGGCCCCGCGGATCGGACCGAGGCCGTCGATCGGCTTGCCCGCGCCGTCGACGACGCGACCGAGCAGTGCGGCGCCGACCTCGGCCTCGCCCGGAGGACCGATCGGCTTGACCGGCGCACGCGGCAGGAGCGCGGCGGGACCACCGAGATTCATCATCAGCGTACGCCCGTTACGAAAGCCGATCACCTCCGCCTCGACGCTCGCGCTGCCCTCGCCGACCTTGCACACGGTGCCGACGGGCAGGGTCAGCCCGACCGCCTCCATCAGCAGCCCGTCGAACGAGGCGAGCCGGCCCGACACCCTGGGGGCCGCGACGAAATCGGCGTTGCCGAGCGTTTCGAGATAATCGGCGGTGAAGCGGTTCAGCACTCAGGCGGCTTTCGCGGGCACCGCGACGCGGTCGATCGCGCTGGCGAGCTGGTCGAGCCACATGGCAGGGCCGTCCTCGACGATCGTCGACGCGCTTTCGAGCACGAAGCTGCCGCGGGCGACATTGGGGTCGCCGGCGGCAAAGATCGACTTGGGCAGCGTGCCTTCGATCAGCGCGACGTCGTCGGGATGCAGGCGCAGCAACGCGGCCTCGGCGGAATCGGCGAGCAGTTCGGTCGCGGATTCGATCCGCCCAGCGAGCAGATCGGGCGAGATGCCGATCTCGCCGACCAGCTTGCCGACCAGCAGCAGGACGGTCTGACGAAGCTGCGTCGCGACCCGGTCGCGGTCGAGCCGGTCGGTGGCGAGCGCGGCGGCGAGCGAGGCGAGCAGCGCCTGGTCACGCGCGGCATTCCCCTGTGCCACCGCGGCTGCGGCGGCGAGGCCCTCGGCATAGCCTGCGGCATGCGCGGCGGCGAGCGGATCAAGGAAGCTCTCGGTCTCGCTGGCGGGATCGAGCGGATCCCAGCCTTCGGTCGGATTGCTGTCCTTGTCGGCGGGACTGAAATGCTTCGGCCCCGGAGTCGGCGCGCTCGGGGGCGGCGTGGGCGTGGCGCCCTGCGGCGCGAACCCGGTCGCCCGGCGCGGTGCGGCGGCGACACGATCGCGGATATCGGCAGCGGCAAAGCCCATCGGCGGCGCGAAGGCGTGCGCGAGCAGCTGCGCCGCGGTGTCGTGGCGCGCGGCGAAACCCGCGACGAAACCGGATGCCCCGACAAACTTAGACATAGTCGTCTTCGCCTCCGCCCATCATGATCGTGCCATCCTTGGCGAGCCCGCGTGCGGTCGCGATCATCGCCTTCTGCGCCTCGAGCACCTCGGCGAGCCGCATCGGTCCGCGCGACTCCATCTCGTCGCGAATGCCGTCGGCGGCGCGCGCCGACATGCAGCCGAGGAAGCGGTTGCGCACCGCCTCGTCGACGCCCTTCAGCGCCTTGGTGAGGATCTCGCCATCGACGTTGCGGATCAGCGTGCCCAGATTCTTGTCGTCGAGCTCGAGCAGGTTGTCGAACACGAACATCGCCTCCTCGATCGCCTTGGCGACGTCGCGGTCGATCTTGAACAATTTGGGCATGACGCGCTGTTCGGTCGCCTTGCGCGCGCCCGACAGGATCTTGGCCGCCTCGCGCGTGCCGCCCAGCGTCACGCCCTGGCCGCTCGATCCGGTCCCGGTGCGGTTGGCGAGCAGCGTGCGCAGCGTGTCGACCGCCTCGGGCGTGATCGGCCCGAGCCGGGCGATGCGGTGGAGGATGTCGGGCTGGACCGCATCGGGCATCAGTTCGAGCACCTGGCCGCCGACCGACGCGTCGAGATTGGCGATCAGCACCGCGGCGATCTGCGGATGCTCCTTCTCGATCATCGCGGCGATCTCGCTTGCATCGAGCCAGTCGAGCAGTTCGAGTTCGCACGCCGCCTCAGCCGGGGTGATCCGCGCGAGCACGCTCTCGGCCTTTTCGCGGCCGAGCGCGCGGTTCATCACCGCCTCGATCTTGGGACGGGGGTCGAAGCCGATCGTCGTGCGCTCGCGTGCGCGGTCGACGAAATCGTCGAGCACCGTCTCGACCTCCTGCTCGGAGACATCGGCGACCTTGAACATCGCCGCGCCGAGCTGACGGACCTCTTCCGGGTCGAGCTTCTGCAGGATCGCGGCGGCTTCGTCCTCGCCCACCAGCATCATCAGCACGGCGGCACGTTCCACGCCGGTATAGGTGCGCAAGCCCTCCATCAGCGTGCATCCGCCTTGATCATGTCGCGCACGGCGAGCGCGGCGCGGGTCGGATTGTCGCGGGTGAAGCCGCGGACCGCGCCGACCCGCTCGTCATAGCCGCGCGAGCTTTCGAGCTGGTCGAGGCTGACCGGGGGGACGACGACCGGACCGGTCAGGGCCTCGGCATCCTCGCCCTCGGCACCCTCGATCGTCTGGCCGAAGGCGGGCCGCGGCGTCGCGTCCTCGCGCTTCTTCATCAGCGCCTTGGCGATCGGCCGCACGCCAAGCAGCAGGACGAGCAGCGCGATGACGATCGCGGTTCCGTTGCGCGCGAGTACCGGCAGCCACGCATTGTCGTACCAGGCGAGGCCGGTATCCGCGGCGGCATCGGCGCCGGCGAACTTGCGGCTGATCACCGTCACATTGTCGTTGCGCGTCTGATCGAAGCCGACCGCGCTCTTCACCAGGTCGGTGATCTGGTTGATCTCCATCGCGGTGCGGCGCGTCTTGTCGGGATCGCGCAGCAGCACCGCGACCGACAGGCGCTTGACGCTGCCCGGGGTGGCGCGGGTCACCGACACTTCGCGGCCCAGGTCATAGGCGCGCTGATACTGGTCGGACTGCTTCATCGCGTCGGGGGCGGGGCCACCGGCGACGGGCTGCGGCATGCCGGGATTGCCGGTCGCGGGCTGCGGTGCCTGGAGCGTGCTGGCGGCGGGCGGCGTGTTGCTGAGCGCGCCGGGGATGCCGCCCGGTGTCGCCGCGCCGTCCTTCTGGTTGCCGGTCCAGTTGCCCGTTTCGGCGCGCAGCACGCCCTGCTTGTCATAGCTTTCGCGCGTTGCCTGGGTCTCGTCGAGATTGACGTCGGCCTGAACCTCGGCGGTGAAGTTGCCGGCCCCGACCAGCGGGGTCAGCAGCTGGATCAGCTGGGTGCGGTACTTGTCCTCGACGCGACGCTGGATCTCGATCCGCTTGTCGCCCGCCGCACCGACGCCGTCGACGCCGCCCGGCTTGGTCAGCAGCGCGCCCATCTGGTCGACGATCGTCACCGAATCGGGCTTCATGCCGGGTACCGACGATGCGACGAGGTTGATGATCGAGGCGACCTGTGCGTCGCTCAACGACCGGCCGCCCTGCAGCTTCAGGATCACCGAGGCCGAGGGCGCGGCATTGTCGCGGACGAACACCGAGGCTTCGGGCGTCGCGAGATGCACGCGCGCCTCGGCGACCGCGTCGATCTCCTCGATCGACCGGGCGAGCTCGGATTCGCGCGCCTGGCGCAGGCGTTCGCCTTCCACCGCGCGGCTGACGCCCATCGGCAGCTGGTCGAGGATCGCGTAACCACCGGGCGCCGCCTTGGGCAGGCCCTGGCCGGCGAGCAGCATCCGCGCGCGCGAATAATCCTCCTCGGCAACCGTCAGTGAGCCCGTCGAATCGTCGATCCGGCTCTTGATGTTCGCGGTCGTCAGCGCGGAGGTGACCGCGGCCTTGTCGGCATCGGGCAGGTTGGTGAACAGCGTCTTCTGCGTCGGCGAGGACAGCGTCATCCACGCAAGCGCGGCGGCGGCGATCAGGCCGATCATCAGCACCATCGGCAGCGAGCGGCGTACCGCGGGCTGCGCGAAGGCGGACTTTATCTGCTTGAGCGGGTTGGCGAATTTCTCGGGGAGGCCATTGGCCGACGAAGCGGGGATGAGGGCAGTGCTCATATCATTACACCGGCATGCTCATGATGTCCTTGTAGGCGGACAGGAGTTTGTTGCGGACCTGAAGCGTCGCCTCGAACCCGACCGACGCCTGCTGGCGCGCGAGCATCACTTTGGCGATGTCGACGGTCTCGCCGCGCTCATAGCTTTCGCTGAGCTTGGCGGCCTGGGTCTGGCCCTCGTTCACGCTCTTCAGCGCGGTTTCCATCGTGTCGCCGAAGCTGACGGGTTTCGTCTCGGTCGGCGCGATGGTCGGGCCGGTCTGGCTGGCCCGCGCGAGTGCCTGGTTGCGCTCGAGGATCTGCGAGCGAAGCGCCATGACGCGGTCGACGCTCATCGCGCCGCCGCCAATTCCGCTGACGCCGCTCATGCCGACATCACCCGGGCGAAGTCCTCACCCTGTTCGCGCGCCTTGGCGAGGCGGTAGCGCAGCGTGCGTTCCGAAATGCCGAGCCGACGCGCGGTCTCGATCCGGCTGCCGCCGCATGCCTTCAGCGTCTCGCGGATCGCGGCGAACTCGCTCATCTGGACAATGGTGCCCAACGTGTCGGTCTGCGGTTCGGCGGGCGTCGCGGCAACGGGCACGAGCGGTTCGGCGATGGGCGCGACGACCGGCGCGGGGCGCGGGGCGAAGGTCATCGTCACCGGGCGATCGAACAGGATGTGGCTCGCCTCGATCGTGTCGCCGCCGCAGAATAGCAGCGCGCGCTGGATCACGTTCTCGAGCTCGCGGACATTGCCCGGCCAGTCGTGCAGCATCAGCGCCTCGATCGCCGCGCGCGACGGCCAGGGAATGACGTTGCGGTTGCCGGCATGACGCAGGATCATCGTCGCGGCGAGCGCAGGGATATCCTGCGGCCGCTCGGCGAGCGACTTGGTGGTGAGCGGGAACACCGCGAGCCGGTAATAGAGATCGGCGCGGAACCGGCCGGCAGCGACCTCGCCCTGCAGGTCGCGGTTGGCGCAGGCGATGACGCGGACGTCGATCGGCTGCGGCACGGTCGCGCCGAGCGGCACCACCTCTCGCTCCTGCAGCACGCGCAGCAGCTTGGCTTGAAGCGTCAGCGGCATCTCGGCGATCTCGTCGAGCAGGATCGTGCCGCCGTTCGCGGCGCGGAAAAAGCCCTCACCGCCCGACGACGCGCCGGTGAACGCGCCCTTCTGGTGGCCGAACAGCATCGCCTCGAGCATCGATTCGGGGAGGGCGGCGCAGTTGATCGCGATGAACGGGCCGTCCTTGCGCGGCGAGCCATTGTGGATCGCGCGGGCCAGCACTTCCTTGCCGGTGCCGGTCGGGCCGTTGATCAGCACGGTGATGTCGGCGGCGGCGACGCGCTCGGCGAGCGCCAGCAGTGCGAGCGATTCGGGGTCGGCGGCGGTTGGCATGTCGGGCCCGCCGATCAGCGCGCGGGCAAAGCCGTTGCCGACCGCGGTATCCTCGGCGGCGAAGCCGATCCGCGCGGGCGCACCGCTCCGCGACGGGGTGACGCTGCGGCCTTCCGAACCGATCACGACGGTGCGCGCGGGGTAGGCGACGAGCTCGCCCTCGGCGACGAGGAACAGGTCGTTCGCGCCCGGCTGTGCGGTGTCGAGCGATCCGATCCCGAAGCCCTGCGCACGCAGGGACGAGACGAGCGCATATTTGCGCGCCGTGACGGCGGCGGATGGAAAGATCGAGCGCATGAAGTCCCCCTGTGACGATTCGGGAATGCGGCCTTGAGGGTAAAGGCGCGGTTAAATCGTGCCGCGTCGCGGCAAACTATTTCCGGGCGCGTTCGCGCGCGCGTGTACGGGAGCGCGCCACGCCGGTGCGCGAGGGGCGGATTTTTTTCTCTAAAGCCCGGCGCGGGGCGGCCGTTACCCATCCTGACGGCTCGGTCCTTCGCCACGGGGGCGGCGGGGTAGCCGGCATGAAGGAGCTTAATCATGACTGTTATCGGGACCAACGTAGCCTCGCTGCGCGCCGCCAACGCTTCGACCACCGCCAATTCGGCGCTGTCGACGGCGATGGAACGTCTGTCGACCGGCAAGCGTATCAATTCGGCCAAGGACGACGCAGCGGGCCTGGCGATTTCGACGTCAATGACGGCGCAGATTAAGGGCATGAACCAGGGCATCCGCAACGCCAATGACGGTATTGCGATGGCGCAGACCGCTGATGGCGCGCTCGCCGAAGTCGCCAACATGGTTCAGCGCGTCCGCGAACTCGCGACTCAGGCTGCGTCGGGCACGTACAGCGCCGACGATCGAACCAACATGCAGATTGAAGTTACCAACCTGACCGCTCAGGTTGGCAAAATCGTGAAAGACACTGAATTTAACGGTGTCAAGCTATTTGGCGCTGCCGGTGCGGGCGGGACGACCACAATACAGACCGGCGCAAACGCAGCCGACACCGTCGACCTCTTCGTCGACGATTTGACGGACTTTGCGGCGATGACGGTAGATATCTCCGACGCGAACGGCACCAAGGCAAATGCGGTCCTGACTGTACTCGACGGTAATCTGAAGACGCTTAACTCGGTCCGCGCCGGCCTTGGTGCCGCGCAGAGCCAGTTGCAGTCGTCGGTAAACAATACGACGTCGAACGTGACCAATCTGTCAGACGCACGGAGCCGCATCGAGGACGCCGATTTCTCGGCCGAGACGCAGGCACTCGCCAAGGCGCAGATCCTGAGCCAGGCGTCGACCGCGATGCTCGCACAGGCGAACCAGAGCCAGCAGGGCGTGCTGAAGCTGCTTCAGTAATCCGATCCCGGCGCCGGCACCGGCCCCCGATCGGGTGCCGGCGCCAGTCGGATCGCCCCCCGGTAAACGGGGCGCAACGAACCCCGGTGGCCTCAAGGCCGCCGGGGTTTTGTGCGTTGGGATGACAGTGGGTTGGCTGAGCGCGCGAGAGTCGACTTGCGCTATCGTCGCAGTGCGGTGGCGATATGACCCGCGGGGACGACGTGTCCGTTCGGTCGTCGGATCGGATTATCGTCCCCCTGGCGGGGGCGGCATGGATTGGCCTGGCTTGCGGTCAGACCTTGCGGGCGAGCGCGCGTTTCAGTTTCGCGTGCGCGGACGCCTTGATCTGGCAGACGCGGGCGGCGCCGATGTCGAAGACCGCGCCGATCTCCTCGAGGTTCATCTCCTCGACATAATAAAGCTGGATCACCTGCGCCTCGCGTTCGGGCAGCGCGGTGATCGCGGCGATCAGCGCGGCGCGCAGGTCGCTGTCGGCGAGCTGTTCGAACGCGTCGGGGGTGTCGTCGGCGAACCACGGCATGTCGTCGGCATAGACCTCGTCGATCGAATCGAACCGGATCGCGTCCGCGGTCACATAGTCGCTGCGCAGCTTGTCGATGCTGACGCCGATATGCTGGGCGATCATGGCGTCTCCGGGGGCCTTGCCCGTCTGCGCGGTGAGCGTGGAAATGGCGTCGGCATACTCCCGGCGGCGGCGCATCGCACCGCGCGTCGTCGTCGCCTGGCGCCGCAGTTCGTCGATCATCGCGCCGCGCAGGCGGGTCGCGACATAGGCCTTGAACGGCGTGCCGCGCTCCTCGAACCCGGCCGCCGCCTCGACCAGCGCGACGAGGCCGACCTGCACCAGATCCTCGACCTCGACGATGCTGCTCATGCTGCCATGCACGTGCCACGCGATCCGGCGGACCATCGCGAGATGCTGTTTGACGAGCTGGTCGGGGTCGCCGCCGGGGCGTTGCTGGGGACGATAGGTGAGGGGCCCCGTCGGGATTTCGCCGGCGCGCGCGGGGTGGGCCTTGTCGAACGCCGCGGTCATCGGTTCGGCGCTCATGCGGCCAGCGCCTGCTGCGGTGCGCCGATGACCGCGACGACCTCGACCGCCTTGTCCTCGGGCACTTCGAAGAACGACATGACCGGGGTGTCGGGCAGGCATGTGCGGACCAGCTTGCGGATCGCGAGGCGGATCGCGGGCTGGACGACGAGTGCGAACGGCTTGGCCTCGGCGATCAGCGGCTGCGCGGCATTCTGCAGCGCCTCGACGATGCGGCGGCCGAGATCGGGTTCGATGACGTGGCGGCGCGACTGGTCGGCGCGCATCGCCTGGCCGAGCAGCCCTTCGAGATGCCCCTCGAGCGTCATCACGCGGAGCGGCTCGCGCATCCCGCACAGTTTCTGGATGATCAGCGCGCCGAGACGCGGGCGGATCAGTTCGATGATCTCCTCGGCATCCTGGCTGCGCTGGGCGGCGACCGCGATCGCGGCGGCGATGCTGCGGAATTCCTTCAGCGGGATGTTCTCGGCGAGCAGGCCCTTGAGAACCTGGGTCAGCGTGGTGATCGGGATCGGCGCGAGCGCGGTGACGAGTTGCGCCGCGCGCTCCTTCAGCCCGTCGAGCAGCGCCTGGACCTCGTCCGGGCCGAGCAGATCGGACGCGGTCTGGCCAAGCATGTGGTTGAGATGCGTCGCGACCACCGTGCCGGGATCAACAACGAGATAGCCAGCCCCGGTCGCCGCATCCGCGTCCGCGGTCGAGATCCAGGTCGCGTCGAGCCCGAAGGTCGGATCCTTGGTGGTCTTGCCGATCAGCGAGCCGAACGCCTGGCCGGTGTCGAGCGCGAGCATGTCGTCGGGCGACACGGTGTCCTCACCGACGACGACGCCGTTGACGATGATGCGGTAGACATAGGGGGCAAGGTTGATGTCGTCGCGGACGCGGACCTGCGGCACGACGAAGCCCAGTTCCTTCGACAGCTGGCGACGGACGCCGGTAATGCGGCCCATCAGCGGCGATCCGCGGCGGTCGTCGACCAGCGGCACGAGGCCGTAGCCGATGTCGAGATTGACCTGCATGCCGTCGGTAACCTCGTCCCAGCCGATCTTCGACTGGTCGATCGCCTCGACGGGGGCGATGACGACGGGGGCGGGGCGACGCTCGATCTGGCGCAGCTTCCAGGCTGCAAACCCGGCGATCGCGGCGGCGGGCAGGATCACCATGTGCGGCATGCCGGGCAGGACGCCGAGCAGTGCGAGGATCACTGCGACCGGCGTCCAGGTGCGGGGGCTACCGAACTGGCCGCCGATCTGGCCGGCGAGATCCTTGTCCGAGGTGACGCGCGTGACGATCGACGCTGCGGCGATCGACAGCATCAGCGAGGGCAGCTGCGCGACGAGCGCGTCGCCGATCGCGAGCAGGATGTAATTGTGCGCGGCGTCGGCGATCGACATGCCGTGGCTGACCGGGCCGAGGATCAGCCCGCCGATGATGTTGGCGGCGAGGATCAGCATCGCGGCAACCGCGTCGCCCTTCACGAACTTCGACGAGCCATCCATAGAGCCGTAGAAATCGGCCTCGGTCGACACCTCGATACGGCGCGCCTTCGCCTCGTCGGGGGTGATCAGGCCGGCGTTGAGGTCGGCGTCGATCGCCATCTGCTTGCCGGGCAGCGCGTCGAGCGTGAAGCGCGCGCTGACCTCGGAGACGCGGCCGGCGCCCTTGGTGACGACGATCATGTTGATGATCATCAGGATCGCGAAGACGAAGATGCCGACGACATAATCGCCGCCGATCAGGAACGTGCCGAACGCCTCGATGACGTGACCCGCCGCGCTCTCGCCCTCATGGCCGTGGACGAGCACGATACGCGTCGAGGCGACGTTGAGGCCGAGGCGGAACAGCGTCGCGAACAGCAGCACGGTCGGGAAGGCGGAGAAATCGAGCGGCTTCTGCGCGTTCAAGGCGACCATCAGCACGGCAAGGCTGATTGCGATGTTCGCAACGAAGAAGATGTCGAGCATGAATGCCGGGATCGGCACGACCATGACGAGCACAAGCATCAGGATCGCGAGCGGCAGGACCGATGCACGGGCGTTGGAGAGCAGGCGGTTCATGGGTTCAGCCCCCCATCTTCGCGAGCATCAGATAGGCGAGCCGCGCGGTGTCGGGCGTCGGGCGGAGCAGGCTCGCCGAGGTCTGGCCCGCATTGAAACCGGCGTTCCGGGTGCCGAACCGGCCCATCGTCGACGTCGCCCAGGCGAGCGCGTCCTCGGCGCTTTCATTGTTCCCGGTGACGACCGTGCTGCCGTCCATGTCGAGCGCCTGTGCGGCGAACTGGACCGAGCCGGCCGTGGCCGAACCGGTCGCGCCCGCGGCGGCGGCGCCGAGCTTCGTCGAGAATCGCTCGTAGATTGCCGACAGCGAGCGCGGCGTACCGTTGGACTCGTAGAAGACGCCGCGATTGGCGCGCGCGGCGGAGGGGAACAGCGCGGCGCCACTTGCGTCCGGATTGGCCTGCATCGTCGTCAGGAACTTCGACGCGCCGCCGAGCCCCAGGAAATGCGCCATGTACAGATCGGTGCCGGTCGCGGTGCGGCCAAGCTTGCCCTCGAGCGCGTCCTTGTTGTCCGACGCATGTTCGGCCGCCATCATCGAGGCGGCGGCGGGATCGTTGCGCAGCGCGAGGATCGCCTGGCGCGTGCCGGCATCCGCGACGCCGAGACGCCCGCCCGAGGACTGGCCGATGCTGTCGGCCGCCCAGCCGAGACCATGCTCCGCGCCGTGCTTCTTGACGACCGCGAGCCAGCTCTGTTCGATGAACTGGTACAGACCCGACGCGCTCGACGTGCCCGCCTTGGCATTGGCGTTAAGCCCGCTTTCGAGCTTCGCCTGGCCGAGCAGATAGTCGAAATCCACGCCCGTCTTGCTGCTCGCAAGCGCGATCGCGGACTGGATCCGGCCGGTAGTGATAGGATTGACGGTCATCCCGCGAGTAATGTCCCTGTTTCAGGACACTACACAGCAAGGGGCGTGCCAGATCTTGCCCGGCCGCGCGGATCAGGCGTAGGCAGCACCCATGCGTGGGCGATAGCCGGCAATGCCGCCCTCGCCGGTCAAGGTTTGCAGGCGGCGGCGGACATTTGCCGCCATCAGGTTGGTATAGATGCGGCAGGTTTCGTTGAGGCGGTTCGCCTCGTCCGCCAGCTCGCGCAGTTCGGGACCGGCAGGGCCGGTGCCGAGCGTTGCGACCGCATTGATGCCGTCGAGCTTTTGCGTCGTCGCGCGCTCCAGCCCAGCGACATCGTTGGATTTCAGCGCCGCAATCTCGGCATGCAGCGCGTCGATCACGCGTACCAGGGCGTCACGCCGGGTCATTCGGTGCCCATTCCAGTTTGAAGGCGAGGAGCCGGTCGGCGATCGTCGCGGGCAGGATCGGGAAGGTGCCGTTGGCGACCGCCTTCTTGACCGCGGCCACGCGCGCTTCGTTGATCGGGGCGGCGGCGGCCATCGTCCGCGCGAGCGCGATCGACGAGGTTGCCGAGGGTTCTGCCTCGACCGCACGGTCGGGCGCCTGCGCCAGAGGCTGGGCGGACGGCTGGACGGGCGTCGTCGCGGCGATGCGCGCGACGCTGCGCTCGCCTCCCGTCAACGGCTTCGAGCCGATCGATTCCACCATGTCTGCACCCTCTGGTTCTTGCTGACAGAGGGAGAAACGGCCGGCGTGCGAAAAGCTTTAACAAAATTAATTCGTCCAGCCGGGCAGGGTCGCGCGGCCGCTGGCGACCGCGATCGCCTGGACCGGCGTGCGGGTGTCGTCGACCTTGACCATGAAGCGCGCGCCCGGGGCGGCATCGGCCAGCGCGACGCCCTCGCGACTGATCGAAAAGCCGTCGGTGCCAGCCTCGATCACGATCGGATCGCCGCGGCGGATGACGGGGGCGGCCTTCACGACCGGGGCATAGGCCGCACGGGTCGTGGCGGGCGTCGCGCCGGGGGCCGAGGCCGGACGGATGACGGGGACGAAGATGCGCCAGGCGGGGCCGGCACAGGCGACGACCACCGCGTCATGCGCTTCGGTCCGCCACGACATCGCGACGGTAGGGCACGTCGCGAGCCGCAACCGCGAGTCGACCGTCGTGCGCGCGCCACCCTCGGCACCGATCGGCCGGCCGGTGAATGCCGAGACCGCGCGATCGAGTGCGGCGATATCCTGGAAGCCGGCGGACGGCGCACCGGCAGCGATCATCAACAGGGCGAGCATCATGAGGGGGTCCTTGGCGGTTCGCCGACAAAGGCTTGGGTGACGATGGCGGCGCGGCGGCCGGTGGTCGGCGAGGTCGCGAGCGTCACGCGGCCGGGGGCGACATGGGCGATCGCGGCCGCGACGGCGCGGGCACGGTCCGAGGCGAGGATCGCCGCGCTGCGCGTGACGGGGTCGACATCGCCGGGCGAGCCGTCGACCGATCCGGTGACGGTGATCTGGACGCGCGGGTCCCGCACCGCGTCACGCGCCCAGGCCGCCAGCGTATCGGGTGACGTCGGCAGCACAGCCGAGCCGACCGTGAAGTCGAGCATGCCGGCCGCGGCGACGGGCAGGGCCGTGGGTTGGGCAGCAGCAAGTAGACCGCCGGGTACAGGCAGTTTCGGCCGCGCTGTGTCGACGGTTGGCGTTACGGAGGCGCCGAAACCCTCGCGCAACCCGGCCGCCAGCGCGCGGGGCGCGAGCGGACGGCTACCTGCGGTCTGCGTGGCCTGGAGGAGCACGAAGAAGCCGACCAGCAGCAAGGCGAGGTCGGCGAGCGTGATCAGCCAGAGCGGACGCCCGGGCTGCGGCTCGGGATAGTCGCCGACCGTCATGCGACGCTCATCAACGGTGCGCGCGGGGCCTCGCGCGCGGCGAGCGCGACGAGTGGCGCCTCGATCCGGGCACGTTCGAACGCCTCGTTGCGGCCCTGTGCGCGCAGGCGGTTGGCGACCGGCATGAAGACGAGGTTGGCGAGCAGCGCGCCATAGAGCGTCGCGAGCAGCGCGATAGCCATCGCGCCGCCGATCGCGGTCGGATCGCTCATCGTCGCGAACATTTGGGCGAGCCCGATCAGCGTGCCGACCATGCCCATCGCGGGCGCGAGTTCGGCGGCTCCTGCCCAGACGTCGGCGGCGGCGACGTGGCGTTCGATCCGGGCATGGCGGCGATGCCGGATGAGCAGCGCCACGTCGCTGGCGCTCGCGCCGTCGACGATCGCCGCGATACCGGCGGCGATGTCGGGATCGGCGATGACGGTGCGGTCGAGCGCCATCGCGCCGTGGCGCTGGGCGATGCGGCCGAGCGCGACGATCTGCTGGAGCAGCGCATCGCCGTCGAGCCGGGCGCGGCCGAGCGTCTTCAGCGCCGCGATCGCGCGGACCAGATCGCGCAACGGCGTCCGCAAGGCGACGCCGAGGATCGTGCCGCCGCCGACGATGGCGAGGGCAGCAGGGTCGAGCAGATGGGCGAGCGTGATCATGTCCCGTAAGTCTTTGCAAGGGCCGGGCCAGTTCGCGATCCCCCGGTGAGCGGGACTCGCGCGGGCCGGTGGTTTGCCGGCTGCGCGACGGGTCGGCACCACGCCTGCCGGAACGATTGCCGCCACCTCTGCCGGGGCGGCAAGGCGTTGCCGGCCGGGTTGCCGCGCGCTTGCCGCCGGGCGGCAAAGCGGCATCATCCGGTCGGCGAGAGTGAACTGGCACGGCCATTGCTTTGGAAGGCTTGCGCAATTCAGCGCGGGAGTTCGGTCCAGTGTCAGGTGGCTCGCTGTTCGGCGTTCATGGTGCGGCCCTCGAGGTGCGATCGCAGCGCATGGGGGTGCTCGCGTCGAACATCGCCAATGCCTCGACCCCCGGCTTCAAGGCGCGCGACATCGACTTCAAGTCGGCGCTCGCGTCGCTCGAGACGGATGGCGCGGGCGGGATCGACGCGGCGACCAAATACCGCGTGCCGACGCAGACCTCGATGGACGGCAACACCGTCGAGCTGAACCAGGAACAGACCGCGTTCGCCGAGAATGCGGTGCAGTACCAGACCACGCTGTCGTTCCTGAACGGGCGGATCAGCCAGGTCACCCGCGCGCTGAAGGGGGACTAAGCGATGGCCAATGCGCCGATGACGATTTTCCAGGTCGCGGGCCGCGCGATGTCCGCGCAGCTATTGCGGATGAACACCACCGCGTCGAACCTCGCCAATGCGGGCGGCGTCGCGGGGTCTGCGGAGGCTGCGTACAAGACGATGAAGCCGGTGTTTCGTACCAGCTTCGACGCCGCCAGCGGGATGTCGACGGTCGATGTCGAGAAGGTCGTCACCGCCGGCGAGGCCCCCGCCAAGCGCTATGACCCGAACAATCCGATGGCCGACAAGGATGGCAACATCTTCGAGGCGGCGGTCGATGAAACGCGCGAGCTGGTCGACATGATGGAGACCGCGCGCAGCTACCAGAACAATGTCGAGGTGATGCAGACTGCGAAGTCGCTGATCATCGATACCCTCAAGCTAGGCCGCTGATCATGGCAAGTTCCTTCGACTCCACGCTTTCCAACCTCGGCATTACGCGCGCGACGACCGCCGCGACGACGACCACGGCATCCAATTCGACGACTCTCAACCAGTCGGATTTCCTGAAGCTGATGACCGCGCAGATGCAGAATCAGGACCCGTTCAACCCGGTCGACAACACCCAGATGGTCGCACAGATGGCGCAGTTCTCGAGCCTCGCCGGTATTTCCGAGATGAGCACGACGATGAAGTCGATTGCCGACAAGCTGAACGTGACCAGCGCGAGCGATGCGATGGCCTATGTCGGCAAGACCGTGCTGACCGCAGGCGACACGGCCTATGGTCGGACCAGCGGCGGGCTGGCCGGCGGGATCGAGCTCGGCGCAGCGGCGAGCAACGTCAACGTCACGATCACCGATGCCAATGGCGGCGTGCTGAAGACCATGTCGCTCGGCAGCGCCGACAAGGGCACCGTGAACTACGACTGGGACGGCAAGACCGCGACCGGCGAGGATGCCGGGACGGGACCGTTCAAGGTCATCGTCAACGCCCAGAATAATGGCACGACCGTTGCATCACAGAACCTCGTCTGGGCGCCGGTTCAGTCGGTTTCGACGACGACCGGTGCCGCCATCCTCACGCTACCGGGCCTCGGTGAGGTCCCCGTCACCGCGGTTCGCCAGATCGGCTGATCGCCCGCTGCTTGCCAGAATTCCAGGAGTAACCCGATGTCCTTCTATACCTCGCTTTCCGGCCTCCAGGCCTCGCAGACCGAAATGTCGACGATCTCGCACAACCTCGCGAACGTCTCGACCAACGGTTTCAAGAAGAGCCGTACCGAATTCGCCGACGTGATCGCGTCGAGCGTGTCGCTGAACCCGGCGCAGCAGATCGGCTCGGGCACCGTGGTGCAGGGCAATCGGCAGCAGTTCAGCCAGGGCAATCTCATCCAGTCGGCCAACGCGCTCGATCTCGCCGTGTCGGGCGACGGCTTCTTCGTGGTCAAGCCGAGCACGACGTCGCTCAACGTCAACTATACGCGCAATGGCGGCTTCCTGGTCGATGCCGATCGCTATGTGGTCGATTCGAACGGCAGCCATCTTCAGGTCTATCCGGTCGACGGGTCGGGCAAGGTCGTCGCATCGGGGCTCGATTCCGCGGTCAGCCTCCAGCTTCCCGCCACCAGCGGCAAGGCCGTTCCGACCGCGAACGTGTCGATGTCGCTGAACCTCAGCGCCAATGCGGCGATCCCGGCGACGAAGACGTTCGACCGGTTCGACCCGACCAGCTACAACCAGTCGGCGCAGACGACGATCTACGACGCGAGCGGCAACGCGCAGACGCTGACCAATTATTTCAAGCGCACGACGACGCCCGATGCCGCCAACGGCAATACGAGTAGCTGGGAAGTGTTCAGCTATGTCGGCGACAAGCCGATGACCACCAGCGGTGCGGCAAGCGTCGAGCTGGACTTCGACACCACCGGCAAGCTGACCGCGCCGACCACTGCGGTCGCGTTCGACCCGTTCACCACTGCAGGCAGCAGCACGACGCAGCAGTTCGGCTTCACCTTCGGGCTCGACACCATGCAATTGGCATCGGCGTTCAACGTCGCCGCGCGCGCGCAGGACGGCAAGGCGGTCGGCCAGATCCAGGGCGTGACGATCGACGAGTCCGGCATCGTCAAGGCGAGCTTCTCGAACGGCGACACGCAGGCACTCGGCCAGGTGATGCTCGCCAACTTCTCGAACCCCGAGGGTCTGCGCCAGCTCGGCAGCAGCTACTGGTCGGCGACGGGCATTTCGGGCGAGGCCAAGCTCGGCATCGCCGACGTCAACGGCTTCGGCAAACTGATGTCGGGGACGATCGAGCGCTCGAACGTCGACATCACCGAAGAGCTCGTCTCGCTGATCGCGGCACAGCGCAATTTCCAGGCGAACTCGAAGGCCTTGGATACCGCAAGCCAGATCTCGCAGACCATCTTCAACATCCGCAGCTGACCCAGGGCGCGGACGGAGAACCCTGAATGGATAAGCTGGTCTACACCGCGGCGACGGGACTGCGCGCGCACATGGCGGCGCAGTCGGCGATCGCCAACAACATGGCGAACGCGTCGACCACCGGATTCCGCGCCGACCGCGTGGTGTTCGACCGGATCGACCTGAAGGGTGGCGGCCAGCAGTTCGAGGCGCGCGCGCCGACGTCGGAGGAAGTGACCGACGCCGACCGCGCGCCGGGGGCGATCCAGACCACGGGCCGGCCGCTCGACGTCGCGGTCACCGGCGCGACCGCATGGCTCGCGGTCCAGGCGTCGGACGGCTCCGAAGCCTATACGCGGCGCGGCGACCTGGAGATCGCGCCATCGGGCGTGCTTCAGACCGGCGACGGTTTTCCGGTGATGGGGTCGGGCGGGCCGATTACGATCCCGCCCTATGACACGCTCTCGATCGCGGGCGACGGGACGATCTCGATCGTGCCGCAGGGTGGCGACGCGAATGCGCCGCAGGTGATCGACAAGCTGAAGCTGGCCGACACCAAGGGGTCGGACACGGTCAAGGGGCTCGACAATCTGCTGCGTGTGCGCGGTGGCGGCGTGCTGCCCGAGGATCTCGATGCGAAGGTGCAGGGCGGGGCGATCGAGGGATCGAACGTCAACATGACGCAGGCGCTGGTCGACATGATCGAGAATCAACGCAGCTACGAGGTCCAGGCCAACATGCTGAAGTCCGCCAAGGACATGGATGAAAGCGGTGCATCACTGATGCGCCTGCCGAGCTAAGGAAGGATTAGGCCATGAGCAGTTCCGCCATGCATATCGCGCGTACCGGGCTCGATGCCCAGGATACGCGCATGCGGGTCATTTCGAACAACCTCGCCAACGTCAACACGACGGGGTTCAAGAAGGATCGCGCCGCGTTCGAGACGCTGGCGTACCAGGTCGTCACCGCACCGGGTGCGCAGTCGACGTCGGAGACCAAATACGCGACCGGGCTCAACCTCGGTACCGGCGTCCGGATCCAGGGCACGGCGCGGATCGATACGCAGGGGTCGATGCAGACGACGGGCAACAGCCTCGACCTCGCGCTCGACGGCGACGGCTATTTCCAGGTGCAGATGCCCGGCGGCACGCTCGGCTACACCCGCGCGGGCAATTTCTCGCGCAGCCCCGAGGGGCTGATGGTGACCAGCGAGGGTTATCAGGTGATGCCCGGCATCACCGTGCCCGAGGGGACGACCAACATCACGATCGGCCAGGACGGTACCGTCTCGGCGACGATCCCCGGCCAGTCGGAAGCGCAGCAGATCGGCCAGATCCAGGTCGCGAGCTTCGCCAATGGTGCCGGGCTCCAGGCGACCGGCGACAATTACCTCGTCGAGACCGCCGCGTCGGGCGCCGCCAATCTGGGCGTTGCCGGGCAGGATGGCCGCGGTCGCGTGCGGCAGGGGATGCTCGAGGCGTCGAACGTCAACGTCGTCGAGGAGCTGGTCGACATGATCGAGACGCAGCGTGCGTATGAGGTCAATTCGAAGATGATCTCGGCGACCGACGACATGCTGAAATACGTCAACCAGAACATCTGATCGCAGGGCGCATCATGGCATTTCCGATCCCCACGCGCGCGCCGATCGCGCTCCTCGCGATTGCCGCCGGCACGCTCGCGCCGTTGTCGGCGCCGGCCAGGCTGTTCGGCAAGAAGGCGCCGCCCGAGGACTTCACCGTCGCACGGCCGCTGCCCGTGCCCGTGGCGTCGCCCGCGACCGGATCGATCTTCCAGGCGCAGGACGGCTATGCCGCGCTGTACGAAGGCTGGCGGGCGCGGAAAGTCGGTGACCCGCTGACGATCGTGCTGGTCGAGCGCACCGCCGCGTCGAAATCCTCGGGCTCGAAGCTCGACAGCAGCGGCTCGGCAAGCATCACCCCGCCGACGACGGGCGCTCTGAACCTGTTCAACCGCGCCGATGCGACGATCAGCGGCGGGCGCAACTTCAACGGCGCAGGCGCCGCCGACCAGGCGAACTCGCTGTCGGGCGAAGTCAGCGTGACGGTCGCCGAAGTCTATCCCAACGGCACGATGCTGGTGCAGGGGCAGAAGCGCGTGACGCTTAACCGCGGCGACGAGTTTCTTAAGATCAAGGGGCTGGTGCGCACCGCCGATGTCGACCGCGACAACCGCGTGCTGTCGACGCGGGTCGCCGATGCGCAGATCTCGTACACCGGCAAGGGCGATGTCGCCCGCGCCGGCCGCCAGGGGTGGCTCAGCCGCTTCTTCTCCGTCGTCAGCCCTTTCTGAGGCCGTGACCATGCGCTTCCTGCTCGCCCTTTTCGCCTCGCTCCTGATCGCAGCCCCGGCGTCTGCCGACCGGATCAAGGATCTGGGCGGGTTCCAGGGGATCCGGTCGAACCAGCTGACCGGCTACGGCATCGTCGTCGGGCTGCCCGGCACGGGCGACGACAATCTGGAATATACCGTCCAGTCGCTTAAAGCCGTCGCGTCGCGCTTCGGGCTGCAGCTGCCGCCCAACGCCAATCCGGGGATGAAGAACGCCGCGGTGGTGATGATCACTGCCGAACTGCCGCCCTTCGCCAAGCCCGGCCAGCGGCTCGACATCACCGTCGCGTCGATGGGCAAGGCCAAAAGCCTGCGCGGCGGCAGCCTGATCATGACGCCGCTGCTCGGCGCGGATAACCAGATCTATGCGATGGCGCAGGGCAATCTCGCGGTCGGCGGGCTCGGCGCGGAGGGCGCGGACGGGTCGAAGATCGTCGTCAACATCCCCTCGACCGGGCGCATCCCCGAGGGCGCAACGGTCGAGCGCGCGGTCGCGACCGGGTTCGACAGCGCGCCGATGCTGACCTTCAATCTCGCGCGCGCCGATTTCACCACCGCGCAGAACGTCGCGGGCGCGATCAATTCGAAGCTGGGCTTCGGCAGCGCACAGGCGATCGACGCGGTTTCGGTCGCGGTCCGCGCGCCGGTCGGTGCGGACGTTCGTGCGACCCTGATGTCGACGATCGAGAATCTCGACGTGGTCTCCGCCGAGCCCTCGGCAAAAGTAATCGTAAATGCGCGCACCGGTACGGTCGTTATAAACTCCGCGGTGCGCGTGGGGCCTGCCGCGGTGACGCATGGGAAGCTGACGGTGCGGATCGACGAGAAGCCACAGGTGAGCCAGCCCGCGCCGTTCAGCCAGGGCCAGACCGTCGTCACGCCGAACAGCGCGGTCGCGGTCGAGGAGGAGCGTCGCCCGATGTTCCTGCTGAACCCGGGGCCCCGGCTTGCCGACATCGTCAAAGCGGTGAACGCGATCGGCGCGTCGCCCGCCGACCTCGTTGCCATCCTCGAGGCGTTGAAAGAGGCCGGCGCGCTCAAGGCCGAGTTGATCGTCCTGTGAGCCCGATCGCAGCCCCCGGCCCGATCGATGCGGGCGGCATCTCGACCGATACGAGCCGGCTCAAGTCGAACGACAATCTCGACAAGGCGGGCAAGAAGTTCGAGGCGGTCTTCACCGGCATGATGCTCAAGAGCATGCGCCAGGCGAAATTGAGCGATTCGCTGTTCGAATCCAAGGCGCTCGACACGTTTACCGAAATGCAGGACGCGCGCGTCGCGCAGACGATGGCCGAGCACACGCCGCTCGGCATCGGCAAGGCGATGACCGATTTCCTCGCCAAATCGCAATCCGATCTTAACCCGGGCGCGGCAGAGCCGTCGGCATGAGCGACCTCCTGTCGATCGGCGCGTCAGGCGTGCGGGCGTACCAGACCGCGCTGAACACCGTGTCCGAGAACATCGCGAACACCGGCACCGCGGGTTATACCCGGCGGACGACGAATCTCGGCCAGGTGACCTCGATCGGCAGTGGCATCAATGCGAGCGTCGCGACGGGCAGCAACGGCGTCACCGTCACCGGCATCTCGCGCTCGGCCGACACGTTCCGTTCGCTCGCGGTCCGCAATGCCGGGTCGGATCTTGCCAGGACGGAGACCGCGGCGGCCTGGCTCGGGCGGATCGAGACGTCGCTGACCGACAACAAGCTCGGCGATCGTCTCACCAGCTTCTTTTCCGCCGCGCAGACCTTGTCGGCGGATCCGACCTCGGTGCCGGCCCGGTCGGTGATGCTCGAATCCGCGACCAGCGCGGCCGCGGCGTTTACCGCTACGGGCAAGGCGCTCGACACCGCAGCGGCCGATCTCGACACCGCGACGCGCCAGGCGACGCAGACGCTCAATTCGTTCGGCACCGCGCTCGCCAAGGTCAATGACGGCATCGCGCGTAGCCAGAAGGGGTCGACCAACGCCGCGCAGCTCGGCGACCAGCGCGACCAGTTGCTCGAGCAGATGAGCACGATCACCGATATCAGCACGGAGTTCGACGATCTCGGCCGCGCGACGGTGCGGCTGGGCGGGGCGAGCGGCCCGGTATTCGTGGCGGGCCCCGATGCGGGCAATGTCAGCTATCTGAAGAATGACGAGGGCGCGGTCGGGTTCGTCGTGCAGCGGACGGGCACGACATCGGCGGTGACGCCGTCGGGTGGCGCGCTGGCCGGCTATGCCGAGGGCGCGCAGAAGATCGTCGCGGCGCGCGACACGCTCAACGGCATCGCGACCGATTTCACCACGCAGGTCAACGCCATCCAGGCGCAGGGGCGCGATCTCGACGGCAATCCGGGTGCGGCGCTGTTCAAGACCGGCGACACGCCAACCAGCATCACCGTCGCGCTGACCGATCCGCGCGGCATTGCCGCGGCGGGCGCGACCGGCGGCGCGCGCGATGCGTCGAACCTGGCCGCGCTGCTCGCGACGCGCGACCCGACGACGGGCAGCGAACAGCGGCTGACCAACATGATCACCAGCAATGCGGCGTCGCTGGAGCAGCGCAAGCTGGTCGGCGATGCGCAGGGTGCGATCCGCGACGGCGCGGTGACCGCACGCGATTCGGGCAGCGGTGTCGATCTCGACAGCGAGGCGGTCGACCTGCTCCGCTTCCAGCAGGCCTATCAGGCGTCGAGCCGCGTCATCCAGACCGCGCGCGACATCCTCCAGACCATCCTCGAGATCCGGTAGGCCTTATGCAGATCGCGACCAGCCTGTTCTACGACCGCTCGGCCAAGGCGATGAATACGCTGTCGAAGCAGGCGGACGCGTTGCAGACGCAGATCTCGTCCGGCATCAAATTCACCGCGCCTTCGTCCGACAGCGCCGCCTATCAGCGGCTGGCGGGGCTCGCGCGCGATGCGGTCGACGACAAGGCCTATGCCGCGAACCTGACGACCGCCGCATCGGTGCTGAAACAGTCGGACACCACGCTCAGCGCGATCACCGCGCAGTTGCAGCGCGTGTCCGAACTCACGGTGCAGGCGCGCAACGGCACGCTGAGCGGCGATGCGCGCAAGGCGATCGGCGTCGAAATTGCGGGCATCGTCGATACGATCTCGAGTCTCGCGAACGTGAAGGACCTGCGCGGCCAGCCGATCTTCGGCGGCGCGGACGGCGGGCCCGCGGCGGTGAAGCAGCCCGATGGCAGCTATGCGCTGGCCGCGACCAGCGTCTCGCCGATCCCGGTCGGCGACGGCGCGAGCGTCCAGGCGAACGAATCGGCGTCGCGCGTGCTGCGCGCCGACGGCAAGGATACGCTGGCGGTATTGAGCGCGATCGCAACTGCGCTCCAGGCCGAAAGCTACGATCCGGCCGCGCTCGATACCGCGCTCGACGATCTGTCGGCGGCGTCGGAACAGGTGTCGTCGATCCAGGCGTCGCTCGGCGCGCGCGCGTCGCGGGTCGATCTGGAAACCGCCCGGCTGAAGGACGTCGCGGTCGACCGCGAGGATACCCGTCAGTCGATCGAGGGCACCGACATCACGACGGCGATCACCGAATTGCAGAAGACGATGACGATCCTGTCGGCGACTCAGGCGAGCTTCTCGAAGCTCAGCGCGCTGTCGCTGTTCGATTATCTTCGCTGAGCGCATTTATAGGACGGATCGAGCGGGTCCGGTAACCGGATGGCTACGAAATCCGGTTAATCCTCCGGTGACAGGGCCGGCATTCCGGGCTTTGGGGGAATTTCCAACACCATGTTTCCGATTATCGGCATCGTCGTCCTGCTCGTCATGGTGTTCGGCGGCTTTGCGTTCACCGGCGGGGCGCTCGGCCCCGTGCTCGAGGCGATCCCGCACGAGATGCTCATCATCGGCGGCGCGGCCGCCGGCGCGCTGATCATCGGCAATTCGGGCAAGGAGCTCAAAGGCCTCGGCGGCGGGCTGATGAAGGTCTTCAAGGGCCCGAAATACAAGAAGCAGGATTATCTCGACGTCATTTTCCTCGTCAGCAAGCTGATGAAGATGCTGCGCGTCGACGGGCCGATCGCGCTCGAGCCGCATGTCGAGGACCCCAATTCCTCCGCGGTCTTCGCCGAATACCCCAAGCTGCTGAAGGACCATGCGCTGATCAACCTGATCGCCGACACGCTGCGCCTCGTCGTGGTGTCGAGCGGTACGCTCGACGTGCATGCGGTCGAGGAGGTGATGGACCAGTCGATCAAGACGCATCATCACGAGGAGGAAAGCGCGCACGGCACGCTGACCAGCCTCGCCGACGCGCTGCCTGCGCTCGGCATCGTCGCGGCGGTGCTCGGCGTGGTGAAGACGATGGGATCGATCGACAAGCCGCCGTCGGTGCTCGGCTCGATGATCGGGTCGGCGCTGGTCGGCACGTTCATGGGCGTGCTGCTGGCCTATGGCATGGTCGCGCCGCTCGCGAACCGGCTGAAGCAGGTGCTCGACGCGGACGCCTCGATCTACGGCGTGGTGAAGCAGATCATCATCGCGTCGCTGCACGGCCATCCGCAGCCGCTGGTGATCGAGGCGGCGCGCTCGGGGATCGCGCATCGCAACCAGCCGGGCTTCGCCGAAGTCTTTGACGGGCTGCGCGGGAAGTAGGATGGCACGCGCGCCGCACGGGGCGAACCAGCCGCCCAAGATCATCGTCAAGAAGGTCTATATCGAGGGCCATGGCGGCCATCATGGCGGTGCCTGGAAGGTCGCCTATGCCGATTTCGTGACCGCGATGATGGCGTTCTTCCTGCTGCTGTGGATCCTCGGCGCGACGACCGAGAAACAGCGCAAGGGCATTGCCGACTATTTCGCGCCGACGCTGATCGACACGCACACGCTGGGGATCGGCGGCGGTGCGCTGCTCGGTGGCGAATCGATCCTGTCGAAGAACAAAATCGGTCCGCAAGCCGGACAGACCAGCCTGCCGCAGATCGCCATTCCGAATGCGGGCGCGGGCGGCGCGGACACCGGCACCGGGCCCAAGGGCAACAAGAAGGGGCTCGACGCGCTGAATGCGGAGGATCGCCGCAATTTCGACGCGATGCGCCGCAAGGTGCTCCGCCAGATCGAACAGTCGAAGAACCTGTCGCGTCTCGCGAGCCACATCCGCTTCGTGCCGACCCAGGACGGGATGCGCATCGACCTGATCGACGATGCCGATTATTCGATGTTCGCGATGGGCACGACGGCGCTCGACGCCAGGGCAGGCGATCTGATCGGGATGATCGCGGGATCGATCGCCGGGTCGGCCAACCCGATCATGATCCGCGGGCACACCGACAGCGTGCCCTATGGCGATCCGCGCGCGATGAACAACTGGATGCTTTCGTCGGGCCGCGCCGAGGCGACACGACGGCGGCTGCTCGCCGGCGGCACGCCCGAGGCGCGCTTCGAACGGATCGAGGGTGTCGCGGACCGCGAGCCGCTGATCGTCAAGAACCCGAGCGATCCGCGCAACCGGCGCGTCGCGATCACCTTGCTCTACCGTCGGGGTCGTTTCGGCAGCTAGCCCGGCGCGACGACCCGGCCGGTGTCCGCCGGGGTGGTGAGGGGCGGCAACGGCGCGTGCGACCTGCCTAATGCGAAAAGGGGCCGGTGGCGAACCACCGGCCCCTGCAGGCGCTCGTATCGATCGACCCGCGTTGCTTATTCGGCGACAGCCTCGACCTTGCGCTTGCGCTGCGGCGCAGCAGCCGGGGCTTCGGTCTTGCGGGCGCCGGGCTTGCGACCGAGACCAATCTTCTTGGCCATGGCACGGCGGCTTTCCGAATAGGTCTCGGCGACCATTGGATAGTCCGGCTTCAGCCCGTAGCGTTCGCGATATTCGATCGGCGTCATGCCGTGCGTCGCCAGGTGGCGGCGCAGTGTCTTGTACGGCTTGCCGTCGATCATCGAGATGATGTGATCTTTCGATGCCAGCGATTTCCGGACCGAAACTGCCGGGGTGTATTCGGCGACGGGTTCGACCACGGGCTCCTCCGTCGACGTGCCCAGCAATGCAGACACGGTGTCGTGCATCTTGCCAAGGAACGACGGAACCTCTTCGGCAGACGTGCGCGTATTGGGGTTTGTCAGCCACGCGATCGTCAGTTCGGTCGCCAATTCAACAGCGTTCAGCTCAATAATGTCTTCGGACATGATATGCTCCAGTCTTTGATCGACGCCTACGCCTATAGCACCCTATAATCAACATCCGATTTGAACCTATTATGCCATTTGCTATGCATTTTCTTCCAAAAGCCGTGCGGCACGGTCTCAAGACGCAATTTCACCGGCATGGATGCAGTCTCGAGGAAGATCGGGAAGTGGTCCGGGCGGACACTTATTATAGGGGATAATGTCCGATATCTTCATTAACTATGATGCAGATCAGGCCTGATTGATCCGTGGGATGAATATGGGACCGATACCATGGACCTGAATGCTACTGCGGAGGAAGGACGGTTGACCCTAACCCCTCACTGTCTTTGACGGTCCTTCCGAAGTCTGGGGCGGCGTGCGCCTGAGGTCAGTCGGCTCAAGCCGGACGCGTGTGCCTCAGTGCATCGAACCCGGGCAGCAGGCCTAGCGCTGGAGCGCTGATCTGACGGGGGCGGACCGGGCTTCGGTTGCCGAGGTGGTCGGTAATGTGTGAGCTAAGATCTGATTGCTTGGGGCATTGCCGATCGGCCGCCCGACGGGTCGCCTAAGGCGCTGACCGTCGTCTCACCCACCTGGCGAGAATGGTGCCCGGAAGAGGACTCGAACCTCCACGACCTTGCGATCGCCAGCACCTGAAGCTGGTGCGTCTACCAATTCCGCCATCCGGGCACGGGGTAGGAGGGCGCCTCTAGTGGAGGGTTGCGATGCTTGTCAACAACCCTCTTGCTGGGGCAAAGGGCGGGCAGGCATAAAGAATTGGACGGACGGGCGATGAACGACAGACTGGTGACGCTGATCGGGGGCGGAGGTTTCGTCGGCCGCTATGTCGCGCAGGCGCTGCTGGCGTCGGGTGCGCGGGTCCGGATCGCACAGCGCGATCCGCGACAGGCGTTTTTTCTCAAGCCGCTCGGCGGGCTCGGGCAGACGCAATTCGTCGGCGCCGACGTGACCAAGCCCGCGACGATCGCACAGGCGGTGCAGGGTGCGGACATCGTCGTGAACCTGGTCGGGGTGCTGGCGGGTGATTTCCACGGCGTCCAGACGCTCGGCGCGCGGACCGTGGCGGAGGCCGCCGCCAAGGCGGGGGTCGGCGCGCTGGTCCATGTCTCGGCGATCGGTGCGGACGCCGCATCGGACTCGGCCTATGGCAAGTCGAAGGGCGAGGGCGAGGCGGCGGTCCGCGCGGCCTTCCCCAACGCGACGATCCTGCGGCCGTCGATCATCTTCGGGCAGGAGGATCAGTTCGTGAACCGCTTCGCCGGGATGATCGCCAAGGCGCCGGTCGTGCCCGTGCTGCGCGCAGGAGCAAAGTTCCAGCCCGTGTTCGTCGGCAATGTCGCGGACGCGATCGTCGCCGCGGCTGCGGCTCCCGAGACGTTCGGCGGCAAGACGCTGGAGATCGGCGGGCCCGACGTCATCACCATGGGCAACCTGATCCGCTGGATCGCCGCCGCAATCGGCCGCGAACCGTCGATCGTCGAATTGCCCGATTTTGCCGGGGCACTGATCGCCAAGGCCGGGTTCCTGCCAGGCGCGCCGATCACCCAGGATCAGTGGCGGATGCTGCAGAGCGACAATATCGTCACCGGGGTCGACGGGCTGAAGGCGATGGGGATCGAGGCGACACCGATGTCGACGGTCGCGCCTGGCTGGCTCGTCCGTTTCCGCAAGGCGGGGCGGTTTGGTCGCCGCGCCGAGACTCGTGTCGAGACTGGGGTGGACATGCATTCGGCGACCCACGTGGTCTGATCCCGATGCGGGTCTAGCCGCCATCGACACTGATCGACCAGTCCTGATTCACCGCGCTGCGGGAGCTTTTGCGTGTCCGAACTTCTTACCGTCATCCTTCTCGGCATCGTCGAGGGGATCACCGAATTCCTGCCGGTCTCGTCGACAGGCCATCTCATCCTCGCGACGCGGTTGCTCGGCTATGATGCGGGGCGCTGGGAGGTGTTCAACGTCGTCATCCAGCTCGGCGCGATCCTTGCGATCGTGGTCCTGTACTGGCGCACCTTCTGGGCGGTGGGCATGGGCCTCATTCGCCGCGAACCGAAATCCTGGCTGTTCCTGCGCAATCTGGTGGTCGCCTTCATCCCTGCCGCGGTGATCGGGCTGGCGCTGCACCATTATATCGAGGCGCTGCTCGGCAATGCCGAGGTGGTCGCGATCGCGCTGGTCGTTGGCGGCTTCGCCATTCTGGCGGTCGAGCGGTTCGCACCGCGCAGCGACATCAGCGGTGTCGCGGACATCCCGCTGCGCACCGTCGTCGGGATCGGCCTGCTCCAGTGCCTCGCGATGATCCCTGGCGTCAGCCGCTCGGGCGCAACGATCCTCGGGGCGCTGGCACTCGGCGTCGAGCGGCGCACCGCCGCCGAGTTCAGCTTCTTCCTCGCCATCCCCACGATGCTGGGCGCGAGCGGGCTCGAACTGATGAAGAACCATGCGGCGCTGACCAGCGGCGATGGTGTCGGCCTGCTGTCGATCGCGATCGGCGCGCTCGTTTCGTTCGTCGTCGCGTTGCTGGTGGTCAAATGGTTCGTCGGGATCGTCACAAAGCACGGGTTTGTGCCGTTTGCCTGGTATCGCATCGCCGCGGGCTCCGCCGCGCTGGTATGGCTTCTGTCGAAATAGGTCCGGGTCGGCATATATTCTGTGAGATTTGTGAATATATTCCCCGTCCTGCCAAATTTGGCATAATTTATAGGTCAGTATAGCTGACTTAATGGGCGATTTTGCCGTGACAAACCTCCGATGACGCAATAACGCGATTGTCGGAGGCATACATGGCGAACGATTCGATGCTCAAATTCGTCGGGCGGGAGCAATCCTATCCCGACAAGCGTAATGCGGCGGAACGCGCGGACGATTTTCGCGAGATCGCCGCGCGCTATGCGGTCGAACCCGCCGAAGAGCAGGCGGGGCGCTGTTCGCAATGCGGCGTGCCCTATTGCTCGGTCCATTGTCCGCTCCACAACCATATCCCCGACTGGCTGCGCCTGACTGCCGAGGGCCGGCTCCGCGAGGCGTATGAGCTGAGCAACGCGACCTCGACCATGCCCGAGATCTGCGGTCGCATCTGTCCGCAGGACCGGCTGTGCGAGGGTAATTGCGTCATCGAGTTCACGGGCCACGGCGCGGTCACGATCGGCTCGGTCGAGAAGTTCATCACCGACACCGCCTGGGAGAATGGCTGGGTCGAGCCGCTGGTCCCCGGCAAGTCTCGCGGCCAGTCGGTCGGCGTGATCGGGGCAGGGCCTGCCGGGCTGAGCGCCGCCGAATATCTGCGCGGCCACGGCTATGACGTGCACGTCTATGATCGTTACGACCGCGCGGGCGGCCTGCTCACTTATGGCATTCCCGGGTTCAAGCTCGAAAAGCCGATTGTCATGCGTCGGGTCGAGCGACTGAAGACCGCGGGCATCGTGTTCCACGAAGGCTTTGCGGTCGGTGACGACGCCAGCCTCGACGAGCTGCGCCAGCGCCACGACGCGATCCTGATCGCGACCGGCGTGTACAAGGCGCGCGCGATGGACCTGCCCGGTGGCGGTTCCAATGGCGTGGTGGCGGCGCTCGACTTCCTCGTCGCGTCGAACCGCAAGGGTTTCGGTGATGCGGTCCCCGCGTTTGACGACGGCAGCCTGAATGCCGAGGGCAAGGACGTCGTCGTGATCGGCGGCGGCGATACCGCGATGGACTGTGTCCGCACCGCGATCCGCCAGGGCGCCAAGTCGGTGAAATGCCTCTATCGCCGCGACCGCGCGAACATGCCCGGGTCGCAGCGCGAAGTCGCCAATGCCGAGGAGGAGGGCGTCGAATTCGTCTGGTTGTCGGGCCCGCAGAGCTTCGACGGCGGCGAGAGCGTGTCGAGCGTCAAGGTGCGCAAGATGCGTCTGGGCGCAGCCGATGCGAGCGGTCGCCGCACGCCCGAACCCGATCCTGCCGGTGACTATTCGGTCGATGCCGACCTGGTCATCAAGGCGCTGGGCTTCGATGCCGAGGACCTGCCGACCTTGTTCGCGACGCCCGAACTGGGGGTAAGCCGCTGGGGTACCGTGCTGGTCGATGGCAAGACGCTGATGACCAGCCTCGACGGCGTGTTCGCAGCGGGCGACATCGTCCGCGGCGCAAGCCTGGTCGTGTGGGCGATCCGCGACGGGCGTGACGTGGCGGCGACGATGCACAAATATCTGAAGGCGAAGGCGGCCAGCGCGAAGGTCGCGGCGTGAGGTTGAAGCCCGACGAGGTCGCGGCGATCAAGAACGCGGCCGCGGAGACGTTCGGTGAATCCGCGGTCGTGCGTCTGTTCGGCAGCCGGATCGACGACACCGAGCGCGGTGGTGATATCGACCTTCACATCGAGGTCGACGCGGTCGCCGACGAGGGCCGTGCGCGCGGGCTATTCGAGGACAGGCTCTTCCAGCGGATCGATCCGCAGAAGGTCGATGTCGTGCTGACGATCCGTGGCGGTACGCCGCACGGCTTCGAACGGATCGCCTACCGCGACGGGATCGTGCTGTGACGGCGCCCGAAAACGATATTCTGGCCGTCATCTGCGATCGCGTGCAGTCGCTCATCACCGCCCTGGACGAGGATATGCGGCTGCTCGGTACCGTCCCGGCCGATCTCACCGCGTTCAACGCCATGACGGAACACGGCCGCGTCGGATCGCGCGCCTTGCTAAAAACGGTCGAGCAGCTGGAAGACCAGTTGATGCGGCTGTTTCGCACCATCCTTCAGGCACGCGCGGTCAATACGAAGGACCTCTATGCCCGTGATGTTGCCAACCGGATGGAATCGCTGCGCATCATCGACAGCGCCGACGACTGGATGGCGGTCGTCAAGCTGCGCAATCGTCTGGTCCACGACTATCCGCTGACCCGCGAGGCGCGGTTCGCCAAGCTGGTCGAGGCGGCCCGGGCCACCGAGACTCTCCGCGCCGCTGCCCAGCGCGCGCTCACCTACGTCGACAAGAAGGAATGGTTGGCATGACCAACGAAACCGAACGCGCCTATCTCGCCGAACACGGCATGTACCGCCCCGAGTTCGAGGGTGATGCCTGCGGCGTCGGGCTCGTCGCCGCGACCGACGGCCGCGCCTCGCGGCGCGTCGTGCAGTCCGCGGTCGATGCGCTGAAGGCGGTGTGGCACCGCGGCGCGGTCGATGCGGACGGCAAGACCGGCGATGGCGCTGGGCTTCACATCGACCTTCCGCTCAAGTTCTTCGACGACGCGGTCGCCGCCTCGGGCCACAAGGTGCGGCCGAACCGGCTCGCGGTCGGCATGATCTTCCTGCCGCGCACCGATCTGGGGGCGCAGGAGGATTGCCGGACGATCGTCGAGAGCGCGATCATCGAGGCGGGCTATACCATCTATGGCTGGCGCCAGGTGCCGGTCGACGTGTCGGTGATCGGCCAGAAGGCGCAGGCGACGCGCCCCGAGATCGAGCAGATCATGATCGCCGGGCCGCTGCCCGACGAGCAGGACGCCGCCGAGTTCGAAAAGACGCTGTACCTGGTCCGCAGGCGTATCGAGAAGCGCGTGATCGCGGCGCAGATCCAGGGCTTCTACATCTGTTCGCTGTCGTGCCGCTCGATCATCTACAAGGGGCTCTTCCTCGCCGAATCGCTGTCGGTCTTCTATCCCGATCTGTGCGACCAGCGGTTCGAGAGCCGCGTCGCGATTTTCCATCAGCGTTATTCGACCAACACCTTCCCGCAATGGTGGCTGGCGCAGCCGTTCCGCTGCCTTGCGCATAACGGCGAGATCAACACGATCCGCGGCAACAAGAACTGGATGCTGTCCCACGAGATCCGGATGGCGAGCCTCGCCTTCGGGGACAATTCGGAGGACATCAAGCCGGTGATCCCGGCAGGCGCGTCCGACACCGCCGCGCTCGATGCGGTGTTCGAGGCGATCTGCCGCTCGGGCCGCGATGCGCCGACCGCAAAGCTGATGCTGGTGCCCGAGGCAGCAAGCCCCGACATGCCGTCCGAGCACCGCGCGATGTACCAGTATCTGGCGTCGGTGATGGAGCCATGGGACGGCCCGGCCGCGCTGGCGATGACCGATGGCCGCTGGGCCGTCGCGGGCATGGACCGCAACGCGCTCAGGCCGCTGCGCTATACGCTGACCGTCGACGGGCTGCTGATCGTCGGATCGGAAAGCGGGATGGTCGTCGTTCCCGAATCGACGATCATCGCCAAGGGGCGGCTCGGGCCGGGCGAGATGATCGCGGTCGATCTCGACGAGGGTGTCCTGCTGCAGGACCGCGCGGTCAAGGATCGCATCTCCGGCGAGGCGGACTATGCCGCGATGATCGGCGAGTTCCACACGCTGGCAGACCTGCCGTCGGTCGAGGATGCCGTGGTCCGCTATGATCGCGCCGAGCTGGCACGGCGCCAGGTCGCGGCCGGGCAGACGATCGAGGACATGGAGCTGATCCTGTCGCCGATGGTCGAATCGGCCAAGGAAGCGATCGGATCGATGGGCGACGACACGCCGCTCGCGGTCATTTCGGACAAGCCGCGGTTGATCAGCCAGTTCTTCCGCCAGAATTTCAGCCAGGTGACGAACCCGCCGATCGATCCTCTGCGCGAGCGGCACGTGATGTCGCTCAAGACGCGGTTCGGCAATCTCGCCAACATCCTCGACGTGCGCGATCAGCGCGAGCGCGTGCTGGTGCTCGATTCACCGGTCCTCACCGGTGAGCATTGGGCGCGGCTGAAGGCGCATTTCGGCGGCGCGGTTGCCGAGATCGATTGCACCTTCGATGCCGGCGGCGGCCCGGAGAAGCTGCGCGCGGCGATCCAGCGGATCCGCAACGAGGCCGAGCAGGCGGTCCGCCAGGGCAAGAGCGAACTGTTCCTGACCGATGAGGCGATCGGCGAGGACCGCGTCGGCATCGCCGGCGTGCTCGCGGTGGCGGCGGTGCACACGCATCTCGTCCGTCGCGGCCTGCGCTCCTATGCGTCGATCAACGTGCGGACGGCGGAATGCCTCGACACGCATTATTATGCGGTGCTGATCGGCGTCGGCGCGACCACCGTGAACGCCTATCTCGCCGAGGCCGCGATCGTCGATCGCCAGAGCCGCGGGCTGTTCGGGGATCTCGATCTGGCCGAATGCCTCCGCCGCCACCGCGTTGCGGTCGAGGAGGGGCTGCTCAAGATCATGTCGAAAATGGGCATCGCGGTCATCTCGTCCTACCGCGGCGGCTATAATTTCGAGGCGGTGGGCCTGTCGCGCAGTCTGGTGAACGACCTGTTCCCCGGCATGCCCGCTAAGATCAGCGGCGAGGGCTATGCCTCGCTTCACGTCAACGCGACCGATCGCCACGAGGCGGCGTTCGATCCGGCGGTCGCGACGCTGCCGATCGGCGGCTTCTATCGCCAGCGCCACACTGGCGAGACGCATGCCTATTCGGCGCAGCTGATGCACCTGCTACAGACGGCGGTCGCGACCGACAGCTATACGAGCTATCTGCAATTCTCGCGCGGGGTGTCGGACCTGCCGCCGGTGTATCTGCGCGACCTGCTCCAGTTCAACTTCCCGGCCGAGGGCGTGCCCGTCGACCAGGTCGAGGCGATCACCGAGATCCGCAAGCGGTTCGTGACGCCGGGCATGTCGCTCGGCGCGCTCTCCCCCGAGGCGCACGAGACGCTGGCGATCGCGATGAACCGGATCGGCGCGAAGGCGGTGTCGGGCGAGGGCGGCGAGGACAAGTCGCGCTTCGTGCCGTACGCGAACGGCGACAATGCGAACTCGACGATCAAGCAGATCGCCTCCGGCCGGTTCGGCGTGACCGCGGAATATCTGAACGCGTGCGAGGAGATCGAGGTCAAGGTGGCGCAAGGCGCCAAGCCCGGCGAGGGCGGCCAGCTCCCCGGCTTCAAGGTGACCGAGTTCATCGCCAAGCTGCGTCATGCGACGCCCGGCGTGACGTTGATCTCGCCGCCGCCGCATCACGACATCTACTCGATCGAGGATCTGGCGCAGCTCATCTATGACCTGAAGCAGATCAATCCGCGCGCGCGCGTCTGTGTGAAGCTCGTCAGCTCGGCGGGCATCGGCACCGTGGCGGCGGGCGTCGCGAAGGCGCATGCCGACGTGATCCTGATCGCGGGGCATGTCGGCGGCACCGGCGCGTCGCCGCAGACGTCGATCAAATATGCGGGCACGCCGTGGGAAATGGGGCTGTCCGAGGTCAACCAGGTGCTGACGCTCAACGGCCTGCGCGGGCGCGTGCGGCTGCGCACCGATGGCGGACTCAAGACCGGACGCGACATCGTGATCGCCGCGATCCTCGGCGCGGAAGAGTTCGGGATCGGCACGCTGTCGCTGGTGGCGATGGGCTGCATCATGGTCCGCCAGTGTCATTCGAACACCTGTCCGGTCGGTATCTGCACGCAGAACGACGCGCTCAGGCAGAAGTTCGTCGGCACGCCCGAGAAGGTCATCAACCTGATGACGTTCATCGCCGAGGAAGTCCGCGACATCCTCGCGCGGCTGGGCGTGAAGAGCCTCGACGACGTGATCGGCCGTACCGAGCTGTTACGGCAGGTCAGCCGCGGTGCCGAGCATCTCGACGATCTCGATCTCAACCCGATCCTCGCCAAGGTCGACGCATCGGATGCCGAGCGGCGCTTTTCGCTCTCGACCTTCCGCAACGAAGTGCCCGACAGCCTCGACGCGCAGATCATCAAGGATGCCGCGGCGGTGTTCTCGCGCGGCGAGAAGATGCAGCTGACCTATTCGGTGCGCAACACGCACCGCGCGGTGGGGACGCGGCTGTCGAGCGAGATCACGCGCAAGTTCGGCATGTCGACGCTCGCCGACGATCACGTCACGATCCGGTTGCGGGGCTCGGCGGGCCAGTCGCTCGGCGCGTTCCTCTGCAAGGGGATCACGCTCGAGGTGTTCGGCGATTCGAACGACTATGTCGGCAAGGGACTGTCGGGGGGGACGATCATCGTGCGGCCCGCGGTGAGTTCGCCGCTCGCCAGCCAGGACAACACGATCATCGGCAACACCGTGCTCTATGGCGCCACCAGCGGCCGGCTGTTCGCGGCGGGGCAGGCGGGCGAGCGGTTCGCAGTCCGCAACTCAGGCGCGACCGTGGTCGTCGAGGGCTGTGGCGCGAACGGCTGCGAGTACATGACCAACGGAATCGCGGTCGTGCTCGGCGCGGTGGGGGCGAACTTCGGCGCTGGGATGACCGGCGGGATGGCGTTCGTCTATGATCCCGAGGGCCTGTTCGCAAAGCGCGCCAACCCTGAGAACATCACCTGGGACCGGGTGAAGTCGCTCCACTGGGCGGATGTCCTGCTAGACCTGGTGCGCGACCATGCGGATACGACCGACAGCAAATGGTCGAAGGGCCTGCTCGAGGACTGGGACCGGGTGGCACCGCATTTCTGGCAGATCGTGCCGAAGGAAATGCTGACGCGCCTGCCGCATCCGCTGGATGACAGCGCGGAGCTGGTCGCGGCTGAATAGCGTCTGCCGCGTATTCCACCCCGGCGAAGGCCGGGGCCCAGTTGGAAAGGTCGCAGTAACGGAGCACCGCGCTTCGTTATCTGCGCGTCCCAACTTGGCCCCGGCCTTTGCCGGGGAGGGGGTAAGAAGGGGTTCACGCGGAGACGCGGAGACGCGGAGCTTGAATCCCCTCGTCGCTTCTTGATCGCGAACGGTGATGAAGGAGCTTTGCTCATAGCGAGCGCGACACCTCCGCGCCTCCGCGTCTCCGCGTGAACCAATCTTCTTACGCACCAGCAAACCCGCGCTAGTGACACACCCGCCCGATGCCGCCTAAACGGACGCTATGTGGCAGCTTTATCAATTCCCCTTATGTCCCTTCTCGCGAAAGGTGCGCTTGCTGCTGGGCGAGAAGGGCATCGGCTACGAGCTCGTCCGCGAATCGCCCTGGGAGCGGCGTGACGAGTTTATGGACATGAACCCCGCGGGTCAGACGCCGGTGATGGTCGATGCGTCGCGCGGCGTGGCACCGCTGATCGATTCGATGGCGATCTGCGAATTTTTCGAGGAAACCGTCGAGAAGTCGGCGATGATCAACGGCACCGCGACCAACCGCGCGGAGATCCGCCGGCTGGTGACGTGGTTCGACACGCATTTCTATCGCGACGTGACCGGCCCGCTGCTCCACGAGCGGATGGTCAAGCGCCTCGCGCACCGCGCCGCACCCGATGCCAAGGGCCTGCGCGAGGCGATGAAGGCAGCGGTGGGACATCTGGATTACACCGATTACCTGCTCGATCACCGCAACTGGCTGGGCGGCGCGACGATGAGTCTGGTCGATCTGGCCGCCGCGGCGCAGATCTCGGTCACGGATTATCTCGGCGGGATCGACTGGAAGGGGCACGACCAGACGGCACGCTGGTATCGCGGGTTCAAGAGCCGGCCGAGCTTTCGTCCGTTGCTGAGCGAGCGCATGGAATTGATCGCGCCGCCCGCGCATTACGACAATGTGGACTTCTGACGATGGCCGAGCCCGGAATCGCGTTCGACGACTTTGCCAGGGTCGATATCCGGGTCGGGACGATCATCGCGGTCGAGCCCTTTCCCGAGGCCCGCAAGCCTGCGTTCAAGCTGACGATCGATTTCGGTGACACGATCGGGACCAAGCGATCCTCGGCCCAGATCACGGACCATTATTCGCCGGAGACGCTCGTCGGCCGCCAGGTCGCCGCGGTGGTCAATTTCCCGCCGCGGCAGATCGGGCCGATGATGTCCGAGGTGCTGACGCTCGGCTTTCCCGATTCAGACGGCAAGGTCGTGCTGATCGCACCGTCCGAGCCCGTCCCGAACGGCGGCCGCCTCTTCTGACGCGGCGCCGTCCGGGCCGAATCCGGCCCGGCGCCTAGCCCTCGAGGCTTTTCGAACTCTGCTCGACCATGTCGCGCGACAGTCCGGGCGTGTGCAGGATCCGCTCGAGTTCCGCACGCATCAGCCCGGCGCGTTTGGCGTCGAACCGGCGCCAGCGACCAAGCGGCGGCAGGAGCTTTGCCGCGGTCTGCGGATTGAGCCGGTCGAGCGCAATCAGATGATCCGCGAGGAAGCGATAGCCGCTGCCGTCGATCGCGTGAAAGGCACGCTGGTTTGCCGCGAACGCGCCGATGAGCGCGCGCGCGCGGTTCGGATTGGTCAGCGTGAAGTCGGGATGGCGGGCGAGCGCCGCGACGACCGTGCCGGTATCGTCGCGTGACGACTGGGCCTGGGTCTGGAACCACTTGTCTAGCACCAGCGGATTGGTGCTGTAGCGCGCGTAGAAGCGGTTGAGCGCCGTGTCGCGCTGTGCCGCCGTCGAGCTGACGAGCGCGGTCAGCGCGCCCTGGCGGTCGGTCATGTTGTCCGCCCCCTCGAACTGCGCGAGTGCCAGTTCGGCGGCGTCGGGGGCGTCGCTCGCCATGATATAGGCGAGCGCGACCGAGCGCAGCCGGCGCAGGCCCTTGCCCTCGGGCGTATAGGCAAAGGGTGCCGAACCGGCGCGCGCATGCGCCTGGCGCCACTGGCGTTCGAGCTGCGTGCCGAGATCGCGACGCAGGCCGTCGCGCGCGCGGAAGATGGCGTCGGGATCGACGATCCGCATCTGGTCGCCGATAAAACTCTCGGAGGGGAGCATCACCGCTTCGGCGATGAAGGCGGGGTCGAGCTCGGGATCCTCCAGCGTCCGGGCGACCGCAGCGATCACACCGTCATGCTCCGCCCGACCCGTGCTCGCGCTGGCCACGAGCGTCTCGAGCATCAGCTGCTGCATCGCCTCATACCGCGCGAAGGGATCGTCGTCATGCGCGCTGAGAAAGGCGAGGTCCGCCGCGCTACGATCGCTTTCGACCACGACCGGCGCGGAAAAGCCGCGGTTGATCGACAGGACCGGGCGTTCGTCGATCCCCTCGAACCGGATCGTCTCGCCCGGCCCGTCGAGCAGGACGAGCCGTTCGTCGATCAGGGCGGTGCCCGTGTCGGCGCCGAACAGCTTGATCGCGAGCGGCAAGACCATCGGCGCCTTGTCCGGCTGGCCCGGCGTGGCGGGCACATGCTGCGCCAGCGTCAGCGTCGCGCGCCGCGCCGCGGGATCATGCGACAGGCTTGCCGAGAGACGCGGAGTGCCTGCCTGCGAATACCAGAGGCGGAACTGCGTCAGATCGATCCCGCTCGCCTCTTCCATGCTGGCGACGAAATCCTCGCAGGTCGCGGCGGTGCCGTCGAAGCGGTCGAAATACAGATCGGTCCCCGCCCGGAAGTTCTTCGGCCCGAGGATCGCCGCCATCATGCGGATCAGCTCGGCGCCCTTGTTGTAGATCGTCGCGGTGTAGAAGTTGGAGATCTCCTGATAGGATTCGGGGCGGACGGGATGCGCGAGCGGCCCTGAATCCTCGGGAAACTGCGACGCACGCAGGCCGCGGACGTCCTCGATCCGCTTGACCGCACGGCTGCCCTGGTCGGCGGAGAAACCCTGGTCGCGATAGACCGTGAAGCCCTCCTTCAGCGACAGCTGGAACCAGTCGCGGCAGGTGATCCGGTTGCCCGACCAGTTGTGGAAATATTCATGCGCGACGACCGCGGCGATCGCGTCATAGTCGTAATCGGTCGCGGTATCGGGGTCGGCCAGGATGTAGCGCGAGTTGAAGATGTTGAGGCCCTTGTTCTCCATCGCGCCGAAATTGAAGTCATCGACCGCGACGATGTTGAACACGTCGAGATCATATTCGCGGCCATAGGTCGCCTCGTCCCAGGCCATGGAGAGCGCCAGCGCCTCGAGCGCATGATCGGTCTTGGCGAGGTCCGCCTTGCGCACCCAGATGCCGAGCGACACCTCGCGCCCCGACATCGTCGTGAAACGGCCCGAATTGACCGCAAGATCCCCGGCGACGATCGCGAAGAGATAGGAGGGCTTGGGGAAGGGGTCGTTCCATTCCGCCCAGTGGCGGCCATCGGCGAGATCGCCCTGTGCGACGGGGTCGCCGTTCGCCAGCAGCACGGGGAAACGCGCCTTGTCCGCGGTCATCCGCACCGAATAGCGGCTGAGCACGTCGGGGCGGTCGGGGAAATAGGTGATGCGCCGAAACCCCTCCGCCTCGCACTGCGTGCACAGATTGCCGCCCGAGGCATAGAGCCCCATCAGCTGGGTGTTGCGGTCGGGGGCGATCTCGACCTCGGTCTCGACGACATGCGCGTCACCCGACAGGGGGATCACCAGCTGCTCGCCCTCGAAATGCCAGTCGTTGACCGCGACGCCGTCGACCATGATCGACAGCGGTCGCTGGCCTGCCCCATCGAGCTTCAGCGGATCGCGGTGGTCACCGTTGCGGGTGACGGACAGCGTCGCGATGACGCGTGTCGCGGACGGATCGAGCGTGAACTCCAGCCGTGTCGTCGGCACCAGCCAGGCCGGCGCCGTATAATCGACCCGGCGAATGGCGACCGGGGCAGCGATGTCGGGCTGGGCGAGGCTGTGTTGGATGTCGAGCATAGGAGTCGAATATAGGGGCCGTCGCGGGCTCCGCCAGCCAAAGCTTGCCGGGCTGTGCTTGCGTGTCGCGGCCGGCGTGCTACCCGGCTGCAACACGTTCGTCTTGCAAGGATTTCGGCATGTATCGGCTCATCGGCGCGCTCTCGGTGCTCGCCCTCTCCACGGCGACGCTGGCGCAGACGTCGGCCCCGCAACCGAAAGCCGCCGCGCCGACACCGGCACCCGCATCGGGGGCCACCCCGGTGGCAAAGCCCGATCCGGCGATCCTCAATGCACGGCTCGCAGCGCCGCTGCCGGCGGATCAGGCGGCGATGAAGGCGCACGTCCTGTTCCTCGCCTCCGATGCGATGAAGGGGCGCGAGGCGGGCAGCCCCGAGTTCGACATCGCCGCGCAATATGTCGCTGCGCAATTCTATGCCGCCGGTCTGCGGCCGGGCGGTGACGATGCCGGCTATCTGCAGCGCGTACCGCTGGTCAGCTACAAGGCCGCGGACAAGGGCAGCTTCACCTGGACGCCGCAGTCGGGCGCCGCGCAGCCGCTGGTGTTCGCGGCAGATTATGTCCCCGCCGCCAACGGTGCCAAGGCCGATACCGCGGTGTCGGCGCCGATCGTATTCGTCGGCTATGGCATCGACGCCCCGCAATACGGCCAGAACGACTATGCCGGCGTCGACGTCCGCGGCAAGATCGTCGCCTATTTCGGCGGCGCGCCGGCACGGTTCAGCGGCGAGGAGCGCGCCTTTTTCGGATCCGGCGGCACCAAGGCCCGGACCGCCGAAAGCAAGGGGGCGGTCGGCGTGATCACACTCGAAAGCCCGCGGACCGCCAAGGCCCGCCCGTTCGCGCGATCGGCGCAATTCTACGACGCCGCCCGGATGACCTGGGCCAACCCCGACGGCACCGGCAAGGTCGACGCGCCCGGCGCGCCGTCGCTCGGCACGCTGAGCGTCGCAGGTGCGACCAAGCTGTTCGGCGCGTCGTGGAAGGCGATCGCCAAGCAGGCGCGGTCGGACAATGCGAAGTTCAAGTCGGCGCCGCTTGCGGGCACGCTGACGGTCGCGACCAAGACGAGCTTCGCGCCGGCGGCGAGCAGCAACGTCGTCGGCGTCATCCCCGGCACCGATCCGGTGCTTGGCAAGGAGGTCGTCGTGCTGTCCGCGCATCTCGACCATATCGGCATCACCCGGCCCGCGAACGGCGCGAAGGACGGCGATGCGCTCAACAACGGCGCGCTCGACAATGCGATCGGCATCGCCAGCCTGATCGAGGAAGCCAAGCGCTTCACGACCAGCGGCAAGGGCTCGAAGCGCACGCTGATCTTCCTTGCGGTCACGGGCGAGGAAAAGGGGCTGGTCGGCAGCGATTACTTCACCAACCATCCGACCGTGCCGCTCGCCAATATCGTCGCGGACGTGAACCTCGACATGCCGATCCTGACCTACAAGTTCGAGGACATGGTGGTGTTCGGCGCGGAGCGATCGACGCTCGGCCCGATTGTCCAAAAGGCGGTCGCGGCGATCGGTGTCGGCCTGTCGCCCGATCCGATGCCCGAAGAGGGAATCTTCGTCCGCTCGGATCATTTCCGCTTCGTGCAAAAGGGGATCCCGGCGGTGTTCCTGTGGCCGGGGCAGAAGGGGCCGGGCAAGGCCGCGGTCGCCTATTTCATGGCGAACAATTATCACAAGCCGTCTGACGATCTGTCGCAGCCGATCCTGTGGGATCAGGGCGTGCGGTTCGTCGATGCGAACTACCGGATCGCCCGCGAGATCGCCGATGGCGCGGAGCGGCCGGTCTGGAATGCGGGCGATTATTTCGGCACGCTCTACAAGGGCCCGATGGGCCGGGCAGCGGCCGCGAAATGAGCCGGCTGCTCGTCTTCGGCCTCGGCTATACCGCGTCGCGGATCGCACGCCGCCTGGCCGGGGACGGGTGGCATGTCGTCGGCACGTCGCGCGACGGTCGCGGCGACACGATCCGGTTCGACGACGCCGCCGCGGTCATGACGGAGATCGCCGCGGCGACGCATATCCTGTCCTCGGTCCCGCCCGAGCATGACGCCGACCCCGTGCTGGCGCGCTACGGATCGGCGCTGCTGCGGACGCGCGCCTGGCTCGGCTATCTGTCGTCGACCGGCGTCTACGGCGATGCCGGTGGTGCCTGGGTCGACGAGACCGCGCCGATCGGCGGCGGACGCCGGAGCACGCGGGCGGCGGCGGATGCCGACTGGCTCGCGATCGGTGCACGGACCTTTCGCCTGCCCGGCATCTACGGCCCCGGGCGGTCGCCGCTCGACCGCGTGCGCGAGGGCAAGGCGCACCGCATCGACCAGCCGGGACAGGTGTTCAGTCGCGCACATGTCGACGATATCGGCGCGGGCGTGATCGCGGCGTTCGATGCGCCGCCGGGCGCCTATAATCTGGCGGACGACGTCCCCGCGTCGCAGAACGACGTCGTCGCCTTCGCCGCGGCGCTGCTCGGCCTGCCCGCGCCGCCGTTCGTGACGATCGAGCAGCTGTCGGCCATGGGCCGTGGTTTCTACGCCGAGAACCGGCGGGTCGCGAACGGCAAGGCGAAGCGCGTCCTGCGCTGGACGCCGACCTGGCCGGATTACCGGGCGGGTCTGCGGGCGCTGAGCGCGATGACGAGCCCGGCACCCGCGAGCACCGCACCGGCCACCGCCAGCGTCGACCAGTGATAATGCTCGAAGATCGTCGATAAGATCATCGCGATGACCGGCACGATCACCCCCGAATAGGCCGCCTTGGCAGGCCCGATCGCGCGGATGACGTTGAAGTAGAGCGGGAAGGCGAGCGCGGAGGCGAAGATGCCGAGATAGAGGATCCCGGCGATATAGCCCAGCCGCAGCTCGAACACCGGCGGTCCGGTGGTGATCCAGGCGAAGGTCGCGTCGAGCGTCGCGCCGATCAGCATCGCGATCGCCAGCATCGGGGCCATCGGATAGCGTTTGGCAAACGCGCTGCCCTGCATGACATTGGCGATCGACGCGGCCAGGACGCCGCCCAGCGTCAGGGCGATGCCGATGGTCGCGGACTGCGGACCATGCGGATCGACCCTCGCCTCGTTGACGAACAGCAATGCGACGCCCGCCATCGCGACGGCGCACCCGAGCATCAATTGTCGCCCGAGCTTCTGCTCCAGGAAGATGCGGCCGAACACCGCGTTGGGGACGAGCAGCAACGCGAAGACCACCGCGACCAGCCCCGACGTCACATAATGCTCGGCGCGGTAGACGAAGTTGAAATTGAACGCGAACAGCGCGGTGCCGATGACCGCGGCAAAGGCATAGCCGCGGGCGTCGAGCACGAGGCTTTCACGCTTTACCCGCGCATAGATCGCCATCGCGATGCCGGCGATGAGGAAGCGGTAGCTGATCGACCAGCTCGGCGGCACCACCGCGATCTGGTCGCGGATGACGAGCCAGGTCGACCCCCAGATCAGCGTGACGATCCCGAACGGGACGAGCACCGCCGCACGCGTCGACTGGATCGGGGGGTGCGGCGAACCGGACGGCCCGGTCATAACGCCCGGATCGCGTCCGCGAGCTGGTCGACCGGACCGACCGGCGTGTCCCACGCGGTCACCAGCCGGATCTCACCTGCTGCCCAGTCATAGAAATCGAACCCCTGCGCGCGGAGCGCGGCGGCTTCGTCGGGGGTCGCGCGGAGAAAGACCTCATTGGCCTCGACCGGATGGACGAGGCGGTCGCCCGCGGCCGCGGCCAGTCGCGTGGCAGCCTGGTTCGCGGCCTCGCCATTGGCGAGCCACAGGTCGTCCTCGAGCATCGCGAGGATCTGCGCGGCGAGGTAACGCCCCTTCGACAGCAGCAGGCCCGCGCGCTTGCGGCGATACTGGGTGACCGCGGCGAGCTGGTGTTTGAAGAACACCAGCGCCTCCGCACTCATCGCGCCGTTCTTGACGAACCCGAAACTCAGCGCGTCGACGCCTGCGCGCCACGTCATGTCGGCGGGCGAGCATCCCGCATGGACCATCGCGTTTGCAAAGCGTGCGCCGTCCATGTGGAAGCCGAGCCCGCGCTCCCTTGCGAGCGCGCCGATCTCGGCGACTTCGTGGGGGCGGTAAACCCGGCCATATTCGGTGGCGTTGGTGATCGAGATCGCGTGCGGCTGGACGCGGTGGACGTCGTCGGGGATCGCGTCGAGAACGGTGCGGATCGTCGCGGGCGTCAGCTTCGCGCCCTCCCCATCGGCGAGGAACAGCTTGGCGCCGTGGGTGTAGAATTCGGGCGCGCCGCCCTCGTCATTCTGGATATGCGCGTCGCGGTGGCAGACGATGCCGCCATGTGGCGGGCACAGCGCGGCGAGCGCAAGGCAGTTGGCGGCGGTGCCGGTGGGCACCCACAGCACCGCGACCTCGGTTTCGAACAGCGCCGACAGGCGGCCGTCGAGCTGCTGGCTCCATTGATCACCCGCATAGGCGGTGTCGAGCGTGTCGGCGGCGGCGATCGCGGCCATGACCTGTGGGTGGATCCTGGCGGCGTTGTCGGAGAAAAAGCGCATCGTCAGGACATGCTGCGATGCGGTGATGGCGTCAACGGGCGCTTCGCCTGGGTCGCCCCCTTCTACGTCGTCATCCCGGGTCCTGACTTTCGTCAGGATGACGGCGGGGGATCGGACTACTGCCCCTCGTCAAACCCCGGTTCCTCCTCGGGCGGCCGGCGATCGTCGCGGGGTGGCCCATCCTCCGGTCGATCGCGGCGTGCGGGGCCGACCGAGATCGTCCCGTCCTCGCCCATCTTCAGGTTGAAGCCGAGCCCCTCGATCTCGCCGCCGAGTGGCAGGACGCTGTTGTCCCCGTCTTCGGGGGGCAGCGCATCGGGGTCGATCTCCTCGACCGGCGGCGCGGGGGCGGCGACGGGAGCGATACCCAGCGCAGACTGCATGAAGTCGCGCCAGATCCGCGCGGGGATGCCGCCGCCCGACAGGCCGGGGTTCGAGCTGTTGTCGTCGTTGCCGACCCATACGCCGACCACCAGGTCGCGTGCGAAGCCGACGAACAGCGCATCCTTGTTGTCCGACGTCGTCCCGGTCTTGCCGAACGCATCGACCGTCAGGTTGGCGCTCCGCCCGGTTCCGTTGCGGATCGAGGCAGCGAGCAGGTCGAGCATCTCGTCATGGATCTTCGGCGGCAGTGCGGTCGAACCGCCGGTCAGCGACTGGTACCAGCCCTTTTCCCGAACATCGGCCAGCCCGCGCGGCTGCACCGGATAGGTCTCGCGCGCGATCGCGGCATAGGCGGCGGTCAGCTCGAGCAGCGACACGGTCGAGGTGCCGAGGCCGATCGTCGCCTCGTTCGGAATGGGCGTGGAAATCCCCAGGTCGCGCGCAGCCTTGATCACTGCCCGGACGCCGACTTCTTGCGTCAACCGGGCGGCCGCGACGTTGGACGAGCGGGCAAATGCCTGGCGCAGCGTGATCGTCCCCTGGTAGCGGCCGTCGCTGTTCTTGGGCGTCCAGTCGCCGATCGTCACCGGGCGGTCCTCGATCGTCGAATCGGGTGTCATTCCCGCGCGCATCGCGGCGAGATAGACGAACAGCTTGAACGTCGAGCCGGGCTGGCGCCGCGCCTGCGTCGCGCGGTTGAACGGGCTCTTGCGGTAGTCCTTGCCGCCGACCATCGCGACGACGCGGCCATCGGGGCGCATCGCCACCAGCGCGACCTGCGCCTCGCGCAGTCCGGCGCGCGCGACGGTGCGTTCGGCGGCACGTTGCAGCCGCGGATCGAGCGTGGTCCGGACGGTCGTCTCGGTCTTCACCTCGCCCGCCTGGTCGCGCGCCTCGGGCAGGATCCAGTCGGCGAAATAGGTGCCGTTGGGAAGTTGCGTCGGGCGGTTCGACAGCACGCGTTGCGGGCGGACCGCATCGCCCTCCGCTTCGGTGAGGAAACCCGCGGCGACCATCGCGCCGACGACGACGGCTTCACGCTTGCGCGCACCCTCGAGGTTGGAGGTCGGGGCAAGCCGCGACGGCGCCTTGACCAGGCCGGCTAGCATCGCCGCCTGGCCGACGTTCAGCGCCGCGGGTGTCCGGCCGAAATAATGCTTGGCGGCGGCGCTGATCCCATAGGTGTTGTCGCCGAAATACACGTTCGACAGATAGCGCGAGAGGATCTCGTCCTTCGACAGCCATGCCTCGAGCCAGACGGCGATCATCGCCTCCCGGATCTTGCGCGTCGCGGTGCGGTCCGAATCGAGGAACGCGTTCTTCGCGAGCTGTTGCGTGATCGTGCTGCCGCCCTGGCGCACGCCGCCCGACCCGAGATTCGCCCAGGCCGCGCGCGCGATCCCGCGCGGGTCGATACCCCAGTGCGAATAGAAGCGGCGGTCCTCGATCGCGAGGAACGCCTCGCGCACGTGCGGTGGCAGCGTCGCCGCGTCGACCGGTTTGCCGATGATCGCGCCACGCCGGGCGATCGGCGTACCGTCATCGGCGGTCAGCGTGATCGAGGGCGGGGTCGGTGGCTGCAGCGATTTCGACAAAGGCGCCGTGATCGCCAGCCAGATTATCGCAATCACCAGCAGGATGATGCCGATACCGGTGCCGCGCACGATCCACCGGCCGATCCCGCCCCGCCTGCGCCGCGGTGTCGCGGGCTGGGGGTAGCCATCGTCCTGGCGGGGATCGTAATTGCCGTCCGGATCCTCGCCCAGTCGCTCGCGCTCATATTTCTCGCGCAGGCGTTCGCGCTCGGTGATCAACCGCTCGCGTTCATAGGCATAGGGCTCGCGTTCGCCGGACATGCCGGAGCCGGATCGGGCGGGGTCGAAGGGATCGGGGCGCATCGGATCGTTCCAGCGGTCGGGCATCTGGTGTGTTATCGTTCTATGACAGTTCGGACAAGCCTATGCGCACGCTTAACGTGTACGCGCGCTGAGCGACAGCATTGGCCTGTTGTCATCACCGGGCGAAACGGGGAAGAGCATAATGATGACGTTCGAACAGGGTGACACCGTGGCAGCTACCGACTCTCTATCGCCCTCCCTGCCGCTTGTCGTCGGCATTGGCGGGACGATCGGCGGCGTGTCGTCGACCGAGCGCGCATTGCGGATCGCGCTCGATTCGGTCGAGCGACACGGATACCGGACGCAGATGTTCGGTGGCGCGGACATGGCCCGGCTGCCGCTTTACGATCCGAAGGCGACCGAGCGGACCGAGGACGAGCGTGCCTTTGTCGCGGCGGTGCGCGCGGCCTCGGCAGTGATCATCGCCAGTCCGGGCTATCATGGCAGCATCTCGGGCGTGGTGAAGAACGCGCTCGACCTGCTCGAGGAAACCGCGCGCGATCCCGAACGGCCCTATCTGGCGGACATGCCGGTCGGGCTGATCGCGACCGCCTATGGCTGGCAGGCGACGGGCAGCACGATCGCGGCGCTTCGCTCGATCGTCCACGCACTGCGCGGCTGGCCGACGCCATTCGCAGCGGCGATCAACACACAGGTTACCAAATTCGATGCCGAGGGCGGCGCGAGCGATCCCGCGGTCCTCGAGCAGCTTCGCCTGGTCGGCCGGCAGGTCGCGCGGTTCGCGCCGCTGTCCGAACCGGCAAACTGATCGCGCGTCGCACCGCCCCATCACCCGGGGCTGGCCCGGAATGACGCGGCGGGCGTGACGGGCCAGTCTTACCGCAGCCCGCCGCCGAGCGCGCGATAGAGCTCGACCGCGTTGGTGTCGCGGACCAGCCGCGTCGCCAGCAGGCTCTGCTGCGCGGTGTAGAGCGAGCGCTGTGAATCGAGCGTGTTGAGGAACGGATCGATCCCCGCGCGGAAGCGCAGTTGCGACAAGTTGAACGCGCCCGCCGCATTGTCGCGCAGCGACGTCTGCGCCTCGAGCTGGCCGTTGATCGTACCGCGGCGGGCAAGCGCGTCGGCGACCTCGCGGAAGCCGGTCTGGACGCTCTTCTCATAGGTAGCGAGCATCGCGTCGCGCGAGGCCTTGGCGTAGTCCAGATCGCCCTTGTTGCGACCGAAGTCGAAGATCGGCTGCGTGATCGACGGCGCGACCGACCAGGATTCGCTGCCCTTGCCGAACAGGTTCGACAGGCCGAGGCTCAGCGTGCCGAGCGACGCGGTCAGCGAGATATTGGGGAAGAACGCCGCGCGGGCCGCACCGATATTGGCGTTCGCCGCAATCAGCTGATGCTCGGCGGCCGCGACGTCGGGGCGGCGCAGCAGGACTTCGGAGGATAGGTTGGCGGGCAGATTTTCCAGCGTCGGCGTCTTCTCCGGCATCCGGGCCGGCAGCAGGTCGGCGCTCAGCGTCGTGCCTGCGAGCAGGTTGAGTGCGTTCTGGTCCTGCGCGATGAGCGTCGTCGCGTCGGCGATGTCGGAGCGCGCCTGGTCATAGGTCGTCCGCGCCTGGCGCACTTCGAGTTCGGACGCGATGCCGATGCGGAACCGATCCTGCGTGAGCTTGAGCGTTTCCCCAAAGGCCCGTTCGGTGTCCTGCGCGATCTTCAGCCGATCCTGGTCCGCCGCCATCGTCAGCCAGGCGGTCGCGGTTTCCGCGATCAGCGACACCTGCGCGGCGTTGCGGTTTTCCTCCGCGGCGAAATAGGCCTGTTGCTGCGCCTGAGTCAGATTGCGGACCCGGCCGAACAGATCGATTTCCCAGGCCGAGACGCCGAGATTGGCCGAATAGATGTCGAACCGGCCGCCGCCAGCGACCGCCCCGGCACCGGTGCCGCCGCCGCCGGTGCCGCCTCCAGTACCGCCGCCCGTGCCGCCACCCGTGGTGCCGCCCGTACCGCCACCGACGGCGCCGAAGGGGGACTTCTGATAGGTCGCACTGCCCGTCGCACCCAGCGTCGGGAACAGGTCGGCGCGCTGGACGCGATATTGCGCCCGCGCCTGCGCGACATTGGCAACCGCGATCCGGACGTCGCGGTTGTTGTCGAGTGCGGTGCGAATGACGCGGCGCAGGCGGTCGTCGGTGAAGAACGCCTCCCATGCGGTGTCCGCGGGCACGATCGCACCCGCCGCATCGGTCGCCGCATAAGCCGGTCCGGTCGGCGTGGACGGGGCCACCGGAAGCTCGGGCCGGACATATTTCGGGGCCAGGTTGCAACCGGCGAGCGTGAGCCCGGCGGCGAACGTCAGAGCGATTTTGCGCGAGAACATCGGATCAGGCCTCCTGCGGCCGCTGGTCGTGGGGCGTGGTGTCGCCGTCACGGGTGTCGTCACGTGTGTCATCACGGTGGCGGTCTCCGTCCTGCTGGCCGGGCTTGTCCTGCTTGAAGACGCGCTTCACGAGCAGGAAGAACAGGGGCACGAAGAAGATCGCGAGCACGGTCGCGGACAGCATGCCGCCCACCACCGCCCAGCCGATTGCGTTCTGGCCGCCGGCACCCGCACCGCTCGACAGTGCGAGCGGGAGAACACCGAAGATGAACGCGAACGAGGTCATCAGGATCGGGCGGAGACGCAGCTTGGCGGCCTCGACCGCGGCATCCGCGGCGTTCATCCCGTCGCCCATCTTCTCCTCGGCGAACTCGACGATCAGGATCGCGTTCTTCGCCGCCACGCCGATCGTCGTGATCAGGCCGACCTGGAGATAGATGTCGTTGTTGAGCCCCGCGACCATCGCCGCGAGCACCGCACCGAGCACGCCGAGCGGCACGACGAGAAGCACGGCGATCGGGATCGACCAGCTCTCGTACAGTGCGGCAAGGCAGAGGAACACGATCAGCAGCGACAGCGCATAGACATAGGTCGACTGCCCGCCCGAAAGCTGTTCCTCATAGCTGAGGCCGGTCCACTCATAGCCGATGCCGGGGGGCAGCTTGGCCGCCATTTCTTCCATCGCCTTGATCGCGGTGCCGCTGCTGACGCCGGGTGCGGGCGACCCCATGATCTCGAACGAGGCGACGCCGTTATAGCGTTCGAGACGTGCGGGGCCGTAGGTCCAGTCGGTCGTCGAGAAGGAGGACATCGGCGTCATCGCGTTGGTTGCGCCGCGGACGAAGAAGTTGCCGAGGTCGGCGGGCGACTTGCGGAACGGTGCATCGGCCTGGACGAACACCTTCTTCACGCGACCGCGGTCGATGAAGTCGTTGATGTAGGATCCGCCGAACGCGGTGCTGACGGTGGTGTTGATATCCGCCTGGCTCAGCCCGAGCGCGCCTGCCTGGGCCTGGTCGACGTTCAGTTTGAGCTGTGGCGCATCCTCCAGGCCGTTCGGACGGACCTGCATCAGGCGCTTGTCCTGGCTGGCCATGCCGAGCAGCATGTTGCGTGCCTCAAGCAGCTTGTCGTGGCCAACGCCGGCATTGTCCTTCAGCATGAAGTCGAAGCCGTTGGCGTTGCCCAGTTCCTGCACGGCGGGGGGCACGAAGCCGATCACCATGCCGGCGCGGATCCCGGCGAGCGCCTGGTTCGCGCGCTGGGCGACCGCGGCGACGGTGTTCGCGTCGCCTTCGCGATCCTCCCACGGCTTGAGCTGGATGAAGGCGAGGCCGACATTCTGGCCCTGGCCGACAAAGCCGAAGCCGCTGATCGTGAAGATGCCCGCAATGTTGGCCTTTTCGTCGACCAGGAAGTGATCGCGCAGCTTGTCCATCGTCCGCGCAGTCTCTTCCATCGTCGTGCCCGTGGGCATCGACACCTGCGCGAACATCAGCCCCTGATCCTCTTCGGGAAGGAAGCCCGAGGGCAGTCGCAGGAAGACGAACAGCATCGCGCCGACGATGACCGCATAGACGATCATCGTCCGCACCCAGCCCTTTTCTACGCGGCGCAGGCCCTTGCCATATCGGTCGACGCCGCGATCGAAGGTCCGGTTGAACCAGCCGAAAAAGCCCTTCTTGTCGCCGTGATCCTGCTTGGACGGCTTCAGGATGGTGGCGCAGAGTGCGGGCGTCAGGATCAGCGCGACCAGCACCGAAAGCACCATCGACGAAACGATCGTGATCGAGAACTGGCGGAAGATCACGCCGGTCGAGCCGCTGAAGAACGCCATCGGCAGGAACACCGCGGACAGGACGAGACCGATGCCGACCAGCGCGCCGCTGATCTCGTCCATCGATTTCTTGGCGGCCTCCTTGGGGCTCAGCCCCTCTTCCTGGATCAAGCGTTCGACATTCTCGACGACGACGATCGCGTCATCGACGAGCAGACCGATCGCCAGCACCATGCCGAACAGCGTCAGCGTGTTGATCGTGAAGCCCGCGACCTGAAGCACGGCGAGCGAGCCGAGCAGCACGACCGGCACCGCAATCGTCGGGATGAGGGTGGCACGGAAGTTCTGGAGGAAGAGGAACATCACGAGGAAGACGAGGATGATCGCCTCGATCAGCGTGTGGACCACCTGTTCGACCGACAGCCGCACGAACGTCGAATTGTCGACCGGATAGGCGATCTTGACGTCGGCCGGGAACTGCTTGGCGATCTTCTCGACCTCGGCCTTCACCAGCGTGACGGTGTCGAGCGCGTTGGCGCCCGGCGCCAGCTTCACGCCGAAGCCCGCCGCCTGCTTGCCGTTGTAGCGCGCCTGGAAGCTGTAGTTTTCCGAGCCCATTTCAACCCGGGCGACATCGGCGAGGCGCACGGTGGCGCCGCCGGTGGCCGAGCGGATGATGATCTGGCGGAACTGTTCCGGGGTCTGCAGACGCGACTGCGCAGTGACGGTGGCGTTGAGCGCCTGGCCCTTGACCGCGGGAAGGCTGCCGACCTGACCGGCGGAAACCTGTGCGTTCTGCGCGGTGATTGCCGAGGTGATGTCGGTGACGGTGACGCCGAGGTTCGACATCTTGAACGGATCGACCCAGATCCGCATCGAATATTGCGCGCCGAACACCTGCGTGTCGCCGACGCCCTTGATCCGGCTGAGCGGATCCTGAAGCTTGGATGCGATCAGATCGCCGAGATCGACCTGATCATGGCTGCCGTCCTGCGAATAGGCGGCGATCACGAGCAGGAAGTTGGCGGTCGCCTTGGTCACGCGAAGCCCGGCCTGCTGCACTTCCTGCGGCAGGAGCGGGGTCGCCTGTTGCAGCTTGTTCTGCACCTGGACCTGCGCGATGTCCGCGTCGGTGCCCTGTTCGAAGGTCAGCGTGATCGCGAGATTGCCCGCGCCGTCGCTGGTCGAGGCGAAGTAGCGAAGGTTGTCGATCCCCTTCATCTGCTGCTCGATGATCTGCGTCGTCGTATTCTCGAGCGTCTGCGCGTCGGCGCCCGGATAGGACGTCGCGACCGTCACCTTGGGCGCGGCGATCTCGGGGAACTGCGCGATCGGCAGCGACCGGATCGCCAGTACGCCGGCCAGCATCAGGATGATCGCGATGACCCATGCGAAGATGGGTCGATCGATGAAATAGCGTGACATGAGGCGTTACTTCCCGGCCTGCGTGGAGGCGGCACCACCAGCCGTGGCATTCCCGGCGGCGTCCTTGCCACCGGCCTTGCCGACCTGCTGCGGAGCGGCGGGCTTGACGGTCGTGCCGGGGCGCAGGTTGAGCAGCCCCTCGACGATGAGCTTGTCGCCGGGCTTCAGCCCGCTGGTGACGATCCACTTGTCGCCGATCACGCGGTCGGTGACGACATTGCGCTGTTCGACCTTGTTCTGCGCGGTGACGACCATCGCGGTCGCCTTGCCACGCGGATCGCGCGTGATGCCTTCCTGCGGGGCCATGATCGCCTGGCTGCGGATCCCCTCGACGAGCTTGGCGCGGACATACATGCCCGGCAGCAGCAGCCCGTTGGGATTGGGGAAGCTGGCGCGCAGCGTGACCGCGCCCGTCGCCGGATCGACGGTGACTTCGGCGAACTGCAGACGACCCTCGATCGGATAGGTCTGGCCGTTGGGCAGGATCAGCTGAACGCGTGCGGTGCCGTCGCCACGCGTCACGCCGCCCGAGGCCATCGCCGCCTTCAGGTCGAGCAGCTGCGCCGCCGACTGGGTGACGTCGACATAGACGGTATCGGTCCGCTGGATCGTCGCGAGCGCGTCGGTCTGCCCGGTCTGGACGAGCGCGCCGGCGGTGAAGATCGACCGGCCGATACGACCCGAGATCGGCGCCTTGATGCGGGTGAAATTGAGGTTCACGCGTGCTGCTTCAACCGCTGCACGCTGCGCTGCAACATTGGCACGTGCCTGCTGCGCGGAGGCGGTGGCGTTGTCCGCCTCCTGCTTGCTGACCGCGTTAAGCGCGACGAGCTGGCCGTAACGCTGCGCCTGGAGTCGGGTCGCATTGATCTGCGACTGCGCCGCGCCAAGCTGGCCCTGCGCGGTGCCGAGCGCAGCGCGATAGGGGGCGTCCTCGATTTCGTAGAGGACCTGGCCCGAACGGACCATCGCGCCTTCGGTGAACAGGCGACGGCGGATGACGCCCGATACCTGCGGCCGCACTTCCGACGTCTCTACCGCAGCAATCCGCCCCGGCAGCTCGGTGGTGAGCGTCACCGCCTCCTGCGCGACCGTCACGACGCCGACCGTGGGCGTCGGCGGGGGCGGGGGGGCTTCTTCCTTGCTGCACGCCGCCATCAGCGCCAGCGCGGCCAGGGCCACCGATCCCTTGAGGTTCAATCGCTGCATGTTGAGCATCCCGACGTCCGTGCAGAAGAGTTCACCGGAATGAACGTTCATTCCGCTTGCGCCGCCGCTATGGACGTGCAAACGCCGGGTCAAGTTAAAACGTCGTCCGGAGTGGAATTTTGAGTGCAGTGCAACATGAGAAGTCGGCGCGTTCGCACATCGTTGATGCGGCCCGGCATCTTTATGCGACGCAGGGATTCCATCAGACGTCGATGGCCGAACTGGCTGCCGCTGCGGACGTTAGCGTCGGCCAGATCTATCGCCTGTTCACCGGCAAGAACGCGCTGATCCAGGCGCTGATCCTTGAGGATGCCGAGGCCAAACTCTCAGACCTGCGCAAGCTGACCGACGACGTGTCGACGGGGCGGCTGTCGATCGAGCGCGGATTTGTCGAGCTCGCGCGGCGGTCGCTCGCCAAGGGGGATGAGGCGCTGTCGTTTGATATCATGGCAGAAGCGCATCGCAACGGCGAGGTCGCGGACACGATCGGCTCGCTCTGCACCGGGTTTCGCACGGTGGTGCGCGATCTCGCCTGCGTCGCCAATCCCGCGCTGTCGGCAAATGCGCTCGACGGCGCGGAGGAGCTGGTGCTGGCGTGCATGTTCGGGCTGGGGCACCGGACCTTGTCCTGTCCGCGGCTGTCCGAGACCGAAACCGCAGAGGTCACCGGGCGGATGATCCTCGCGGCGCTCCACGCGCTCTGAGACACGACACGGTGTCCTGACGACGGGGCAGGCGGCCCCGTTTGGCGGGCGGGCGGCGGCGCGGGGCATTACCGATTGTTGCACTGCGGCGCGCGAAGTCGGATAAGCGGTGCATGACCGAAACGACACGACGCGACATCATGATGGCCCTTGCGGCCACGGGCCTGTGGCCGGCGGCGGCACTGGCACAGACGGGGGCGGGCACCCCCCGCAGGCGCGGCACCGCGGCGTCGACCGCCCCCGCGCTGGGCAAGCCCGAGTCGTTTTCCTGGGAGGCGCTGCAACAGCGCGCCGCCGCGCTGGCGCGCGCGCCTTACCGCGCGCCGGCCAAGGTCGCGGCGGCCGAGGCGATCGATTATGATGCGGTCGGCTCGATCAGCTATCGACCCGAGCGCACGCTGGCGGGGGGCATCCGCCTGTTCCCGCTCGGCCGCTATGCGCCGACCCCGGTCGTAATCCATGTCGTCGAACGCGGGCAGGCGCGCGCGGTCGATTTTGCCGCGGATCTCTTCAAGGCCGAGTCCGGGCATCACGCCGCCCTCGGCATCGCCGGCTTTCGCGCGGTGTCGAGTGATGGCAAGAGCGACTGGATGGCGTTTATCGGCGCCTCCTATTTCCGTACCGCCGGTTCGCAGGACCAATATGGCCTGTCCGCGCGCGGTATCGCGATCGACACGGGGATCGACGGCAAGGAGGAATTTCCCGCCTTTACCGCCTTCTGGATCGAGGCGACGGGCGCGCAGAGCTACACCGTCTATGCCCTTCTCGACGGGCCCAGCGTGACCGGTGCGTACCGCTTCGTGTGCCGGTACACCGACGGGACCGATGGCGGCGTCGTGCAGGATGTCTCGTCGACGATCACGCTGCGCAAGGACGTCGCGCGGCTCGGCATCGCGCCGGCGACGAGCATGTTCTGGTATGGCGAGGGCAACCGCGCCGCGGCGATCGACTGGCGCCCCGAAATCCATGATTCAGACGGGCTGGCGATGGCGACCGGTGCCGGCGAGCGGATCTGGCGTCCGCTCGCCAATCCCGCGACCCCCACGCTCGACAGCTTCCAGGACGACAATCCGCGCGGCTTCGGCCTGATCCAGCGCGACCGGGCGTTCGATCATTACCAGGACGACGGTGCCTTCTACGATCGCCGAGCAAACCTGTGGATCGAGCCGAAGGGCGACTGGGGCAAGGGGGCGGTGACGCTGTACGCCTTCCCGACCGCGAGCGAGACGGTCGACAATATCGCCGCTTTCTGGGTGCCCGCCGCGCCGGCGACCGCGGGCAAGACGATGCAGTTCGACTATCGGCTGACCTGGTCGTCGCGCGATCCGTCGGTCGCGCAGGCCGCGCATGCGGTCGAGAACTGGCGTGGCTCGGCCGGCCGGCCGGGCGCCGAGCCGACGCCGGGCGCACGGAAGGTCGTGGTGGATTTCGTTGGTGCGACGCTCGCCGGGCTCGACCGGTCGAGCGGGGTGACGGTGCAGGCCGATGTGAGCCGTGGCCGGGTCCTCGCCAGCGCCGCCTATCCGGTCGTCGGCCAGCCGAACCGCTGGCGCGTCACGCTCGATGTCGCCCCCGAACGCGGCGTCCTCGCCGATGTCCGGCTGTTCCTGAAGCGCGGCGGGCAGTCGCTCAGCGAAACCGTGCTGACGCAGGTGGGTTGAGCCATGACCGTGGACAGCCCGGGCCGCCCCGGTCATCCCGCACTTCCGGCACGATTGCCCGCCGACGTCCCGATCGACATGCCGCTGCAGAATTTCCGGGCGCGCGGCACCGGCGGCGGGCCGACACCCGACCCGCTGGCCGGACCGTCCAACGGCTCGGACACGCTGACCTCGCCCGAGGGCATGTCGTCGCGGCGACTGCTCCTGTTCCTGCTGACGATGCTGCTCGCCACCACCGCCTCGGCGGCGGTCCAGGATTCGTTGCTCGGCGACGGCATCGACCTGTGGGACGTCGCGCTGCTCGTGCTGTTCTTCCCGCTGTTCGCGTGGATCGCGTTCGGGTTTCTCAATGCGCTGATCGGGTTTGTCCTGCTGATGACGCGGATGCATCCCGGCTTCGTGCCGGTGCCGCAGAACCGCCAGCCGCTGACCGGGCAGACCGCGGTGCTGATCCCGGTCCATAACGAGGACGTCGACGCGGTGTTCGGCCGGATCGCGCGAATGATGCATGCGATCGAGGCTGCGGGCGAGGCGGGGAGCTTCGCCTTCTTCGTGCTGAGCGATTCGGGCGAAGAGTCGGGCGCGCAGGAGGTCGCGGCCTGGGAGGTGCTCGCCCCCGGATCGCGCGTTCCGCTTTATTATCGCCGCCGGACCGACAATGTCGCGCGCAAGCCGGGCAATGTCGCCGACTGGGTCCGGCGCTTCGGCGGCGGCTATGATCACATGCTGGTGCTCGACGCGGACAGCCTGATGAGCGGCGACGCGATGATCGGCATGGCGCAGGTGATGGAGCGCCGCCCCTCGGTCGGCCTGTTGCAGACCGTGCCGACGATCCGCGGCGCGACCACGCTGTTCCAGCGCTGGATGCAGTTCAACAGCCGGCTCTACGGCCCGATCTCGACCGCCGGACTGGTCTGGTGGTCGGGGTCGGAGGCGAGCTTCTGGGGGCATAATGCGATCATCCGCACCCGGGCCTTTGCCGAAAGCTGCGGCCTGCCCGTGCTGCCCGGCGGCCCGCCGTTCGGCGGCGCGATCATGAGCCACGACATGGTCGAGGCCGCCTTGCTGCGGCGGCGCGGCTGGGCGGTGCACCTGATCATGATCGACGACAGCTATGAGGAATTTCCCCCGACGCTGATCGACATGGCGGTGCGCGACCGGCGCTGGGCGCAGGGCAATATCCAGCATCTGAAGCTGCTCGGGTCGGACGGGTTCCATCCGGTCAACCGGCTGCAGCTGGCGATTGGAGCGTCGGCGTACATGACGTCACCCGCCTGGCTGGTCCTGATCCTGACGACCATCGCGCAGGCCTTTGCCGGCGAAAGCAAGCTCGTCGAGGCGACCACCTCGGCGCGCGTGCTGGCGCTGACGGTCATCCTGCTGTTCGGTCCCAAATTGCTCGGGATCATCTGGGCGGTGTCCGACCGGAGCCGGCGCGCGGCGTTCGGGGGCGCGCGGGCGATCATCCTGTCCGCCATTGCCGAGATCCCGCTATCGATGCTGTCCGCGCCGGTCATCATGCTGACGCAGACGATGGACCTGATCAGCATCTTCCGTGGCCAGCCCTCGGGCTGGAGCCCGCAGAACAGGGATCGCGACGGGCTGTCGATCGCGGATGTCGTGCCGCGCTATCGCTGGCATCTGGCGGCGGGGGTCGCCCTGCTCCTGATCTCGCCTGCCGTTCCGATTACTGCGCTGTGGCTGGCGCCGGTGACGCTCGGGCTGTTGCTGTCGCCGTGGCTCGCCAAATGGAGCGCGAGCAACACGGCGGGGAGCCGCGCTGACGCGCGCGGCCTGTTCCAGGTGCCCGCCAGCGGCATCGACCAGCTACCCGCGACCGAGGCGTCGGCGCTCCGCGCGATCGCGCACTGACGCGCCACGCGCGGCGCAGCCGCCGCTACCGCACGGCTTCGGCGGAGGCCGACGTGGTGGGGGCCGGGGCGGTGGCGGTGGCGATCAGCGTCGGAGCCTCCGCAACGAACCGGTCGAGCACCCCGTCGGCGACCCGGATCGCACCGTCGAACCGAGTCGCACCGGGGATGGTCTGGACGGCTGCGGCCTGTGCGGCGAGACGCCGCGCCTCGGCGAAATAGCCGGGGGCGGCCGTGCCGTCGTGGTTCGCGGCGTCGAGTCCGGCGGCGGTCATCTGCAACGCGCGACCCCAGATCTGCATCGCATCGAGCCAGGGGCGTGCCTGGTCCGCAAAGCCCGGATCGATCGTGCCCGAGCGGATCGTGTCGGGCGCGGCCGCCAGCGTGTCGGCCGCCCTGGCCAGATCCGCGAGCGCGAGACCGCGGGCGGCCGCATCGCCCTCCGCCAGCGCGAGGCGCACGGCGTCGAGCTGGGCCTTGAGCCTGGGCGCCTGGGGCTGCCAGGGCTGGCTGCCGAAGGTCGGGGCGAGGTGCTGCGTGTCGAAGAAGCTCAGCAGCGCCGCGGTCGCGCGCGGATCGCCGCCCGCCAGCTCGCGGGCGGCGAATTGCCACGTGCGGTCCGCGTCATAGTCCTTGTCGTTCCAGCCGAACGCAGCAACGCCGGTCACCGCGACGCGGCTTGGCGCCTCCTGGTTCATGGGGTTCGACAGGATCCCCGTCAGTTCGCCCGCCAGCCCCGCCTCGCGCCGCGCATAGGGCGCGAGCAGCAGCCGCCCGGTGGTCTGGGCATAATCGTTGACCGGATAATTGTCCCACAGCAGCGTCTTGCGCCCGAAGGCTTTGGTCGCGGTCTTCGCATCGGCGATCGAGATCGCGGGGGGGACGACATCGGTGCCGGTCCACTGCACCACGACGCGGGGATCGAGATATTTGCGCAGCGCCGCCTTGTACGGGGTTTCCTTCGCGTCGTAATATTCGGTCGGCACCATGATCAGCGGGCGCGACGACGGATCCTTCGCAAGCAGATCCGCCTGAACCGCGTTCAGCAGGCGTGATTGCGCGATGCCTGCGGCCTCGGCGCCCGATGGTCCGAAACTGGCCTTGTCCCGTTCGCAATTCCATTTGGTATATTCGATGTCGTCGAGCGCGACATAGAAGCTGTGGACGCCGATCGATCGCAGCGCGGCGAACTTGCGTTCGAGCGCCTGAGCATCGGCGGGGTCGGAGAAGCACACCGAGGGGCCCGGCGAGACCGCATAGACGAAATCGACATGGTTGTGCCGTGCGGTCGCGACCAGCGTGCCGAGCGCGGACAAAGTCGCCGCGGGATAGGCCTCGCGCCAGCGATCGCGCGCATAGGGATCGTCCTTGGGGCTGTAGACATAGGTGTTCGCCTTGACGGTGGCGAGGAAGTCGAGATGCTTCGTCCGGTCCGCCATCGTCCAGGGCTTGCCGTAAAAGCCCTCGATCGTGCCGCGCATCGGCATCGCGGGATGATCCTGGATCACCAGCGCGGGGAGGGCCGGGCGTGCCGCGAGCTGTCGGAAGGTCTGGACGGCATGGAACAGTCCGTCCGCGTCCTGGCCCGCCAGCGTGATAATGCCGCTGCTGCCCGCTGCGAGCGTGGCGATCGTATAGCCTTCGGGATGCGTGTCGCGGACGGTACCGGCGCGGGCGAGCGCGTCGCGGACGATCGCGGTGTCGCCGGTGCCGAGCAGGATGTGCGGGCGATCGGGGGCGGCGGGCAGCCGCCGCGCGGTCGTGATCGTCGTGACTCCGGCGGCGCGCAGGATCTCACGGACCAGCGCGACGCTGTCACCGTCGGTGCCGGCTGGGGCGACGAGCACCACCGATCGGCCGAGCGTTATCGTGCCGGTCCGCAGCGCGACCGACGTCGGCGCGGGGAAGATGGCGGGCATCGTCACCGGCTGCGCGATGCCCTGCGCGGAGACCGTGGTCGCCAAGCCCGTCGCGATCAGGGCCGCGTACGTCCCCGTCATGGCCATGCGTCGCGTCATAACAGCTCTCCGGTATTTCATTGGTATTATGAGAGCGGTTTTAGGCACAGGACGGCGTCACGGCAAGGCGTCGCTGCCATGGCGGCCATTGCCGACAGACTTTGGTCAGGATGGGGTAACCGACCTAGGGCCCGCTGCTGCGGGGCCGGCGGGACGTCGGGTCCACGCGGCGGTCGGATGAAAAAAAGCTGGTGCTGCCGGTGAGGATTGAACTCACGACCTCAGCCTTACCAAGGATGCGCTCTACCACTGAGCTACGGCAGCACTCGTCGACATCGCTGTCGGCGGAGTGGGGCTAAGAGACGAGGGCGGGACGATTGTCAAGGCGTCGCGCGACGATGTAGAGCGTTATTATGCAATCGAACGATGAAAAGGCGGCGGAAAAAGCGGCCCGCATGGCCGCCGCGCTGCGCGAGAATCTGCGCCGTCGCAAGGCGCAGGCGCGTGCCGCGTCGGCCGGGCCCGCCGCGGCTCCCCCTACGGACGAGCCGCCTGTGGACTGAGGCGGTCAGCCGATCGGCGCGCATTTTGCCTGGAGCCAGGCGCGGTCGTCGCCGGTCATTTCGGGCGAGAGCGTATCCAGCACCTGCGCGTGATAGGCGTTCAGCCATGCGAGCTCGGGCTGGGTGAGCAGCGACGGTTCGATCAGCGTGCGCTCGATCGGGCAGAAGGTCAGCGTCTCGAAGCCGAGCATCGCGCGGTCCGCGCCGGGAATCGTGCGCGGTTCGATCAGCAGCAGATTCTCGATCCGGATGCCGTATTCGCCCGCCTTGTAATAGCCGGGCTCGTTCGAGAGCATCATCCCCGCACGCAGCGGCTCCATCGCCGCGCCGCCGGGGTAGTTGGGCGAGGCGATCCGCTGTGGTCCCTCGTGCACCGCCAGATAGGCGCCGATGCCGTGACCGGTGCCGTGCGCGAAATCGAGCCCCGCCTCCCAGAGCGGACGCCGTGCGAACGCGTCGATCTGGCCGCCAAGCGTGCCGTCGGGGAAGACCGCGGTCGCGATCGCGATATGGCCCTTGAGCACGCGGGTGAAGCGGTCGCGGATCTCCTTGCCCTGTTCGGGCGCCAGCGCGCCGATCGGCATGACGCGCGTCACGTCGGTGGTGCCGTCGGCATATTGCCCGCCCGAATCGACCAGATAGAGCTGGCCGGGCTCGAGGGGGACGTTCGACTCCTCGGTGCAGTGGTAGTGTGGGCTGGCGCCGTGCGCGCCGGTCGCCGAGATCGTGTCGAACGAGGTGTCCTTCAGCAGCCCGGTCGCCTCGCGGAAGGCGAGCAGCTTCGCGGTGGCGGACAATTCGGTCTGGCTGCCGTCGGCGCAGTCGGTCTCGACCCAGCGCAGGAAGCGCGCGAGCGCGGCGCCGTCGCGGACCGAGGCGGCGCGGTGGCCGGCGATCTCGACCGGGTTCTTGAGCGCCTTGGCGAGCACGACGGGATCGCGCAGCGCGAGGACCTTGGCGCCGCCCGCGGTCAGCGCGTCGGAAATCGCGGCGACGGCGCGTTCGGGATCCGCGGCAACGCGCTTGCCTGCGAAGTCGCGTAGCGCGGGCTGGAACGCGGCGCGGTCATGGACGCGGACCGCGTTGCCGAGATGCTGGCGGACCGTGTCGTCGAGCTTTTCGGGTGCGACGAACAGGTCGGTGGTGCCGTCGGCGCCGACGATCGCATAGCTGAGCGCGACGGGGGTGTGGCTGACGTCGTCGCCGCGGATGTTGAGCGTCCAGGCGATCGAATCGAGCGCGGACAGCACGACCGCGTCGGCGCGCTGTTCGGCGAGCCAGTCGGCGATCCGCGCGCGTTTTTCGGCGGACGAGGCGCCGGCGAACGCGTCTGGCTGGATGGTGATCCTGGCGGGCGATGGCGCGGGGCGGTCGGTCCAGATCGCGTCGATCGGGTTGGCGTCGACCGCGACGAGCTCAGCGCCGCGATCGGCGAGCACTGCGCTGGCTTCGGCGACCCAGGCGCTGGTGTGGAGCCACGCGTCATAGCCGATCCGCGCGCCCTCGGCGACGTGCGTGCCGAGCCAGGCGGCGACACTGGTCTGCGGCACGGGGGCGTATTCCCAGTGATCGCCATCGACCTGTTCGCGGACCTGGAGCGTGTAGCGGCCATCGGTGAAGATCGCGGCGCGGTCGGCGAGCACCGCGGCGCTGCCCGCCGAGCCCTGGAACCCGGTCAGCCAGCCGAGCCGCTGCGCATAGCCGCCGACATATTCGCTCATATGCTCGTCGGTCAGCGGCACGACGAAGCCGTCGAGGCCGGCGGCGGCGAGATGGGCGCGCAGGGCGGTGAGTCGGGTCGGGCTGGATCGGGTCATCGGGGCTTTCGTCGATCTGAATGTTGTGAATGTTGAGACGCTGGCAGCAAAAAATGCGGCTTTGTCAGGGGCAGCGTGCCGGTCGGGTGCCGCGCGGGCGGGGCGTGTGCGGGCGATTGGGGCCGGGACAGGGCATGGCGCGTGTTGTGACAGAAACGCGGCGTGTAGGACAGCGGGGTTTGCTTGCGGGCGGGGGCCTCTTGCGTTGGCTTCCGGTCGTGGGGGCGGTAACAGGGGGGATGACCATGAATTCCCCTGCCATCTCTTCGCCCGAGACCCCATCCGTGCCGCCGCGTGCCGAGCAGCGGCCGCACAGCTTCACCGCGCATGGCGTGACGATCGAGGATCCCTATGCGTGGCTGAAGGATCCCAACTATCCCGAGGTCGATGACGCGGACGTGCTGGCGTATCTCGCCGCCGAGAACGCCTATTTTGAGGCGCAGATGGCGCCGCACAAGGCGCTGACCGACACTTTGTACGAAGAGATGAAGGCACGCATCAAGGAGGACGAGTCCTCGGTCCCGCAAAAGGACGGCGACTGGCTTTACTGGACCGCCTACGAGACCGGCGGCCAGTACAAGAAATGGTGGCGCAAGCCCGTCGCGGGCGGTGACGACGAACTGCTGCTCGACGAGCCGGCGCTGGCCGAGGGGCATGAATATTTCCGGCTCGGCGCGTTCTCGGTCAGCAATGACGGGCGCTATCTCGCCTATGCGATCGACGACAATGGGAGCGAGCGGTTCGAGGTCCGGGTCAAGGACCTGAACACCGGCGAGCATCTGCCCGACGTCATCCCCGGCATGCTGAGCGAGATTGTGTGGACCGCGGACGATGCAGGCTTCCTCTACGGTCTGGCGAACGAGCAGTGGCGGACCGACAATGCGCGGTTCCACCGGCTGGGGACGCCGATCAGCGACGACGTCGTGCTGTTCCACGAGGAGGACGAGGGCTTCCGCGTCGGCGTCGGCGAGACGAGTTCGCGCAAGTGGATCGTGATCGCGACGAGCGACCATGTGACGAGCGAGATCTACCTGCTGCCCGCGCACGAGCCGCTGGCAGTGCCGATCCTGGTGTCCGCGCGGAAGGTTGGTCGCGAATATGACGTCGACGAGCATGACGGGACGCTGTTCATCCATACCAACGACGTCGATCCGAATTTCCGCCTGTGCACCGCGCTGGTCGAGGAGCCGGGTGCGTGGACCGAGCTGATCCCGGCCAGCCCGACCTTCTACATGACCGGGGTGGAGTGCTATCAGGACTTCTTCGTGGTCGACGGGCGCGAGGACGGGCTCGATCAGATCGCGATCCACCGGTACGAGACGCCGACCGAGGGGAAGCGGATCGAGTTTCCCGAGGCGAGCTATGTCGCCGGGCTCGGCGATAATCCCGAATATGACATGACCGTGCTGCGGCTCGGCTATGAGTCGATGGTCACGCCGGGGACGGTGCACGACTATGACGTCGACACCGGTGAGCGGACGATGCTCAAGGTGCAGGAGATCCCGAGCGGTTACGACGCGGCGAAATACGCGACCGAGCGGCTGAAGATACGCGCGCGGGACGGGACGGAAATTCCCGTTTCGATCGTCTATCCAGCCGGGTTCGTGCGCGACGGGTCGGCGCCTGTGTTCCTCTATGCCTATGGCGCGTACGGCTATGCGATCCCGCCGGGCTTCTCGACCGGGCGGATGAGCCTGCTCGACCGCGGCTTTGCCTATGCGATCGCGCACATCCGCGGCGGCGATGACCTCGGCCAGCAATGGTATCTCGACGGCAAGCTGGAGAAGCGCGAGAACACGTTCAACGATTTCGTCGATGTGGCCAAGGCGCTGGTCGACGCGAAGTGGACGTCTGCGGGGCGGATCGCGATCGCGGGGCGGTCTGCGGGTGGTGAACTGATGGGGGCGGTGGTCAATTCCGACCCTGAGCTGTGGGGCCCGGTGATCGCCGACGTGCCGTTCGTCGACGTGCTCAACACGATGCTCGACGCCGAATTGCCACTGACGCCGGGGGAATGGCCCGAATGGGGCAATCCGATCGAGGATCCGGCGGCGTTCGCGCTGATCCGGTCCTATTCGCCGTACGACAACGTCAAGGCGCAGGCCTATCCGCCGATGTTCATCAGCGGCGGGCTGAACGATCCGCGCGTGACCTATTGGGAGCCGGCGAAATGGGCGGCCAAGCTGCGGCTGATGAAGACCGACGACAATGTGCTGTTGCTCAAGACGAACATGGGTGCGGGGCATGGCGGCAAGTCGGGCCGGTTCGAGTCGCTGCGCGAGGCGGCGGAGGAGCATGCGTTCGTGCTGTGGCAGTTGGGCGTCGCG
>NZ_JPDP02000002.1:0-6808 GCF_000732685.2 Sphingomonas sp. STIS6.2
GGCGTTCGGACCATCCGCAGGGTTGCGTTCGGTGTCGATCGGCCCCGGCTGAACTAGGTTCGCGGTGATGCCACGCTCGCCTAAATCCCGTGCTAGACCGCGTGTCATGCCTCCCAACGCGGCTTTGCTCGCCGCGTAGAGCGTGCCGCCAGCGCCGGGCATTCTGTCCGCCACGATGCTTCCGATCGTCACGATCCGCCCGCCTTCGGTCATCAAGCCTGCCGCCTTCTTTGCTGCAAGGAATGGCGCTCTGACGTTCAACGCAAAAGAGCGGTCGAACGCACCGTCCGGGTAATCCTCAAGCGGCCCTACGATTGCCGTTCCAGCTACGCTCACCAAAATATCAAGTCGGCCAAAATGCTGCACGATCTGATTCATCACGTCGTTGAGCGCGCCCGCATCGCTAACGTCTGCCTGCACTATAAGGGCATGACGGCCTGCCGAACTCAACTCACTTGAAAGACGCTCGGCGTCATCCGACCGGCTTAGAAATGTTGCCCCAACCGATGCGCCATCAGCCGCCAACCTTCGGCTGATCGCTGCACCGATGCCGCGCGTTCCACCAATGACGATGGCAACCTTCCCGTCGTGAACCCGCATAGCTTTCCTCGGTTAACGTCTCGGTTGCGTTACACGGTAGCCGCGTCGCGCGCGCCGCCACAACATTGCCGTTCAATCTTTGCGGAAACGATGGTCAATCGGGAATCACTGCTCGCCGGTGATAGGCTCGATCAGATCCCATCGGTTGCCATAAAGGTCCTCGAAGACAGCCACGATGCCATATGGTTCATGGCGAGGCGCTTCGACGAAGCGGATACCTCCCTGCGTGTACGCGAGGTGGTCACGGGCGAAGTTATCCGTTTCAAGAAACAGGAACACTCGACCTCCGCTCTGATCGCCGATCGCTTCACGTTGCCTATCCCCGATAGCCCGCGCCAGTAGCAGTCCACTCCCCGCGCCGTGCGGCGCGACCACCACCCACCGTTTGCCATCTGTCAGCGAGGTGTCGTCACGCAACTCAAAGCCAAGCTTATCGACGAAAAAGGAGATGGCGGTGTCATATTCGTCGACGAGGAGGGCGGTCAGGTTCAAGCGGTGAGGCATCCGGTGACGCTGCCCTAACTTGGACGATGAGCCAACGCCCGCTTCTCTCAGGTGGGTTTTGGGAATTGCAGCCGATCGATTGTTACCGTAGCATCGTGACGTCCTCGGGAGCCTTTCGAAATGATCCAGCGTCACCGCTAAAGCGGCAAAGCATACGCCAGCGGAGTAATCCGCCGACTGGGCTCTGTTTCGAGAACATCATGCAAAGACTGAATAACAAGACGTGCGTCGTCACCGGCGCTGCGCGTGGCATCGGCCGCGCAATAGCAGCTCGCTTCCATGACGAAGGTGCGGTCGTCGTTGTCACCGACATCGACGAAGCAACAGGAGCGGCAACAGCGGCTGAAATCGGGTGTCGGTTCGAACCGCTCGATGTACGTGAGGAAGCTGATTGGTTGCGGTTAGCTGCCATCGTTCCCGTAGCCGACGTGGTGGTCAACAATGCCGGCGTGACGGGGTTCGAAGCCGGCATGGCACATCACGACCCAGAACATGCCAGCCTAGCGGACTGGCGCGAGGTTCACCGGGTCAACCTCGACGGGACATTCCTCGGTTGTCGCTATGCAATAGGCGCGATGAGGGTTGTGGGGGCAGGATCTATCATCAACATATTTTCCCGCTCGGGACTGGTCGGCATCCCTGGCGCTGCGGCTTATGCCTCGTCCAAAGCAGCGATCCGCAACCACAGCAAGACGGTTGCGCTCTACTGCGCTCAACAGGGTTGGAAAATCCGCTGCAACTCGGTCCATCCGGCCGCCATCCTCACGCCGATTTGGGAGCCGATGCTGGGCACCGGTCCCGATCGGGACGCCAGGATGCAGGCGCTAGTCGCGGATACGCCGCTCAAGCGGTTTGGTATGCCCGATGAAGTCGCGGCCATTGCGGTAATGCTGGCCTCGGATGAGGCGACCTACGTCACAGGGACGGAAGTGAACATCGACGGCGGGCTGCTGGCCGGTTCTGCCGCTTCACCCGGTTAATGCCAGCGACGGGCGTGATCGATCACGCCCGTTCGCCTTCCCGCCAGCGAAAGGCGACCGAAACGGCTGAGGCTTTCCTCAAAAGGATGGTGTTTTAGGAATCGGACCTGCTCGGCTGTCGGGCCTTATCCCCCGATAATCCCTGTAAGCTCCACCTCGGAGCTGTCGTTTATAACGCGGCCTTCCACAATGCCGCTTACCAGCACCTTGGACTCCGCCTCAATATGCAGATCGCCGTTGATAACACCCTTTACTTCAAGGTTCGATCCGCTTCTTACGCGCGCATCTCCATTGACGATGCCCTTGAAAACGCCGCTTTTTGGAAGCTCCTGTGCATCAACTTTCATCTAACTTCTCCACATTATCTAGAAGTTGATCATCGGTAGCCACTTTGTCGCAGGATCAATTCAGGATTGTTCCACTTCAACATATCGCGAATGGCGCGATGCTTGTCCGTCGAAGCCGCATAGTATGCCGTCCAGATACGCATACCTACCCAGTAACCGGCTTCACTAGGCCAACCGGGTGGCGCTGATTTGTAATTATGCAGCCATCTATTGACCGCCTTAACTGCATCAGCAGGCGGATTGTCTTGAACAGTCGCTAGGCTTACGGGCATGTCTTTTTGAAACTGATCCCATAGTATTCCCTCACGCTGGGATGCCCAACTCGCCCTCTCCGGCTCGGGTACTTCTCCCGTCACCAGGGCGGCAATGAAATCCGCCGCTCCTTCAATAAGAGCTTCACCCAACAGAGGAGATTTCTCCACTCCCGATATATCCTGCTGGAAGGTATGAACGGTTTCGTGCGCGAAGAAGCGACGAAGCGCTATCCTGAAGCCTACGGCTGAAGGATTCTCCGCGCATAGTACCTCAAGTCCGATGACCTGAGCGCCGGGGCCTGCGGTGCCACCGGAATTACCGGCTCCTATTACTACATAGATTTGTGGGAGCGGCTGATCGGGCAGCAATCCATGCAAGGCGAGGTAGATCGCCCGAAGGTCGGCCGTGGCTTCCTTTACGCGGGGAAGACATTCACGAACCGCTCGACCGTACAAGGCTGGGTCGGCGCTGACCTTGTTGGCGAGACGGGCCGCATCGCCAATCCGGCCGGGCGTAAAGACCGACACGCCATACGAGGCATTATCCAGATACCCCTTTTGAATATCGGATGCCCTTGGCCGCCCGTTGGTGGCGGACAACACCTTCGTGAAACGCTCAACGTCCTTGATGTGTATCGCCACCGTCAGCGGATCGACGCTCGCGGGCGCACCTGATCCAACTGACTGCGATGTAGCATTGGCCGTCTGTGCATTTGCGGATGAAGGCACACACGCCGTGGCTAGGAGCAACGCAACGGTTCGACGAACAAGTTTGATAGGCATTTCTGCTCCGCATGACCGCTCGAAGTGATATGCCCGCATAATACAGTCGTCAACGGATGGTCATTTCCGCGACCCGCGTCATGTGCCTCTCATTCCCGGTTAGGAACGGCGGGAGAGAAGGCATCCGGGTTCTCGCAATCGATGGTGAAACGGGAATTGCGAAACTGCACGATCTCAACGACGTCTGATCGGGACGCGATTTCGTGTTACTACGTCGGCGGACGTGAACGGCTCAAAGTGCGAAGCGCCTCGAGAAGCGCAGTGTCGCGTCCAGCGCGAAGATCAGCCGACGAAGCGAGGACGACGAGATTTGGCGCCACACCGGCCCCTTCCAGGCGCGTTCCGTCCAGCATGATTAAGTCCTGCACCGGCACCTGCACCCGCCCGCCGTCGGGGAGCGGAAAGGTAGGGGCACCAAGGACAGACCCATTCGTCCGCCGTCCGATCACGACGGCACGGCCAAGCCGCTTCAGCACCGCTGTCGAGACCTCCGCAGCGCTTGCGGATGCAGGACCGGTCAGGATCGCGAGCGGGCCGGCATAGGACGCGGCCTCGGCGTCGGTCCTGGACACCCCGAGGCCGGACGCGTCCATCGTCCTGTAGACGGGGCGACCCGGCGGCAGGAGAAGATTCAAGAAAAGCATCGGGAACCCGCCGCTGTTGAAGCGGAGATCGATCACCACACCTGCCGGTCCGGCCTGCCGCAACGCTTCCGCGACCTTTTGAACGGGTTCCGCCTCGAACTTGTCGAACCGGATGTAGCGTACGCCGCCGGCAAGGGACCGGACTTCGACGGCCGGCCGAACCCGTCCACAATCGACGTCGAAGGCGACCTTGCTCTTCGAGCTATCAGGAACGGCAAGGTTGCGAAAACCGTCTCGTCCGCTGCCTTCCCACTTCCCGATCTGGTCGGGCGTCAGGCGAAGGAGCGTCGCCATGATCCGACGCCCCGATGGTGCCGGCTTGTTGGCATATTCCAGTACAAGCCATCCGGGCGCCACACCGGCTTTGGCCGCAGCAGAGCCGGGGATCACCTCACCCACTTCGATCCCGATTTCCTTTCCGCGTCGAATGGGAGTGAGAAGCATCCCGCCGTCTGGTTCCGGACAGGGCGCTGAGACCGGCAATTGGATTTGGATACCCCCGTCCGCCTTCGCGCGCTTCGCTGCCGCGATCGGCATCTCCACGCTGACATGCGATACCGGGAAGGTCTGGGCCAGTTGGGCCATCACGTCCCAGTAGAGATGCCAGTCGTCGGCACTCTTCGCAGCCTCGATACGCCAGTGTCGTCTGAGCTTCGGCCAGTCGAACCCACCGAAAGACTGATCGTAATAATGTGCGGAAATCTGCGCCGCGAAGGCGTCGTAGATGGCGAGGCGCCGCTCCCCACCGGTCAACCGCGCAAACGCCTCCGCCGCGTGCCTGGCGTCCTGCCGAGCCGCCTCCTGGCGCGGCCCGACAACAAGGAAAAAGTAGGCAACCAGTCCAACGAACATCAGGACAGCCGCAGCGACGCAGCCGACGAGGATGCGAAGCAACCACCTCAAGACGATCGGGCCTTTCGACAAGGGCCCGGACGCCGAAGCGCACGCGCGAAGCTCCCGATCCTCCCCGGATGACTCCGCGGCATGTAGTTTCGTACCGTCGCGGGTGCCATCTTCGATCACGATGCGACGCTATGTGTTGGGGCAACGCCTGTCGAGTTTGGCGGCGGGTTTCCTACAAACGGACGGCGGTCGAGACGGCTCAGGCGTTCTCGGAATCGATCGAATTCCGGGAATGGCTGCTCATGGGGATGAGGGCAAAAAACCTACATAAGGCGTTGTGCCGGGATCCGCCAAATGACATCCTATACTAAACCTTAATGTCTCATGAAAAGACTGTGGCAGCTTCCGTCCAATATACCTAATGACGCTGCCACTATTATTTAAAATGCTTCCGCCTTTTTCGTAAGGCTGATGTAAACCGGTTCATACCCTCGCTTGCTAAAAAAGGCTTGGGCGATAGAGTTTGAAGCCCAAGCGTCGAGCGTAATGTCTGAGATGCCAAGTTGCCAAGCTTCCAGTTCTGCTTGGGCCAAAAGTCTTTCACCAACTCCTTCACCTCTCGCTATCTCATCGACGACGATGTGATGAACGTGCATTCGCATCCGGGAGATATGCGTAGCATCTCGCTCGCGGACTAAGATCTCAAACCAGATATACCCGACAGTAGTACCATCTATTATGGCAATAAGGACCTTGCACTTAGGATCTGTTAGCCGCGTCGCCCACAACATTTCTGGTTCGGAAGGTAGCCAATCGCATCGAAATATATCAGAACTTAATCGAGCGTGAAGATCTTGGACTATACTATGCAGGCGGCCCAAGTCGGGGACGCTTGTCGGCTGAGCTATGGCGATGGTCAGTACCATTTCAGGCTCTCTATATGAGCCGCCATTACACTGCCTTGATCGTCGCGCCATAACGGCGGCGATGGTCAAACGATGACGATGCCGCTTCCTATTGGTAGCGGCGATGGCTCATGATCGAGATCAGTTGCATCATCATCGTATTACAGCATTTCACGGTTTTGCTGCGCGAGCAATAACATTTCGTACTCGGGCCCGGGACCAATGGTCTAACCAACCATTGTAGGCGGGTTGTATCAGTACAACGTGTGGGTGGATTTCAGCGCTCATTGGCACCTTTCTATCACCGATAAATAGCCGTTGTGGAGTTGCGCCGCATTCTTGAAATTGATCGAATTTCGGGAATAATGCGATGGACGATCGGACCGAGCGGAGCAGTGGTCATCTACCCGTCACGGCCTGCAATATCACCGGATCAACTCGCGAGGGACGTTGGCCACGATCGCGGCGTTTTAACGGGGCACAGATAAATTGCGCTGTCGAAATTTGAGGTTAGGCTCCCCGACCATTGTGTCGTGGTTCAATGACGCTTCGACCCCGGGAGGACAAATTTTATGAAATTCGAGCGCGTCAAACCACTCGACGCCATACTCGCTGCTGCTGAGGAGAAGTCATTAAAGCGGACGTTAGGTTGGTTTCAACTGACGCTGTTTGGAATCGGCTGCGTCATCGGGACGGGGATTTTCGCTTTGACCGCAGCCGGAGCGCAGAAGGCTGGACCAGGCCTGATGCTTGCCTTCGCGATCGCAGGCGGCATCTGCATAGTTGCAGCCTTGTGTTATGCCGAAATCGCCGCGATGATTCCGGTAGCAGGATCGGCTTATACATACACTTATTCGGTAATGGGCGAATTATTAGCGTGGACAGTAGGTTGGGCTTTAGTACTTGAATATGCTGTGGCGGCGTCAGCAGTGGCGGTAACGTGGTCGG
>NZ_JPDP02000003.1:0-13702 GCF_000732685.2 Sphingomonas sp. STIS6.2
GGGCGTATCTGAGCCAACGGGTCGGCCGGAAAGCCAACTAAGCCCTCCCCCGATGACAAGCAGCCCTGCCCCCATAAGCGCCTTGTCACGGCGTCGCAGGAGAACAAGCCCGCCAGTAACGATGACGGAGGGTATCATGCCGACTTTACCCAGGCCGGTTACGCGTGCTGCACGCACGAACATGCGGCCGGCAGCGTACTCTCGCAAAGGTGAAGGCGTAGACGGTGCGGCTCGCGATACCTCCTTGTCACCATTTGAGGGCTGCGGCCCTGGTCCTGGCTGCGGCGCTATCTCCGGTCCGGAAGCTACCGTGTCGGCTGCGTACGCTCCGCGATCGCCGAGCGATTCGGTAGGCCCCCTAGTCGTGTCTTGCGTGGTCTGTCGCTCCAGCTCGCAATTGAACTCGGCGCCGAGCAGTAGAATGTAGGCGGACAAGTAGAGCCAGGTCAACAACACGATCGCCGCTCCCAACGAGCCGTAGGTCGCGTCGTAGCTACCAAAGTTTGCCACGTAGAACCCGAAACCAAGGGTAACGACCAGCCACAACACGGTTGTCAGCACCGAGCCAGGCGTCAGCCACGTCCACTTCGCCTCATCGCGATTGGGCGCGTAGCGGTAGAGCGTCGCCGCTGCTGCGGCTCCCATACCCGCCATGACCATGTAAGAAACGATTTTCCCCGCTAAAAGGACGATGGCAGGGGCGGAAGGGAACAGTGTGTCCAGACTGCCCATTGCGGCTATTGCGATGATAGCGACGATGGCGATAAGCACCGCCCCGGCGGTGATGGCGAGTGCGATGAGGTTCAGCCGGACGAAGCTGCGCGTTTCCTCTTCATCATAGGCGATGTTCAAAGAGGTGATGAGCGCGGTTGCCCCTTTCATTGCGCCGTACAACGCAATGCCAAGCGCCAGCAGGAGGCCGAACCCCTTCTTGCCGTCCGATGTCGTGACAACGTTGGCCAACTGCTCGCCGATCAGCTTGGCAGCATCCGTCGGCATGACGGACGTCAGCGACTGGACGTTCTTCATTACCGTAGCGGGCGTGGCGACGAGCCCATAGCTCAGCACGACGGCGCCCAGCATAGGCACCATGGCGAGGACGCCACAGAACGCCACGCCGGAGGCGACCAGGCTGATATTGTCCTGGCTCCCCTCCTTCCACGCTCGCAGGGCGATGTCCTTCCAGCCTTTCGCAGGGATAGCCCAGGGACTGACCGCGTCGTGGCCTCTCAGTTCGCTTTCGGTAGTGCCGGCCATACACGATCCCCTTGTTACGCAAGCGAACCAGTGGTGCACGCGGACGTTCCCATGCGCGTCATTGTTATTCAGCTACCGCCGCTTTGTTTGTATTTGAAAGTCTTGGACACCAAGGCAACGCGCCTCATCCAACCGCCGATCTTGGCGCAATGGCGCCGAGACACCGGAACCCTCCCCCATTGTCCCGCGCTTGAGCCATGAAGGAGAGACGGCATGGACGACCAGCGCGTGTGGGAATTCGAAGGGAGCCTATGGGATGCCAGCGACGAGCATTACCAGGACCGGATCGACGAGGAGATCGTCATGGTCTTGCCCCGGCCGCCTTATGTCTTCCAGGGGCAGGAAGCGAAGGATGCGGTCAAGGCTACGCCCGATTGGGATTCGGTCGAGTTATCGGATCGACGAGTGTCACGCCCTCAAGAGGGTCTGATCGTCGTTGCCTACACAGCGCGATGCACGAGCGGCGACGAGAAGTACGAGGCACATTGCACCTCGACTTTGCGGATGCGTGGACACGACGATTGGCTGGTCGTCCAACATCAGCAGACTCCACCGTTGACCGCCAGCGTCGAGGCCTGACCGCTGGGTTGCCGTTGCGCCTGATACATACCTGTAACAGGCGCAACGGTACCTAACCGGGAAGTCAGCGCCCCCATTGCTGGTGTGATCCCAACAGCCTCAACTGCGACCGATTATCGCGACCAAAGGATCGCCCAGGCGACCGTCTGCTAGTTGGGAAGCCGTGGCATCGCGGAACCCTGCTGTCTCCAAATAGAGGCGGACAAGCGAGGCGTGGCCCTGCGTATCGAGAGCGCGCCAGACCGCCACGGCCTTGGTCGGGAAGCACCGGTTCGAGAAGCTTATGATGACGCGGCCTCCCGGCTTCAGCACACGACGAACCTCGCGCAGTACAGCCAGGGGGTGTTGTAGATATTGAACCCCGACACAGATCAGTACGGCATCGTAGCGCGCGTCCTCTTCGGACAAGTCGGGCACATCGTTTAGGTTCTGGACGAACCGTCGATCGAGGCGCGGGTTGGCCGCCAGTTCCTCTGCGTTCATGCCGTGTCCGACTACTTCGCCATAGGCGACGTCGTCCGGCAGGTGGCTCACCCAACTCGACATGAGGTCGAGCACCCGCCCGCCAGCGGGGATCGCATCGCGGTACAGGTTGGTCAGTGCACCTACTGCTACCTCGTCAATGTGTGTGACTAAACGCGGGGGTGCGTAGAAGCCAAGGTCGTCGCCATCATCCTGCCGGTCGAAGGCCTGCGCCGGCAGTACCAACTCGATCGCTTCGGTCACGCGGTGAACCCCTGCAACGCAAAGCCGCCAGTATCTGCGACCACAGCGTCCGTTCGTAGCCGTTTGCCCGAGCGCACCACGAGATAGCGGTCGTCCTCGATCACCGGCGACGGCCGAACCAAATACCGATCCCCGCAAGGCCGAGAACCGCCATACCGCCAGCCGCGGCTACCATCTTGCGCCCCCGATGTGGATCGCGTCGGCCACCATCAGGCCCGGCGGGGACGCCAGGTTCGAACAACACCCCATCGCTGTCGTTGCCGTCGGCCGCGCGGGCCGACCATGAGTCGAGGAAGCCACTCATGATCGCCGCCATCAGATTCGGCGCCGCAAACTCTCCGAGTTTGAATGCGATTGCCGGCGCTCCGACCGCGGTGAGGTTACGGGGGTGCGTCGCAAGCCGCACAACGGCCTTCGCAACCGTCTCCGGTGCCAGCGAACCTGGGGGTAACGAGAGCCGTGCGCCAGTATAGTTACCGGCGTGATCGACGCCGGGCGTATCAACGAAGGTCGGGCAGACGTCGCATATGTGGATATGCGGGCGCTTCGATACCTCAGCGCGCAACGCCGAGCTGAACCCGCGCAACCCGAACTTGCTCGCCGAGTAGGCCGCAGCGTAAGGCGTGGCGACAAAACCGCCGGCTGAGATCATGTTCACCCAGGTGCCGTAATCCTGCGCGACGAAAATCGGCAGTACTGCGTGGACGTCGTTCATATGGGCGACGAGGTTCACATCGACGACACGGGCATGATCTGCGATTGGCACGTCTTCGTACCGGCCGAGCACACCGACGCCTTCGCAGCTGAACCAAAGGTCAATACCACCGAGCAGATCGCGCGCCTCAGCGGCGAATGCGGCCACTGCGCCTGCGTCGGTGCAGTCTACCGGTCGGACGATTGCGCTGCCGCCAGCTTCGACGCAGCGCTGCGCGATGTCGTCCAGCCCGCCCTTGCCGCGAGCCCCTAGGACAAGCCGCGCTCCCGCTTTTGCGAAAGCCATCGCCGTTGCCGCGCCGATACCGCTCGATGCACCGGTGATTACCACGCGGTGCCCGGCCAGGTTACGATCACTGCTCATCGGACGATGCTCAAGACGACTGCTTTTACACCTACGGGAAGGTAACGCGGGCGCGTTAGACGAACTGTCCTATCATCATGCATGGACACTCAACGTCTCGGAGGCGCCGGCGTGTCCCCCGAGACCGCGCGATGTTCCTTAACAGGAATCCGAGCTTAAAAGGGATCCGAGGATGATTAGTTCGGATTGGTATGCGGTTCCTTGGGGCCATCGTTCAAAGATCTGAGCTGCGCTTCGCGAGTTGGGTCACCCCCACCGCCATGGGGAACTGGCACATCGATAGGACTGTTCGGCGTCGTACCACCGCTAAGCTTTCCCGATCCGCTCAACGCGTCCGCGGCATCGGCACCGCCTAGACCACCACCACCAGGCGTTTTGGTCATCTGCGCATCGTCTAAAACGGTCGCAGCGCTATCCGCGTTGTTCGGCTCTGGCTTAACGTCGTCGGGTCCAATGTTCGGCTGTTCAATCGCCATGTCGATCTCCTCTGCTCGCTCTAAAACCCTTCAACCGGAGATAGTCTCCCCGATCTTCAACGAGTTCTTCGATTTCATCCTGGAAATAGCCGATCTCAGAATCAGCGCCTTTCGGCACGAGATCAGTAGGTTGTCGGGAACGCATCCGTACTGAAAATGGTTACTTTTCTGATTGTTTGCGACTGTGGCAGGCGTGCACACGCGTCGCCTTCCTCTCGCATTGAGATCTGGGAGGCATAGCTTGGCATATCTGCGGTATAGCGACGACATCGAGACGATCCAGCCGGACGAGCAGGAGTCAATCGACGGCATCATCAAGGGCATGACCCAGCAGACAGAGACGGTCGAGAAGCGAGAACACCATGCCGTTCGCGCGAGCCACGCGAAAAGCTCAGCATGCGTTACCGGCGAACTGACGATCGCGAACGACCTGCCCCTCGAACTTGCACAAGGCTTGTTCGCCAAGCCCGGCACGCACCCGGTCGCTATCCGGTTCGCGCAGGGCCCCGGCGAGACGTTGGGCGACCGCGTGTCCACCCACCGCGGGATGGCGATCAAGGTGTTCGGGGTGGATGGGGAGAAGCTGCCTGGCCACGACGCCGATACGCAGGACTTTGTGTTCGCGACCGGACCAACCTTTCCATCGGGTACCGCTCAAGGCTTCCTGCGCGACGCAAAGCAGATCGGTGCCGCGACGCCGCTGCCGGAAGGGTTCAAGAGTGCGGTCTCCAGCCTCGCGCGCAACATGAACAAGGTGCTGACGAAGGTGGCGACGCCAAGCCCCAAGGCGGACTTCTTCGGGCATCCTTACAGTCACCCGCTGTTCGACAGCTATTTCAGCCAGGCGCCTGTCCGCTACGGTGATTACGTGGCCAAGCTCGCGGCGTTCCCGGCTTCGGTCTATCAGGATCAATTGAAGGACTGGCTGCTGGATCCGCACGAGGACGAGGATGGCTTTCGCCATGCCACCGTCCGGTATTTCAGCGAGCACGACGCGGTATTCGAGGTCCGCGTACAGCTCTGGGCGAACGCGGAAAGCCAGCCGATCGAAGATACGTCGGTCGAATGGCCGGCAAACGACAGCCAGTATCGCACCGTCGCGACGATCCGTATTCCGCGCCAGGAAGCATACAGCGCCGAGCGCGTCCGTTATTTCGACGAGGTGATGACCTTTCGCCCGGCGCATAGCCTCGCGGCGCACCGTCCGCTGGGCTCGGTGATGCGAGCGCGGCTGCAGGTTTACAATGCCCTGTCCGACTTCCGTCACCGCGAGAACGGCGTCGCTGCACAGAACACTGCCGATATCAGCCAAATTCCAGCCTGAGGATCCGTCATGGCCACCATTGCTCCCCCACGCCCGTCTCATCAGGATGCCGCCAAACCTATAGGCACCCTCCCGATAACGCTTACAATCAACGGCGAAGAGCGTGCTCTGCAGGTCGAACCCTGGACAACTTTGCTCGACCTGCTTCGCGACAAGCTTGATCTGACCGGTACGAAGAAAGGCTGCGATCACGGCCAGTGCGGCGCCTGCACCGTCCTTATCGACGGCAAGCGGATCAACTCGTGCCTGACGCTCGCGGTAGTGCGCGACGGTGCCGAGATCACCACGATCGAGGGGATGGCAACCGGCAGCGAACTCCACCCGCTGCAAGCCGCATTCGTGGAGCGTGACGCATTCCAGTGCGGCTATTGCACGCCCGGGCAGATCTGCTCCGCCCAAGGCCTCATCAACGAAGGCCGCGCCAAATCGCGCGAGGACGTTCGCGAACTCATGAGCGGCAATCTATGCCGCTGCGGTGCGTACACGAACATCACCGACGCAGTGATGGACGTGCTCGAAACGGAGACAGCGCGATGAACCGCTTCGATTATGCCCGCGCCGCGGACGTTGCCGAGGCAGTTCGTGAAGGATCGGGGGATCATGTCAGTTACCTGGCTGGTGGCACTAACCTGATCGATCTGATGAAGGAGAATGTCGAACGCCCTGCCCGCATCGTCGACATCAACCGGCTTGATCTTCACAGGATTACCGAGCGTGACGATGGCGGACTGCGTCTCGGCGCGCTCGCGACCAATGCAGATACCGCGTACGACGCGCGGGTCGAGCAGCGCTATCCACTGCTTGCATCCGCGATCCTCGCAGGGGCAAGCCCGCAGCTCCGCAATGCCGCGACCAATGGTGGCAACCTTAATCAGCGCACCCGCTGCTACTATCTCTACGACACTGCAGCACCGTGCAACAAGCGCGAGCCGGGATCAGGCTGCGGTGCAATCGGAGGCGTGAACCGTATCCACGCAATCCTCGGCGCAAGCTCGTCCTGCATCGCCACGCACCCGTCTGACATGTGCGTCGCCCTCGCAGCGCTAAAGGCGCAGGTGCAGGTCACGGGCCCCGAAGGTGACCGGACGATCGCATTCGAGGATTACCATCGCCTCCCGGGCGACGAGCCTTGGCGCGACAACACTTTGAAACCCGGTGAGCTTGTCACCGCGATCGACCTACCGTCCGAAGACTTCAGCACCAACTACACCTATCTGAAGCTTCGTGACCGGCTGTCCTATGCCTTCGCACTCGTCTCGGTCGCGGTAGCGATGAAACTGGAGAACGGCCGCATCGCCGACGTCCGCATCGCGGTTGGCGGCGTGGCGCACAAACCGTGGCGCCGTAGCCAAGCCGAAGAGGCGATCAAGAACGAAGCCCCCACGGTCCAGGCGTTTGAGACGGCAGCAAGCGCTCTGCTTGCAGGTGCCGTCGGCCAGGGTGAGAACGACTTCAAGGTCGCTCTTGCCCACAAGGCGATCGTCCGTGCGCTCGAACAAGCCGCTGCAGGCACCCCGCAATCCCAGATCGACAAGCGCGTCGCGTAAGGAACCCGACATGGCAACTCAACTGAAAGTCGGTATCGGCACCCCGCTTAGCCGCGTCGACGGACGTGATAAAGTCACCGGCGCCGCCAAATATGCCGCTGAATATGCCGTCCCGGACATGCTCTACGGCGTGATCGTCTCTAGCGCGATCGCGAAGGGCAAGATCACCGGCTTTGATGACGATACGGCGCGCAGTGTGCCCGGCGTCGTCGAGATCCTGTCGCATGAGAACCGTCCGAAGGAGGCATGGTTCGACCATAGCTACAAGGACGAACTCAATATCCCAGGTGAGCCGTTCAAGGCGCTGCATGACGAGACGATCATGTTCAGCGGCCAGCCTGTCGCTCTGGTTCTCGCCGAGACGTTCGAGGCTGCCCGCTATGCGGCCAGCCTGCTCGGTGTGCAGTACGAGAACGAGGCGCACAATATCGACTTCGAGAAATCGCTCGAAGAGAAGTTTCTGCCCAAGAAGAAGCGCAACACCTACCATCCGCCAAAAACCCGGGGTGAGCCCAATGCGGCCTTCGAAGCCTCGGCCCTGCAGCTGAGCGAGACCTATCATTTAGCGCCCGAGCATCACAATCCGATGGAGATGCATGCGTCCACCGTCGAATGGCACGGCGATGGCAGGATTACCGTCTATGACAAGACGCAGGGGTCGCAGGGCGTCCAGGCCTATATCGCCAGCGCGTTCGGCTTCTCGAAGAAGGACGTCCGCGTCGTCAACGCCTATGTGGGTGGCGGCTTTGGCTCGGGGCTGCGGCCGCAATATCAAGTGCAGCTCGCGGTACTCGCCGCCAAGAAGCTCGAGCGCTCGGTGCGGGTCGTAATGACCCGCCAGCAGATGTTCACCCATGCTCACAGGCCGGAATGTACCTACGGTATCAAGCTTGGCGCCGAGACGACCGGAATGTTCACCTCAATCTATGGCGACGCAACAACGTCGACGTCACGGTTCGAGAACAACATGGAGGACATCGTTACCTGGGGCATCATGAACTATGCCAGTCCCAACGCAGGCGGCGAATACACGATCGCGCCGCGCGATACCTACACGTCGGCGGATATGCGCGCTCCGGGTGCGGCGACCGGCATGGCCCTGTTCGAAATCGCGGTCGACGAGATGGCGTATAAGGCGAAGGTCGATCCGCTTGAATTCCGGATGATCAACTATTCGGAAATTGACGCAATGAACGAGTTGCCCTTCACGTCAAAGGCGCTGCGCGAGGCGTACCGAGAAGGTGCGGACAAGTTCGGCTGGTCGAAGCGCACCCCCGAACCGCGATCGATGACCGAGGGCAAGGAACTGGTCGGCTGGGGCGTCGCCACCGGCATGTGGGACGCACAATTCAGCAAAACTGCCGCGAGCGCGAAGCTGACTGCAAACGGCCATCTTGAGGTGGCGACGGCAGCGTCTGACATCGGCACGGGCACGTACACCGTGCTGACGCAGGTAGCTGCTGACACGCTCGGACTGCCGGTGGATCAGATCACGGCAAAGCTCGGCGACAGCGACCTGCCAACTTCTCCGGTCGAGGGCGGGTCGTGGGGCGCGGCGTCGGGCGGCGCGGCGGTCCAGCTCGCCTGCCAGGCGGTTGCCAAGAAGCTGCTGAAAGCGGCTGACAAGGTCGAGAACCGGCCATTGTGGGGCGCCAAGTCGATCGAGGACATCGAGTTTGCCGACGGTCATATGTCGCTCAAGTCCGACGTCACCAAGCGCGTGTCGATCACCGACGTGATGCGTGCCGCGGATCTGACAGTAATTGAGGAGGAGGAGACCGCTTCTCCCGGAATCTCCGGCATGATCAGCATGATGCAGAAGGCGCGCAACACGCACAGCGCCGTCTTTGTCGAAGTGAAGGTCGACGAAGAGCTGGACGTCGTCCGTGTGACCCGGGTGGTCAACGCGGTCGCAGCCGGCCGGATCATCAACCCCAAGACCGCCCGGAGTCAGATCCTAGGGGGCGTCGTCATGGGGATTGGCATGGCACTGCACGAGGAGACGTTTGCAGACGTCAAGTTGGGCCGGTGGATCAATCACAATTATGCCGAATATCACGTGCCTGCGAACGCCGACATTCAAGACATCGAGGTCATCTTCGTCGACGAACCGGATCCCGAAGTCACCCCGCTTGGCGTCAAAGGACTAGGCGAGATCGGCATCGTCGGCACGGCTGCAGCGGTCGCCAACGCAATCTATCACGCGACCGGCAAGCGTGTTCGCAGCCTACCCATTACAATCGACAAGCTGCTCGAAACGGAGGTCTCGGCATGACCGTCTCACTAAAACTCCTCGCGGATCAGGTTGTCGTGATCACCGGTGCCAGTTCGGGCATTGGGCTGGTCACGGCAAAGCTGGCAGCCGGTCGGGGTGCCAAGGTCGTACTCGTTGCGCGCAACGAAGCAGCACTTGAGAAAGCCGTCGAGGACATTCGGGCCGAGGGTGGTGACGCGATCTTTGCGGTCGCGGACGTTGGCGTTATTGAGGAGGTCCAAGCGGCCGCAAAGGTCGCCATCGCTCGCTATGGCCGCATCGATACCTGGGTGAACAACGCAGGTACCGCGATCTACGCCAAGCTCATCGACACGCCGCTCGACGAACATCGCCGACTGTTTCAGACCAATTACTTCGGTGCCGTCCACGGCAGTCTGACGGCGATCGAGCATCTGCGTATCAAGGGCGGCGCGATCATCACGATCGGGTCGATCGCATCGGACCTCCCTTCTGCAGTCCTCAGCGCCTATTCGGCCTCGAAGCACGCGGTGAAGGGCTTCGTCGACGCGCTAAGGATGGAAATCACCGCCGACAAACTGCCGATCGCGATCACGCTTATCAAGCCAGCTGGCATTGACACACCCATCGCCCAGCACGCGGCGAACCATGTCGATGGTGAAGCGCTGATCCCACCGCCCGTCTACGATCCAACGCTGGTGGCGGAAGCAATCCTGGACGCCGCGCAGCACGTTCGCCGTGACATCACGGTAGGCGGTATGGGACGGCTCCAAGTCCTGCTTGGCACGCACTTTCCAGCGATCCTCGACAAACTCTCCGGTATACTCGCACCTGCCATGTCGGATCCTACAGCCAAGAAAACGACGGAGACGTCGATCTTTGAGCCGAACCAGCTTGGCCAGGAACGGTCCGGAGTCCAGCCTGGACGACGTACGAGCCTCTATACTGCGGCGGAGCGCCATCCGGTTGCGATAGGTGCCATTGCCCTGTTTGGTCTGGGTGCCATCCTCGTCTTGTTAGGCTCGAAGCGCGAATGATCACCTTAGCAGGATCGTGATTTGTCCTGTGCCGCCATGATATAGGACTTGAGCGGCATAGAGATTTATCCCCTGCGGCAGATCATGACAGTTTGTCGAGTATCCCCGATGACCTGAACGTTTCCACGATCTCGGTCGGATCATCGAATTCTTTCTCGTAGCTGTGCGGTACGTCCAGCTTTGCCCAAGGCATCGCACTTCGAACGAAGATCTGAGCAACTGGTTTGACCCACTCTGCGTCGTCAAGGGTCGACGGACGAACCACGACTGTATCAGGAGTTCCGTCCGTCGTGGTGTGCGTCCACACCGCGCAATTGGGACACCGATATGCGCGGCTTTCATTACCGCTTTCGGCCGTCTTGGTGATAACGACTGGTTCACCCGTGTGCGAAAAGCCGTCCTTATCTACGGGCATGCCCAGCGAAAAGGCACTCGACGTCTGCTCCTGGCAGTCCGTGCAGTGGCAAGCCATCACGAATAGCGGCGCCTTCGTGATGCGGTATCGGATGCCCCCGCAGCGGCAACCGCCCGTGATTGCGTAAGTCCCGTCAGCGTCGCGCATTGATAGATCTCCTTGACCTTCCAACCGCTTGAGAAGCCAAATCGTTCACCAAAGTATGAGCAGAAGGACCATCACTCCAGCTTGCCAGTTGTTGAGCCAGACGCCTATGGAATCGAAGGCTCTTCGATCCTGATGCCATTGGCTTGCCCACGATATTCTCGCGCTGCAGCGTAAGCTGGTCTCCGAGCCCGCATGATCGATCCCAACGGCCGATGCGCGGCCAAACCGATCCAAGGGTTAAACGCTAACCCGCTTTCGATCTCGGCCCACAGCTCTTCTGACCATGACTGCTGTGGGGTGGCAGTAACGCGGGCTACCGCGACGTAAGGACTTTCGTCCTCGGGCCATTCGGTAGCGGAGTCCTCGACAGGCATTGCCTCGATGTCCGTCGCCAACTGAACCCTTAACTCCCATACTGCTGGAAGCGTGGCAAAGTAGCGCTGGATCAACTCTCGGATTGCGTCGGGATGGCCGGAAACGTCAAGTGACTTGCCAGATAGTGCGACCAGCTCGGTCGCCACGGGTGCAAGAACCACCTTGGCAAAATAGTCACCGTGGAGGATCGCTGCCTGCGAATAGAAGCTGTCACCGAGTAATTCGGTGGTTGCTTGGCCGGCAAGCGTGGTCAATGTTGCCGACTTCAGACCGACCTTCTCCAGGCCAGCATTTGTCGTACGCGAGAGAAAAGAGAGCGCTTCTTTAACCGGCTCGGCATGCCCCGTCGTGGCGGCCAATATCTTCAATTGCTTTAGAAAGCCGGCAGCAGTTGCCACTTGAAACGATGGCGAATTACCGAGAACGTAGTTCTGCGTTGTATCGCTTTCGCTTCCGGGCAAACGTATGCCGCTTACCCCTAACACCTTCAGCGCCACCCCGCGCGGGGTCGAAACATTGTCGTCGAGCACGTCGCCTGGTGTCGTGCTGAAACGCATAATGGTATCGTATGTAGCAGGTCTCTCGAACAGTCCCTGCGCAAGACATGTCGGAAGATCGGGCAGTACCTCGAACCTGGCTTTGAGATAGCCGTGAGCTTTGGCGTGAACCGCCCGGTGAGCATAACCTGTATCTGCGTGCGTCTTGCGCTGGATCGCCAGCATCGCCTCGGTAAGGCTGCGCTGCGTCTCCAACTCGTCATCCGGCACGTTTTCGAAGCTAGGGTCAAAGCGAAGCGGAAGTTCAGTTTTGCTCATTCACTTGAAACGTTCTGAGATCGTCCCTGGACGCATAACTTCCTAATCCGAGGGTGTTTTTATGCTTCCACTGGCACGCGACATTCATGGCGTGAGTACGAACCGTTCCTACATGGTGAGGGACAGCAGCAGGAGACGATAAGTGGCCGGTGGATGGAGCCGAGACGGCGCGGTGCAGGACCAGATTGATGATACCATTACCGATGCCGTTCTGGCGGCCCGCGCGCAGATGCCGGTGGGTGAAAGCCGGCTCACCTGCACCTCGTGCGGGGACGACATTCCTGAAGGGCGCCGACGCGCGCTACCGGGCGTACACACCTGCGTAGCCTGTCAGATCGGTCGGGACCGTCCCGTGGCGACCGGCATGAACCGACGTGGGAGCAAGGACAGTCAACTTAAATAGTTAAATATTCCGCTGGGTTGAGCGCTACTCACAACTAGGTCGCGTATCGATGAGGTCAGATCCCTCCGAGAATGTAAGCAACTCTTTGTGAACTGGCTCCTTTAGCTGGCACCCGTCGACAATAGCGACGCCTGCGCCGTCGAAAAGGGTTGTCCATAAACGCACTGAGGCAGGGGTGGCGTATGCTGGAGAACACCGTCTTGTCCCGCCCCATCCGTTGGCCAAGTCATCCAGCATCTGCAAGGTGCAGAGGTAAATTCCGCCGCTCCGCCCTCATGGATATGTTCCAAAATCTACGCGTTTGACCATCGACACTGGGAGAGCTTGATGCCCGATACGTTCAAACCAACTGCAAAGATCGCCGCCAATGCGAAGAAGGGGCTAAAGTCACGCGACGATTTCGGACGAGGCGGTACGGACGTCGGGGTTCGTCGTGCCGAGCAACTGGCAGCGCAGGACGATGTGACCGCCGAGGATGTGAAGTCGATGCATAGCTACTTCGCGCGTCACGAGGTCGATAAAGACGGCAAAACACATGAGTGGGGATCGGACACTGATCCGTCTGCGGGATACATCGCGTGGCTTCTCTGGGGAGGCGATGAAGGCAAGGAATGGGCCGATCGACACGCCGAGAAGCTCGAATAGAGGGCTCTCGAACGGAAAGCGCGATCACGATCGGCATTCGATCACGGTTCATCACCATTTTAACGCGGATGGCCGGCGCGATGCCGTTGGCGCTCCTCACTCCTGTAATTGATCGGCGCCTGTCAGATGTACGTTCTCATTTTCGCTGCGGCCGCAGCCCTAGTGCAATCTCCGGTTGCCGGATCTGTGGTGAAGCCGGGCACGATAGCGATCGTTGCTGCTGACAGTCCGACCACGTCTCCCACTATCACGAAAACGTTCACGGACGCTGTTCAGCGAACCCTTCTTCGAACAGCCTTCCTGCCCCTGCCCGACGCAAACCACAGCCTTTACGTCGCCAAGGTCGAGGTATCGCAGACACAGCGTGGCGTTGTCCGGTCCGGCAACGACCGATCGGATCGGCCGGGCATGGCGGCCGGGCTCGGAGGTCTGTCGCTGACCCTGCCCTCGGGGAAGGATCAGTTGCGCGGTCTGATCGTGACCCGTCTCGAAGTGACCGTGTCGCTGCGCCGCGATAGTCACGTCGTGTGGATAGGACAGGCGACCACGGTGCGCGCGAGCGGGACGCGGACGGGCGAACCCTCGGTTGTTGCAGCAGCCCTGTCGGATGCCCTCCTGACGTGGTTTCCCCGGCAGCTGCCGGGA
>NZ_JPDP02000004.1:0-61524 GCF_000732685.2 Sphingomonas sp. STIS6.2
CCCCGTGCCCGACCGAGTGCGGGACGTAATTAGGAACGTCCCCACCCCCAGCCCCTCCCCTGAAGGGGAGGGGAGCAGTTGCGCCAGCGGCACCACCCTCCGCGACGCTGCAGAGCTCGCGGGAAAGTCCGATATCCTAGCCCGCTACGACGCAGACTACCCAAAAGGCCCGCACGACCAGCCGCAATCGATGTGCCCCGCGTTCGGATCGCTCCGCGTGGGGCTTCGCATGCGCCGCACCGCCACCGTCCTCTCGGGCTCGGCCTGCTGCGTCTACGGCCTGACCTTCACGTCGCATTTCTACGGCGCGAAACGCAGCGTCGGCTATGTGCCCTTCTCGTCCGAGACGCTGGTGACGGGCAAATTGTTCGAGGACATCCGCGACGCGGTCCACCAGCTCGCCGATCCGGCTCTGTACGACACGATCATCGTGACCAATCTGTGCGTGCCGACCGCATCGGGCGTGCCGCTGCAATTGCTCCCCGACCAGATCAATGGCGTGCGCATCATCGGGATCGACGTCCCCGGTTTCGGCGTGCCGACGCATGCCGAGGCGAAGGACGTGCTGGCGGGCGCGATGCTCGCCTATGCACGCAAGGAGGCCGAGAGCGGCCCCGTCGCCGCGCCAAAGCAACGACCGGACCGGCCGAGCGTGACTCTCCTTGGCGAGATGTTCCCGGCTGACCCGCCAGGAATCGGGCTGTTGCTCGAACCGCTGGGCCTTGCGGCCGGCCCGGTCGTCCCGACCCGCGAATGGCGCGAGCTCTATGCAGCGCTCGACTGCGCCGTGGTGGCGGCGATCCACCCCTTCTACACCGCCAGCGTGCGCGAATTCGAAGCGGCGGGGCGGACGGTGGTCGGCTCGGCGCCGGTCGGTGCGGACGGGACCGCGGCGTGGCTCGACGCGATCGGCGCGGCGTGCGGGATCGCGCAGGACAGGGTCGATGCGGCGAAGAACCGCGTCCTCCCGGCGATACGCGGCGCGCTGGCGGCACGGCCGATCAAGGGGCGGATCACCGTGTCGGGCTATGAAGGCTCCGAACTGCTCGTTGCGCGGCTGCTGATCGAGAGTGGCGCGGACGTGCCCTATGTCGGCACCGCCTGCCCGCGCACGCCGTGGTCCGAACCCGATCGCGACTGGCTGGTGAGCCGCGGCGTGCAGGTCCAGTATCGCGCGAGCCTCGAACAGGATCTCGCCGCGGTCGACGCGTTCGGCCCCGATCTCGCGATCGGCACCACGCCGGTGGTGCAGCACGCCAAGCAGAAGGCGATCCCGGCGCTCTATTTCACCAACCTCATCTCGGCGCGGCCGCTGATGGGGCCGGCGGGGGCGGGGAGCCTTGCGCTGGTCGTCAACGCGGCGCTTGCCAACCAGGCGCGGTTCGACCGGATGACCGCGTTCTTCGACGGTGTCGGCACGGGCGCGACCGCGGGTGTGTGGGAAGACACGCCGGTCGACCGGCCCGAGTTCAAGGCGAAATACGCCGCCAAACGCATCGCTGCGGCGAAGGCCGAAGAAAGCGTCGGGCTATGACCCTCATCCTCGATCATGACCGCGCGGGCGGTTACTGGGGGGCGGTCTATGCCTTCACCGCGATCAAGGGATTGCAGGTGATCATCGACGGGCCGGTGGGGTGCGAGAATCTCCCGGTCACCTCGGTGCTCCATTATACCGACGCGCTGCCGCCGCACGAACTGCCGATCGTCGTCACGGGCCTCGGCGAGCAGGAGCTCGGGCGCGACGGCACCGAAGGCGCCATGAAGCGCGCCTGGGCGACGCTCGATCCGGATCTGCCCGCGGTCGTCGTGACGGGGTCGATCGCCGAGATGATCGGCGGCGGCGTCACGCCCGAGGGCACCAACATCCAGCGCTTCCTGCCGCGCACGATCGACGAGGATCAATGGCAGTCGGGCGACCGCGCGCTGACCTGGCTGTGGACGCAGTTCGGACCGAAAAAGGTGCCCGCGCCGCGTCCGCCCAAGCCCGACGAGCGCCCCAGGGTCAACATCATCGGGCCGATGTACGGCAGCTTCAACATGCCCTCCGATCTCGCCGAGATCCGCCGCCTGATCGAGGGGATCGGCGCGGATGTGGGCATGGTCTTCCCGCTCGGCAGCCATCTCGCCGATGTCCGCAAGCTGGCGGACGCGCAGGTCAATGTCTGCCTGTACCGCGAATTCGGGCGCGGGCTGTGCGAGATACTCGAGCGCCCGTATCTGCAGGCGCCGATCGGGCTGGAGAGCACGACGCTGTTCCTCCGCAAACTCGGCGAGCTGCTCGGGCTCGATCCCGAACCGTTCATCGCGCGCGAGAAGCACACGACGATCAAGCCGCTCTGGGATCTCTGGCGCTCGGTCACGCAGGATTTCTTCGGCACCGCGAGCTTCGGCATCGTCGCGACCGAAACCTACACACGGGGGATCCGCAATTTCCTCGAAACCGACATGGGGTTGCCCTGCCACTTCGCGATCGCGCGCTCGGCGGGGGTGAAGCCCGACAACCAGGCGGTGATCGAGGCGATCCGCACGAATCCGCCGCTGATCGTCTTCGGCAGCTTCAACGAGCGGATGTACATGGCCGAGGCCGGCGCGCGGGGCGTCTATATCCCGGCGAGCTTCCCGGGCGCGGTGATCCGCCGGCACACCGGTACGCCGTTCATGGGCTATGCCGGCGCGACCTATCTGATCCAGGAAGTGTGCAACGCGCTGTTCGACGCGCTTTTCCACATCCTTCCGCTTGCCGGACAGCTCGACCAGGTCGAGGCGACGCCGGCGCGGATCGAGCGCGACGTGGCCTGGGACGACGATGCCAAGGCCGCGCTCGACGCGGTGATCGAGCGCGAGCCGGTGCTGGTGCGGATCTCTGCCGCCAAGCGCATCCGCGACGCGGCCGAACGCGGCGCGCGGCGCGCGGGCGAAGCGTCGATCAGCACGGACCGCCTCGCGCACGCAATCACCGAAAGCCGCGGGCGATGACCCCGGCACTGCCTTTCCCGTCCGGCCCCAGCGGTGCCGATGCGGGTGACTCGTTCCTCGCGGGCATCCGGTCCGCCTGGATCCAGGGAGCGCGATTCACGCTCCCCTTCTCCTCGGGAACAACGGAGACGTCATCATGAGCGACCTGAGAGACAAGGACGAGAGGATGGGGCTTGGCACCTACCTCACGCCCGAAGAGGCCAAGGAGTTTCACAAGCTGTTCATCACCAGCTTCCTGATCTTCACCGTCGTCGCGGTCATCGCGCATTTCCTGGTCTGGAACTGGCGCCCCTGGTTTTGAGCCGCACGCCCTAATCGCAAACCAATGAGAGGAACCACGTCATGTGGAGAATCTGGCTGATCTTCGATCCGCGGCGTTCGCTCGTCGCTCTGTTCACGTTCCTGCTGGTGCTGGCATTGCTGATCCACTTCATCCTGCTCAGCACCGATCGCTTCAACTGGCTCGATGGCCCGCACAAAGCGCCCGCCGTCACCGCGCCCGCGGGCAGTTGATGCGACGATCGGCGGTTGCGGAGGACGGGGGCAGACCGAACCCGTCCTCCCATACCCCCTGGCTCCACCGCAGTCCCGACCCCGGCCGATCGGCACGGGGTGATGGGACGGCGTGACGGGATGCCGTGACGAAACGGGGAAACGGAGACGTGCCATGGCGCTGTTGAGCTTCGAGCGAAAATACCGGGTGCGCGGCGGGACGCTGCTTGGCGGCGACCTGTTCGACTTCTGGGTCGGGCCCTTTTACGTGGGCTTCTTCGGCGTCACGACCGCGATCTCCGCGCTGCTCGGCACGTTGCTGATCTTCTACGCCGCCTCGCTCGGGCCGAGCTGGAATCCCTGGCTGATCAGCATCGCGCCGCCCGACATCGCCTATGGCCTGGGGCTGGCGCCGCTGCGCGAGGGCGGGTTCTGGCAGGTCATCACGATCTGCGCGATCGTGGCCTTCGTGTCCTGGGCGCTGCGCGAGGTCGAGATCTGCAACAAGCTCGGCATGGGCTATCACGTGCCCTTTGCCTATGGCTTTGCGATCTTCGCCTACGTCTCGCTGGTCGTCGTCCGACCGTGGCTGCTCGGCGCATGGGGCTTCGGCTTTCCGTACGGGATCTTCAGCCATCTCGATTGGGTGTCGAACACCGGCTACCAATATCTCCATTTCCACTACAATCCCGCGCACATGCTCGCGGTAAGCTTCTTCTTCACGACCGGGGGCGCGCTGGCGTTCCACGGCGCGCTCGTGCTGTCCGCGGTCAACCCGGCGGAGGGCGAGCCGGTCAAGTCGCCGGAATATGAGGACGCGTTCTTCCGCGACACGATCGGTTATTCAATCGGGACGCTCGGCATCCACCGGCTGGGCCTGTTCCTTGCGCTGTCAGCGGGGTTCTGGAGCGCGATCTGCATCATCATCTCGGGGCCGCTCTGGACGCGCGGCTGGCCCGAATGGTGGACGTGGTGGCTCAACCTGCCGATCTGGTCCTGAAGGGGGTATGGCGATGGCGCGCTATCAGAACATGTTCACCCAGGTGCAGCTGCGCGGTCCGCTCGAGGCGGGACCGCGGCTTCCCCCGGGCAGCTTTCCGCGGGTCGGCACGGGGACCTATAACTACTGGATGGGCAAGCTCGGCGCGGCCCAGATCGGTCCGATCTATCTCGGCAGGCTGGGCCTCGCCTCGCTGATCTGTGCGTTCCTGTCGTTCGAGATCATCGGGCTGAACATGGCCGCCAGCGTCAACTGGGACCCGGTCCAGTTCGCGCGCCAGCTTCCCTGGCTCGCGCTCGAGCCGCCCGGCCCGCAATGGGGGTTCAAGCTGCTGATGCCGCTCGCCGAAGGCGGCTGGTGGCAGATGGCGGGCTTCTTCATGAGCGCGTCGCTGATCCTGTGGTTCGTGCGGACGTACATACGCGCGCGTGCGCTCGGCATGGGGACGCATGTCGCCTGGGCGTTCGCGGCGGGGATCCTGCTGATCCTGACACTCGGCTTCATCCGGCCGATGCTGATGGGCAGCTGGGCGGAGGCGGTGCCGTTCGGCATCTTCCCGCATCTCGACTGGACCGCCGCTTTCTCGATCCGCTACGGCAATCTGTTCTACAACCCGTTCCACTGTCTCTCGATCGCGTTCCTCTATGGCTCGACGATGCTGTTCGCGATGCACGGCGCGACGGTGCTGGCGATCGGCCGCTATGGCGGTGAGCGCGAGATCGAGCAGATCACCGACCGCGGCACCGCATTCGAGCGCGGCGCGCTGTTCTGGCGGTGGACAATGGGGTTCAACGCGACCGCCGAGTCGATCCATCGCTGGGCCTGGTGGTTCGCGGTGCTCACCCCGCTGACGGGCGCGATCGGGATCCTGCTGACCGGGACCGTGGTCGACAACTGGTATCTCTGGGCGGTGCTGCACGGCTATGCGCCGGGCTATCCGGACACCGGCGTCGTCGATCCCGCCTTGCTTCCGGGAGGTGTACGATGACCGCATTACCCACCAAGACGCCCACCAGGACTATGGTGCTCGGCGTGGCGCTCGTCCTGCTCGGGGGGTGCGAGATCGGCCCCAAGACAGCGACGCAGACGGGCTATCGCGGCGCCGGACTGAACCAGATCATCAACCCCAAGCTGATCGCGGCGGCCAGCACGATCCCAGAGCCGCCCTATCCGTTGCCGCCCGAGGGCGGTCCGACGGCGGGCGAGAGCTACGAGAATGTGAAGGTGCTCGCCGGGCTGGGCCGCGAACGGTTCGACCATCTGATGGCCGAGATGACCCAGTGGGTCGCGCCGCCCGAACAGGGATGCAATTACTGTCACAACCCGGAAAACATGGCGTCGGACGAGAAGTACACCAAGATCGTCGCTCGCCGGATGCTGCAGATGACGCAGGCGATCAACGGACGCTGGGCGACCCATGTCAAGCAGACCGGGGTGACCTGTTACACCTGCCATCGCGGCAATGCGGTGCCCGCGTATAAATGGGCGATCGCCGAGGGGACGCCCGAGCCCGGCAAGGTTCTGGGCAACCGGCATGGCCAGAACGCGCCGAACCCGAATGTCGGCTATGCTTCGCTGCCCTATGATCCTTTTGCCGAATATCTTGGCGGACGGGCGCAGATCCGGGTCGCCAGCAGCAGCGCGTTCCCGAACGCCAACCATATCGTCTCGATCAAGGCGGCGGAGAAATCCTATGGGCTGATGATGCATGTCAGCGGCGCGCTGGGGGTCAATTGCACCTATTGCCATAACAGCCAGTCGTTCCGCTCCTGGAACCTCAGCAGCGCGCAGCGGGGCACGGCCTATTACGGTATCCGCATGGTCCGCGACATCAACCAGACCTACATCACACCGCTGCAACCGATCTTCCCTGACAATCGCAAGGGGCCGCATGGCGATCCCTACAAGGTCAACTGCACCACCTGTCACCAGGGCATCAACAAGCCGCTGGGCGGGGTGAGCATGATCGACCAGGCGCCGATCCTGAGGGGCGCGTCGATCGCCCGCGCGGTGCCCGAGGGTGGACCGGGCGCCGGCGTCGCGGTGCCGGCCGCCTTTTCCCGGCCGGCGGCGATGACGGACACAAAGTGATGCGGTCCGCGCCGCCGGGGGCGCGGATCTCACCGCTATCGGCCAGGCGGGCCTGACGATGCACAATCACCCGCTGCGCGCCGCGCTGGCCGAGGAGATGCATCTTCGGCGACTGCCGCGCTTCGCCGCGCCGTGCCGGCTGGTGCAGATCGTGACCGTGCTCGAGGAGGCGGCGGCGGACGCGGCCCGCGCGCATATCGCGACGCTGGCCGAGCAGGGCCGCGAGATCGTCCCCGTGGCGGGGAAATACGGCGTGCTGGGCCTGGGGCCGGTAACGCTGGTGTGGGAGCGCCATACGGAATTCGCGACCTATACGCTGTTGCGCGGCGGTGCGGGCGAGGCCGAGGCTGAGGCAGAAGCCGGAGCCGGGGCCGCCGCCGGCACGCCGTCGCGATACGCGCCGTCGCTGTTCGATCCTGGCCCGTTCGAGCCCGCGCTGTCGGCGATATTCAAGGACCTGCCCGGTGCGATCATCCGGGCAACGCAGATCGCGCTGGTGCCGCGCGCGGCGGGCGATCCGACACCTGACGATCTCGAACGCTGGTTTGCATCGGAAGCGACGATCCTGTGCGATGTCGCGGACGGGGCAGGCCGGATCGTGTCGGATTTCCGGCTTAACCCCGACGGCTATGGGCGGCTGCTGGTGCTCGACCGCGGACTCGAGCGGGACGAACCGGCGCAGCTCGTCATGCGCCTTCAGGAACTGGGCAACTACCGGAACATGGCGCTGCTCGGCCTGCCGCTGGCGCAGCGCCTGACGCCGAGCGTCACGGATCTGGAATCGCGTCTGGCGCATCTGACCCAGGCGGTCTCCGAACGGACATCCGAAGACGACCGGCTGCTCGACGAGCTGACCTACCTGTCCGCCCGTCTCGCCCGCCTCGTCGCCGAGACACGCTATCGGATGAGCGCGACGCGCGCCTATGCGCAGTTGAGCACCGACCGTCTTGCCAGCCTGCGGATCGGCGGGGTGCGCGGCTATCAGACACTGGGCGATTTTACCGAACGGCGGCTGGTGCCTGCGGTCCGGACCTGCGATTCCTTCTCGGCCCGGCTCGAGGATCTGTCGCAACGCGCAGCCTGGACGAGCGAGCTGCTGCGGACACGGATCGACATCGCGCTCAGCAAGCAGAATCGCGACCTCCTCGTGTCGATGGACCGTCGCGCGACGGTGCAGCTGCGGCTGCAACAGACGGTCGAGGGCCTCTCCGTCGTCGCGATCAGCTATTATCTGGTGTCGCTCATCGGCTATCTGCTGACCGCCATTCCGGGCGTCCATCATGACGTCGCCACCGCGGCGGCGGTGCCCGTGGTGATCGCGCTTGTCGCGCTGGGGCGCTGGCGGATGCACAAACACCTCGCGGCGTGACGCCCGGCGGCGCCGGTCCAGAGCCGTCGGCGCCACTTAGACGCCGACGGCACCCGGTCAGGCCGCCATCGCCCGCCGCGCCAGCGCGCATTGCGACCAGATCTCGCTGAGCGCGGTCACCAGCGTGTCGATATCGGCATCGCTATGCACCGGCGACGGCGTCAGCCTGAGCCGTTCCGTGCCGACGGGGACGGTCGGGTAATTGATCGGCTGGACGTAGATGCCGTGATGTTCGAGCAGCCAGTCGCTGATCCGTTTGCACTTGTGCGCATCGCCGACCATCACCGGGATGATATGGCTCGGATTGTCGACCGTCGGGATGCCGGCGGCGTCGAGCCGGCGGCGCACGGTGGCGACGCGATCGCGGTGCCGCGCACGCTCGACCTGGCTCACCTTGAGGTGGCGGATGCTCGCGGTCGCGCCCGCGGCGAGCGCGGGGGGGAGGGCGGTGGTGAAGATGAAGCCACTGGCGAAGCTGCGGACGAAATCGCACAGCGCCGCCGACGCTGCGATATAGCCGCCCATCACGCCAAAGGCCTTCCCGAGCGTACCCTCGATCACCGTGACGCGGTCCATCAGCCCCTCGCGCTCGGCGACGCCGCCGCCGCGCGGACCATAGAGACCGACCCCGTGCACCTCGTCGAGATAGGACAATGCGCCATGCGCCTCGCACACGTCGAGCAGCTCGGCGATCGGCGCGATGTCGCCGTCCATCGAATAGACGCTTTCAAAGGCGACGATCTCGGGCCGCGACGGATCGAGTTGCGACAGCCGGCGATCGAGATCATCGGGGCTGTTGTGCGTGAAGACCTGCACCTCGGCGCGGCTGTGGCGGATGCCCTCGATCATCGACGCATGGTTGAGCGCGTCGGACAGGATGACACAGCCGGGCAGCCGCGCGCCGAGCGTGCCGAGCGCAGCCCAGTTCGAGACATAGCCCGAGGTGAAGAGCAACGCCGCCTCCTTGGCGTGGAGATCCGCCAGTTCGGCCTCGAGCAGCACATGGCTGTGCGTCGTCCCCGAGATGTTGCGCGTCCCGCCCGCGCCCGCGCCGCACCGGTCGATCGTCGCATGCATCGCCTCGAGCACCGCGGGATGCTGGCCCATGCCGAGATAATCGTTCGAGCACCACACCGTCACCGGTCGCCGGGTCCGGCGGATGACCTGTTCGGCGGCGGGAAAGGCGCCCGCGGTGCGCTCGAGCTCGGCAAACACCCGGTAGCGCCCATCGTCGCGGAGCGCCGCGAGTTCACCTTCGAAAAATGCCTCATAGTCCATGCGATCGTCCCCGTCCGTCGGTGATGGCGGCCTGTGCCGCTCGTGTGGAGGAAGCGGCCCAGCGCCAGAGGCGCGCATCGCGCATCGGCAGGACCAGAAACAGATGCTCGACGAGCCCGAGAACCGCCAGCCCCGCGAGCAGCGTACCCGCGGCCGCAGCGCCGCTGCCGGTGGGGGCGGCCTCCGCCACCGTCCATGCCCAGGCGGCGGTTGCGCCACTGGCCAGGATCGAGACCGGGAACAGCGCGTTCAGCCGGCGCTTGCGAAAATAGCTTTTGAGATAAGCCAGATGCGCGGGAAACACCTCGTCGCTGAGATTGGGCACGCCCAAGTAGAGGTTGAACTTGGCCGACAGCCGCAACACGAACAGCAGCAGGAAGGTGAGCGGCGCGGCCTGGTTCGGTCCGCCCCAGCTGACCGCGAAGAGCAGGATCGCGGTCGCGGCGATCGCGAGCTCGTGATGGATCACGGTGGCGGTCGCGGCGCGGAAGCGGGGCCAGCCGGTCGCGTCGGGCGGACATTCGGTGCGACGCGGACCCGCGACCGCCCCCATGAGAAAGCTCATTTCGTGCCAGCCCCAGATCAGGATCGCCGCGGCGAACCCGGTATAGGCGGCGCCGGCGCTCGCATCGTCGGCGATCGACCCGACCAGCGCGACCGCGGCGATCGCGACCAGCCCGGCCAGCGTCAGGCTGGTGCGGAACGTCGCCGCGGGGCGGCTGTCGAGCCAGACCACCGCGGCGGTTCCGATAAACCACATCAGCAGCGCGAAAAGCAGCGGGGGGACGCTCACCACGCCGGGACCAGCCGCACCGTCGCGGGCGCGGTGTTGCGCTTGACCGGCGTGAGATACAGCCAGGCAAAGCTGACGGCGGCGGCGGCGGTCAGCCCGAGGCGCTGGATCTGCCCGACCACGCCGCCGCGCGCCTTGGCCGCGTCGATCGCGCCCGCGATCCGCCGCATCCGCTCGACCCCGATGCGGAAGCGCGGGCTGTCGGTATCGAGCACGACCGGAAACACCTGCCGCGTGATCGCCGAACAGATTGAAAAGACGCGCATGTCATAGTCGGTCGGGTCGATCCCCAGCGCCGTGTGGAAGGCGGGCCGGTTGTGATCGCGCACGTACATCGTCGCATAGACCGCGACGAGGAAGAAGCGGATCCACCAATGGTTGACGCCGCGCAGCAGCTTCGGATCGGTTCGCATCAGGATCGCAAAGGCATCGCCGTGGCGGAACTCGTCGTTGCACCAAAGTTCGAACCAGTCGAAGATCGGATGGAAACGCAGCTCAGGATGCTGGGCGAGGTGCCGGTAGATGGTGATGTAGCGCGAATAGCCGATCTTCTCGCTGAGATAGGTCGCGTAGAAGATGAATTTCGGCCGGAAATAGGTGTATTTCTTCGTCCGCGTGAGGAAGCCGAGATCGACGCCGATGCCAGCATCCTTGAGCGTGTCGTTGATGAAGCCGGCATGGCGGCTCTCGTCGCGGCTCATCAACTTGAACAGCTGTTTGACGTCGGGATTGGTCACGCGCTTGGCGATCTCGGCATAGAGGATGCAGCCGGAGAACTCGGCGGTCAGCGAACTGACGAGGAAATCGGTGAATTCTTCGCGGAGGCCGTCGGGGAGGCTTTCGATCACGCCGTCGAATGCGGCGGTGCGCTTGAAATGGAGGCGGTTGGGGTCGCTCGCCATCTCGCCGATCAGCGCATCCCATTCGCCGCGAACCGCCGAGACGTCGATCCGGTCCATCGCCGCGAAATCGGTGGTATAGAAGCGGGGCGACAGGACGGTGTCGGCGCGGGCGATCGCGAATGTATCGGGCAGGGGCGTATCGGGCAGGGGCGCGGGCGACGCGGCGAGAGGGGCGGCGAGCGGCGCGGGGGCGAGGGTGGTGATCCTGTTCATGCTATCGTCCGATCCGAAAAGCTGACCTCGTATAATTCCGTCATCGCGAAATGGCCGGCGAACTGCGTCCACAGCCGCCCGGCCAGACCCGCGCGTTCGACCGTGGCGATCCGGTCGACCACGCAGCGCTCGCCGAAACCGACCCGGATCGGTGCGCCGTGCACGCGGACCCGGTCGCCGGGCCCGATCGCGACATCGCCCGCCAGCACGACATGCGCGCAGAGGAACGCGTCGCTATGCTCGATCTCGACGCGGCAGGGCGTGTCGAAACGGGTGGACCGCAGCAGCGTCATGTCCTGGGCGCCTGTGCGGGGAGCAGCGCGGCAAAGGTCGCGCGGTTGGTCGGGCCGAAGGCGCTGAGCTCGATCGTCCGTCCCGTCGCGGTGTCGGTCAGCGACAATTCGCCGTCGCGCCAGAGCGTCAGCGTGAAGGGGGGGCGGTTGTCGATCCCGCGCGCGCGCCGGTCGCGCGCGAGGCCGCGCATAACGCCGCGGACGAACCCGGTCTTCTGCCCCGCCGCGATCACCGCCACGGTCCCGCCGCGCGCATTGCCGATCACCACCGAGCCATCGGCGCGGTCGACGAAGCGCAGGTCGCGCGACGCGACGGGGGCGATCCTGGCCTGTTCGCGCATCAGCACGGGCGAGGCCGCCGGGGCGATGTTCGCGATCCGGACGATGCTCGTCGCCGCGAGCGTGAAGGCCAGCAACGCGCCGGCGCCGATGAGCGTGGTGCGCGGGACGAGGTCCGGATGGCGATGCGTGCCGCTCATGCCGCCTGCGCCTTGGCGAAGACGCCGCCGGCCGGCGCATGCTGCGCTGGGTCGGAAGCCGCCAACTGCCCTGTCGGGTGCACCGTCAGGCAGGTCCGGGCGATCAGCGCGGCGACGGTCGCTGCCTCGGGCACGGCGCGGAGCATCGGCCGGGGCGTGACGATCCGCCAGGGCCGGGCGTGCGGCCACAAGGCGAGATAGCCGAGCTTGTAGCGGCCGGTGACCGTCAGCGGCATGTCACCCGTCCCGTCGGCGCGCTCCGCGAGATCGACCGCGCCGATCAGCGTCAGCGGCAGGTTGATACATTTGGGCAGCGCCATGCCGATCCGCAGCACCACGCGGCGGGTGGTCAGCGTATAGAGCGTCGTCCGCGCCGCGCCCCAGGCGAGCAGGTGGAGCAGTGCGACCCCCAGCAGCCCGACGATCGCGGTCATCGCCGCTCCGACGAGGTCCCGCGGACCGTCGATCCCCTGCCGTCCGGCCTCCGCCAGCGCCCACAGCGTCAGCGCCGCGAAATAGGCCGCGACCAGTCGGGTGTGGAAGGCGGTGCGCGCGAGCACCCGCCAGTCGGGTGAGCCCTGCCACAGGATCCGCTCACCGGGCGGGGGCACCCCGGGAAGGCCGGGGATCGGTTCGACGTCATGCTCGGTCACAGCAGCGGCTCCTGACGTGCGGGCGTGGCATAGAGATAGCCGCCGCCGAAATAGGCCTGGACGCGCTCCTCCTCGTACAGCGTGATCCGGTCGGCGGCCTCGATCGGCGGCACGTCGGCGAACTGGCTGGCGAGCAGCGCGTCGATGACGACGCGGCGGCGGCGACGATCGACCTTGGCCATCATCATCGGCGCGAGCACCGCGCGGCCACCGACCGACACCTGCATGTAGCGGATCAGCCGGTCGGCGCGGTCGATCCACAGATCGTCGATCGTCCCGGCGACCACGCCATCCGCGCCCAGCATCGGCCATCCGAGCAGGTCGGGATCGCCGACCGCGACCACATAGTCCGACGCCACGCTGAGCGGGACGATCCGCGGATGCCCCTCCATGTCGAGATCGGGATGCCGCGCGCGCTCGGCCCAGGCGGCGGGACCGATGCCGTCGACGAGCGGGTTGCCGGTCGGCGCATAGGGGGCGCCCGCGAACCGGTCGGTGCGCCTCGCGGCGATGTCGACGGGCTCGCGCCCCTGGGTCGGCGCCGTGACGCGGCCACGACCGAAGGGCAGCAGGAACGACTTGGTCGAGGCGGTATGCAGCGGGCCACCGACCGTATCGAGCCGGCCGGTCAGTTCGTCCTCGAGCGGATAGCCCTCGCGCCGATCCTCGCGGCGCAAATAGAAGACGAGCACGAGGAAGAACAAGGCGAACGCCCAGAGGACCAGGAGCGCGACGTCGATGCCGGATGTCAGATGCGGGTTCATGATCGTCCCTTCAGACCGGAAATTCGCTGAGACCGAAACGCGGCACCGGCCGCTCGCCGACCGCATCGACGATCGCGCCCCGACCGCGCACGAGCGGGCCGAGCGCGACGAGCGTGCCGAGCAACAGGAGAATCTCGACGCCGTAGACCGCGGCATAACCGGTGACACGGGTCGCCAGCGTCGGGCCGTACGCCCCCGCCAGCGCCGCCGCCGAGACGAGGTCGCGCAGGACTGCACCGAGTGCGATCGCGACGCCGGCGCTGCTCGCCTGCACCGCGCCCCAGGCCCCCAGCGCGAGCCCGGTGCGTCCGTCGAGTGGCCCCGCGTCGGCGATCGCCATCGCGGCGGTCAGTGTGCCCACCGAGAACAGTCCGCCGCCAAAGCCGATCAGCGCCGCGCCGGTGCCGAGCAACGCGACCGACGACAGCGCGCCGGCGAAGATCACGCACAGGAACGCGGTGACGCCGAGAACGCCGCCAAAGCCCGCCAGCTGATGCGGATCGTCGCCCTCGCCGAGCCGTCTGGCGGCGAGCGCGAACCCGCCCAGCATGCCGAGCGCCCAGAGCGCGGTCAACGCGGTGGTCGCACCGACCGTCATGCCGAGCACCTGCCCGCCATAGGGTTCGAGCAGCACGTCCTGCATGCTGAACGCCGCCGCACCCAGACCGACCGCGACGAGCAGCCGCAGCGTGCGCGGGCGGGCGATGAAGACTGCCCAGATCGCGCCGAAGTTCGGGCGATAGGGCCGGGGCACGACCGGGCGAGGGCCCCGCGCTTCCTGTTTCCACATCGCGACCAGATTGAGGACGACGGTCAGCATCGCTGCGCCCTGGATCAGCTGGACCAGCTTGGTCGGGGTGAAATCGGCCAGCAGCCGGCCGATCACGATCGCGCTGACCATCATGCCGAGGACCAGCATGACGTAGAGCAGCGCGACGACACGCGGCCGTGCATCGTCGGGGGCGAGATCGGTTGCGAGCGCCAGCCCCGCGGTCTGCGTGGTGTGCATCCCCGCGCCGACCATCAGGAAGCCGAGCGCCGCGCCGATCTGCCCGAAGATCGCGGGGCCCGTGCCGCCGCCGGTCATGACCAGCAGCGCGAAGGGCAGGATCGCCAGGCCGCCGAACTGGAGCAGCGTGCCGAACCACAGATAGGGCACGCGCTTCCATCCCAGCAGCGAGGCATGGTGATCCGAGCGGAACCCGATCAGCGCGCGCAGCGGCGCGAACAGCAGCGGGAGCGAGACCATCGCCGCGACAAGGCTGGTCGACATGCCGAGCTCGACGATCATGACCCGGTTGAGCGTGCCCGTCAGCAGCACCGCGGTCATCCCGACCGACAGCTGGAACAGCGACAGCCGCAGCAGGCGGCCGAGCGGCAGATCGTCGGTCGCGGCGTCGGCGAACGGCAGGAACCGGGTGCCGAGCCGCGCCCAGAACGCGCCGGTCTTCAAGGCGACCAGCCGGTTCATGCGGCGACCATCTCCAGCGCGTGGCTGGTGTAGAAACCGCTGGCGACGCGCGCGTCGCGGCCGATCCGCGCATGGCCGACGCTCGCGTGCAACTGCGCGCGCAGGACGCGTTCGCGGACGGGCTCGATCGCCGGCGCACGGTCTGCGCGGGGAAAGAGCGTGCCGATCGCGTGCATCACGACCAGCGGCCGGGTCGACGGCGCGAAGGTGAACAGCATCGAACCGCGCGTGCGACGGGTCAGCGTCTCCACCAGCTCTACGAGGTCGGTGCTGCGGTAATGGATCAGAGAATCCATCGCGACGACATGATCGAACATGCCGAGCGCAGCGTCGCGCATGTCGCCGACGCGCCAGTCGATCGCGAGCCCGGCCGGCGACCGCTCGCGCGCGACCTCGACAAGGCTGGCGGCGAGATCGATCGCGACCACCGAAGCGCCGCGCCGCGCCGCCTCGACCGCCAGCGCGCCCGTGCCGCAGCCCGCATCGAGCAGCCGCAGCCCGGTCATGTTCGCGGGCAGCCAGGACAGCAATGTCTCGCGCATCCGGTTGCGGCCAGCGCGGACCGTGGCGCGAATACCGCTGACCGGCGCGTCGGACGTCAGCCGCGCCCAGGTCGCCGAAGCGGTACGGTCGAAATAGGTTTCGAGCCGGTTGCGGCGCGCGGCATAGCCGGTGGAAGGAACCAGGCTGGCCATCATTCGAACCCCAGAAATTCGAAGATGTCGCGATCCTTCATCGGCCGGGCATCGAGCGCATCACAACCCGACCAGAGCAACGCGGCGAGGCGCTTATATTCGTCGCACGCGGCGGCGACCTCGGGTGTCTGCTCCATTTCGAACAATGTGCATTTCTTGAGGCGGCTGCGCCGGATCGCGTCGAGATCGGGGAAATGCGCGAGGCGCTTCAGCCCGGTGGCGGCATTGTAGCGGTCGATTTCGTCGGTCGCGGCGGACCGGTTGGCGATGACGCCGGCCATCCGCACCTCGTAATTCTTCGCCTTGGCCTGGATCGCGGCGGCGATGCGGTTCATCGCGAAGATGCTGTCGAAGTCGTTCGACGCGACCACCACGGCGCGCTCGGCATGCTGCAGCGGGGCAGCGAACCCGCCGCACACGACATCGCCGAGCACGTCGAACAGCACGACGTCGGTTTCCTCGAGCAGATGATGCTGTTTCAGCAGCTTGACGGTCTGGCCGACGACATAGCCGCCGCATCCGGTGCCCGCGGGCGGGCCCCCGGCCTCGACGCACATCACGCCGTTATAGCCTTCGAACATGTAATCCTCGGGGCGGAGTTCCTCGGCGTGGAACTCGACCGTCTCGAGCACGTCGATCACCGTCGGCATGAGCTTCTTGGTCAGCGTGAAGGTGCTGTCGTGCTTGGGATCGCAGCCGATCTGCAGCACGCGTTTGCCGAGCAGCGAAAATGCCGCGGACAGGTTGGACGAGGTCGTCGACTTGCCGATCCCGCCCTTGCCGTAGATCGCGAACACCTTGGCGGTGCCGATCCGGTCGGCGGGATCGAGCCGGACCTGGACGCTGCCCGCGCCATCGGGCCGGGTTGCAACGGGGCGGGTAGGGGGATCGAGCAGGGCCATGATATCGTCCTTATGCCGCGACCGCGGTGATACCCTCGAGGCGATCCTCGAGGTCGTCGCTCGCCGCATGGAGTGCGGCCAGTGTTGCTGCGTCGGGTGACCAGAAATGCCGGTCGCTCGCTTCGATCAGGCGGTTGGCGACACGCGCCGACGCCTTGGGGTTCAGCGTCGCCAGCCGTTCGCGCATCGCGTCGTCGAGCACATAGGTCTCGCTGATCCGCTGATAGACCCAGGGGCTGACGTCCCCGGTCGTCGCCGACCAGCCAAGCGTGTTGGTGACGTGCGCCTCGATATTGCGGACGCCCTCGAAGCCGTGCTTGAGCATCGCTTCGTACCAGAGCGGATTGAGCATCCGGGTGCGCGTCTCGAGCTCGACCTGTTCGGACAGCGTCCGGACCTTGGTCGCGCCTTGCGTGGCATCGACGATATAGACCGGGGCCGCGCTGCCACGTGCGCGCGTGATCGAGCGGCTGATCCCGCCGAGTGCATCGACATAATGGTCGATATCGGTGACGCCGAGTTCGACCGAGTCGAGATTCTGATAAGCGAGGTCGACCCCGGCTAGCGCGGCCTTGAACAGATCGGCCTGGCGCGCGGGGGTGCCGGTGCGGCCATAGGCATAGCCCTTTTGCCGTTCGAACACCTCGGCGATCTCGTCGGGATCGCTCCACGCGCCATCGTCGATCAGCAGGTTGACGTTCGCGCCATAAGCGCCCTCGGCATTGGAAAAGACGCGCAGCGCCGCGGTTTCGAGGTCGCAGCCGGTCCGCTCGGCATAAGCGAGCGCATGGCGGCGCACCGCGTTGCGGTCGAGCGGTTCGTCCGCGGTCGCGGCGAGCCATGCGGCCTCCGCGATCATCCGCGTCTGGAGCGGCAGCAGGTCGCGGAAGATGCCCGATAGCGTGACGATCACGTCGATCCTGGGGCGACCAAGATCGTCGAGCGCGATCAGTTCGGCACCCGCGAGCCGGCCATAGCCATCGAACCGCGGGCGTGCGCCGATCAGCGCGAGCACCTGCGCGATCTGAGTCCCCTCCGATTTGAGATTGTCCGTGCCCCAGAGCACCATGGCCAGCGTCTCGGGGAAGGCCGCGCCGCTGGCGGTGTGGCGCGCGATCACCTCGTCGGCCTGTGCGACGCCCTGCGCCATCGCGAAGCTGCCGGGGATTCGGAACGGATCGAAGCCGTGGATATTGCGCCCGGTCGGCAGAGCCTTGGGGTTGCGCAACACGTCGCCGCCGGGCGCCGGGCGGACGAATCCCGCATCGAGCGCATGGATCAGCGCGCCGAGTTCGGGATTGTCGGACGACAGCGACGGATCGGCGCCCGCGGCGATCATCTGCGCGCGCATCGCCTCGGGCAGCGGCTGGCCGAGCACATGCAGGCCGTAGGGGATCAGCTCACGTTCGACTTCGTAGAGATTGGCCGACAAGGCATCGAGGTCGCGCGCGTCGAGATCGAGCGCGGCCGCCGAAGCGACGATCATCGGATCGAGCAGGTCGCGCTCCGCGTCCGATGGCGACGAGCGCCACCGTTCGAGCAGCGCCTTCAGCTCGGTCATGCCCTTGTAGAGCCCCGCTTCTGCGAGCGGCGGCGTCAGATAGCTGATCAGCGTCGCGCCCGAGCGGCGCTTGGCGATCAGCCCTTCGGACGGATTGTTCGCGGCATAGAGATAGAGGTTGGGCAGGTCGCCGATCAGCCGTTCGGGCCAGCAATCGCCGCTTAACCCCGCCTGCTTGCCCGGCATGAATTCGAGTGCGCCGTGCGTGCCGAAATGCAGGACCGCATCCGCGGCGAAATCCTCGCGCAGCCAGCGGTAGAAGGCGCTGAACGCGTGGGTCGGGGTGAAGCGACCCTCGAACAGCAGCCGCATCGGATCGCCCTCATAGCCGAAGGCGGGCTGGATCCCGACGAACACCTGCCCGAACTGCGCGCCGAGGACGTGGATCGACGCGCCGTCGCTCTGCTGGCGGCCGGGGGCGGGGCCCCATTGCGCCTCGATCGCGGCTAGATGCGGCTCGCGCCGGACATGGTCGTCGGCGGGGATGCGGGCATGGACATTGGCATCGGCACCGTAGCGCGCGGCATTGCCGTGGAGCACCGCCTCGCGCAGCGCGTCGACATCGGCGGGCACGTCCACCGCATAGCCCGCGGCCGCGAGCGCCGTGAGCGTGGCGTGGAGCGACTCCCAGACGGCGAGATGCGCCGCGGTACCCGTCGCGCCGGCATTGGGCGGGAAGTTGAAGAGCACGACTGCGAGCCTGCGCGCGCGCCGTTCGGACCGGCGCAGGTCGACAAGGCGCGCGACCTTGCCCGCCAGCGCCTCGGCGCGGTCGGGGCAGGAGCGCATCTCGCGCGTCAGCCCGGATTCGGTGAAGGTGCAGCGGCGTGCGCACCCGCTGCAGGCGCCCGATCCGTCCGCGCGACCGCCGAACACGCTGGGGACGACTGCACCGTCGAGTTCGGGGATCGCGACCATCATCGTCGCCTCGAGCGGCAACAGGCCCTGACGCCCCGCGCCCCATTGCTGGAGCGACTGGAATTCGAGCGGATGCGCCGCGACATAGGGCACGTCGAGCGTGGCGAGGATCGCCTCCGCCGCCTCGGCGTCGTTATAGGCGGGGCCGCCGACCAGGCTGAACCCGGTGAGCGAGACGACCGCATCGACGATCGGCACGCCGTCGCTCATGAAGAAGCGCTCGATCGCGGGGCGCGAGTCGAGCCCGCTGGCAAAGGCGGGGATCACGCGCAGCCCGCGCGCCTCGAATGCGGCGATCGCGCCGTCATAATGACCAGTGTCGCGGCCGAGCAGATAGGAGCGCAGCATCAGCACCCCGACCGTGCCGCGCGAGCCCCCCACCCCGGGCAGCGCGTCCGCCCGGTCGGCGATCCGGCCCGGGATCGCGGGGTGATAGACGCCGACCTCGGGATAATCGTGCGGCGCCGCGGCGCGGACCGCGTGGCCTGCATAGCGGCCGGCGAGCGCCTGGATCATGCCGACGACATTGTCGTCGCTGCCCGCCAGCCAATATTGCAGCGTCAGGAAATAGGCGCGGACGTCCTGCGCGGTGCCGGGGATGAACCGCAGGATCTTGGGCAGCCGGCGCAGCATCCGCATCTGTCCCGCGCCCGACGACGCGCCGGGCTTGGCCGATCCGCGCAGCCGCTTGAGCAGCGCGAGCGGACCGCTGGCCGGCTTGTCCATGCGATAATCGCCGAGCCTGGTGAGACGGACGATCTCGCTGCCCGACATCAGCCCAACCATCGCGGCGCAGGCCTCGCGGCGCGCGGTTAGCGCGGGGAGGACCGCGCGGATATGGTCGTCGAGGAACAGCATCGTCGCGATGACGATGTCGGCGCGGCCGATATCGGCGATGCAGCGATCAAGCGACCCGGTGCCGCGATCCCAGTCGGCCGCGGCGTGGAAGCCGATGGTGATCCCGCTATCGTCCGCGGCGAACCGTGCGGCCGCGCGTTCGGCGGCGCCCGACAGATGGTTGTCGAGCGTGACGATCACGACATGCAGCGGGACCGGGCGGCGGATGGCGCTATCGGGCATAATGGGCCTTCGCATCATAGAGCGTGTCGATCGTGATCGTTGCGACGTCGCGCTCGGCGGCGAACCGTTCGGTGTTGCGACGCGCCTTGCCGCGGACGAAGAACGGGATCTTGAGCAGCTCGCGCTCGGCATCGGCGGACCAGACGCGCGCGGCTCCGGCGTCGGGGGCGGGGCGGGGCGCGACCTCGGGCGATACCGCCTGCAGCGCGGGCTCGGGCGCCACCGGGAGGGGCGCAAGATGGCTCGCGCCGGCCATGTCGCTGAACTCGAAATCGTCGCGGAACATCGTCAGCAGATGTTCCTCCAGCCCCATGACGAGCGGATGGACCCAGGTGTCGAACAGCACGTTCGCGCCCTCGAACCCCATCTGCGGCGAATAGCGCGCGGGAAAATCCTGGACATGGACGGGGGCAGAGATCACTGCGCACGGGATCCGGAGCCGCTTGGCGATATGCCGTTCCATCTGCGTGCCGAGCACGAGTTCGGGCTGCAGCGCCTGGATCGCCTCCTCGACGACGAGATAATCGTCGGTGATCAGCGGCGTGACGCCGTAGAGCGCCGCAGCCTCGCGGAGGTCGCGCGCGAATTCGCGGTTGTAGCAGCCGAGCCCGACGACCTCGAACCCCAGTTCATCGCGCGCGACGCGGGCGGCGGCGATCGCATGCGTCGCATCGCCGAAGATGAAGACGCGCTTGCCTGTCAGATAGGTCGAGTCGACGGAGCGGCTCCACCAGGGCAGGTGGCCAAGGTCGCACGCGCCCGTCGGATCGATCCCGGTCAGCGCCGCCAGCTCTGCGATGAAGTCGCGTGTCGCGCCGTGGCCGATCGGCACGGTGGTGACGACGGGCTGGCCATGTTCGCGCGCGAGCCAGCGGCAGGCGGTGTCGGCGATCTCGGGATAGAGGCAGATGTTGAAATCAGCGTCGGGCAGCCGGGCAATGTCCGCGGTGGTCGCGCCTAGCGGCGCCACGACGTTCACCGCGATCCCCAGCGCGTCGAGGATGCGGCGGACTTCGATCACGTCGTCGCGGTGCCGGAAGCCGAGCGCGGTCGGCCCGAGGATGTTGGCCGTCGGGCGCGCGTTTGCCCGGTTCGGCGCGGGGCTGGCCGCGAGGGTCCGGACGAGCTGGTAGAAGGTCTCCGCCGCGCCCCAATTCTCCCTGCGTTGATAGCTGGGCAGCTCGAGCGCCACGACCGGGCAGGGCAGGTCCATCGCCGCGACCAGCCCGGCGGGGTCGTCCTGGATCAGTTCGGCGGTGCACGAGGCGCCGACCAGCATCGCGCCCGGCGTGAAGCGCGCATAGGCATCGCGCGCCGCGGTCTGGAACAGCGCAGCGGTATCCTTGCCGAGATCGCGCGCCTGGAAGGTCGTGTAGGTGACCGGCGGGCGCTTGCCGCGCCGCTCGATCATCGTGAACAGCAGGTCGGCATAGGTGTCGCCCTGCGGCGCATGGAGGACATAATGCACGTCCTCCATCGCGGTCGCGATCCGCATCGCGCCGACATGGGGTGGTCCCTCATAGGTCCAGACGGTCAGCTGCATCACACCCTCAGCAGGTCGCGCCGCCGCAGCGGTCGCGCGAAGAGGTCGGCGAGGTCGCCCGCCTGGTCGAAGCCGTGGACGGGCGAGAAGACGAGCTCGATCGCCCATTTCGTCGTCAGACCCTCCGCCTCGAGCGGGTTGGCGAGACCGAGGCCGCAGACAGTGAGGTGGGGGCGGTCCGCGCGGACGCGGTCGAGCTGACGATCGACATCCTGCCCCTCGCTCAGCCGCGTCGCGGCGGGGAGCAGCGCGAGTTCGCGGGCAAGGTGGCGGCGGTGAAGATAGGGCGTGCCGACCTCGACCGGGACCATGCCGAGCTCGGTCGCGAGAAAGCGCGCGAGCGGGATTTCGAGCTGGGAATCGGGGAGGAAGCTGATCCGCCGTCCCTCGAGTAGCGGACGTGCATGCGCGAGCGCGCGCTTGGCGCGTTCGCGGCCGGGCGCGATCGTGCGCCGGAACTGCATCGCGTCGATGCCGAACGCCTGGGCGGCGGCGTGCAGCCAGTCGGTCGTGCCCTCGGCCCCGAACGGGAACAGCGCGTCGAGTCGGGTCGCGCCGCGATCCTCGAGCGCGCGCGCCGTCTCCCCGAGAAATGGCTGGGCGAGCAGGAAGCGCGTATTGGGCCCGACCGGCGGCATCCCTCCTGCGCGCCGTGCGGGCAGGCTGTGGACCGGGCCGATGCCGAGCGCGTCGAACAGCCGGAGGAACTGGTCCTCGACGACATCGGGCAGCGCGCCGACGATCATCAGGCTCGGCGCGGGGGATGCGTCAGCGGCGAGGCCGGGGACCAGCGCCGCGAGGCAGGCATCCTCCCCCTCGGTGAAGGTCGTTTCGATCCCGCTGCCCGAATAATTGAGGATCCGGGTCGTCCCGCCATGCTTGACCGACAGCCGGGCCGCGGCGCGCGACAGGTCGAGCTTGATCACCTCCGACGGGCAGGAGCCGACGAGGAACAGCAGCTTTATGTCGGGCCGGCGCAGCAGCATCTGGTCGACGATGCGGTCGAGCTCGTCATTGCAGTCCGCCATCCCCGCGAGGTCGCGCTCCTCGATGATCGCGGTGGCGAAGCGCGGCTCGGCAAACACCATCACGCCCGCCGCCGATTGCAGCAGATGCGCGCAGGTCCGCGAGCCGACGACGAGGAAGAACGCGTCCTGGATCTTGCGATGCAGCCAGATGATCCCGGTGAGACCGCAGAACACCTCGCGCTGGCCGCGCTCGCGCAGCACGGGCGTGGCATCGCATCCGGTCCGGCTGAAATGCTGCGCGGTTGCCAGGGGGGCGGTTGGCAGGGGGGTGGAAAGCGGGGCGGTCATGACGCGACCAGGCTCGCCGGTGCGCGCTGCAACCGCGCGGCCCGCAGCTTGATCAGGAACTGCGCGGCATTGATCACGTAGCTCGCATAGGCCGCGAGCGCGAGCCACATGCGTCCCGCCTCGCTGCCGAAGTCGCGGGCGAGCGCGACGAGATAGGCGGTGTGCAGCGCGAGCACGAGCATGCTCACCACGTCCTCCCAGAAGAAGGCGGGGGCGAACAGCCATTGGCCGAACACCTGCTTCTCCCAGATCGCGCCGGTGATCATGATCGCGTAGAGCGCGCCCGTCTTGACCATGATTGATATCGTCGCGGCGACCACACCGTCGCCCGTCGCGAGATAGCGCAGGACCAGCGTCAGGCTGACGAGGAAGATCAGGAACTGGATCGGGGCGAGCACCCCCTGGACCAGCGTCCAGGCCGACGAGTCGCGGCGCTCGCGCTGGTCCGGCGTGTAGAGCGGGGCGGCTGCCCGGCGGGCGCCCGGGACGGCCGTGCCGCCCTGCCGATCTGCCGGAGAAAGGTCGTTCGCTCGCATCGCGCCCCGCCTGCCCTAGTTCGGATCGGACCTTACGCCCGCCCCTCAAAAAGTGTCAAGTTATTTGGACGTCCATAATCTAGAACAGGTTGTGCGGTGCAGCAAAATCGTCCGGTTGTCAGTCAATTGCAAGTGGGATATGCTGCGAGTCGCCGCTAATCTGCCAAATGCAGGTCCCGGTCTGTAGTTGTTGGCGTGTCGACCAGGCTGGGGAGAGCCGGTAATGGCAGCGGTTACTCACTATTCGCGCGGTTTCCGGTGGAGCACCGGGTCGTTTGCACGTCGGGACTGGAGCGATGGCCGCCGAGATCTTGGTCCGGGGCCGCGTCGCGATGACGGGGACTATGATCGCCCTTTGTCGGCGCTGATCGAATGCGAGATCATTCCGCGGCTGATGGCGGCGCATGCCAGTACGGCGATGCCCTCCGCCGAGATCGGGACGGATGGCCCGATCGACAGCGTCGAGGTGGGCATCTTCGCGCCGCTGGTGATGCAGGTCGATGCCGACCGCCTGCTTGCGCATATCGAGATGATCCTCGACCGCGGTGTCTCGGTCGAGACGGTCATGGTCGATCTGCTCGCACCCGCCGCGCGCCTGCTCGGTGAATATTGGGATGATGATCGCTGCGATTTCGTCGATGTGACGATGGGGTTGTGGCGGCTGCAGGAAGTCGTGCACGAGATTGCCGGTCGCATGCCGAACATCCGGACAGATCCGGGCGACCGGCATCGAGCATTATTCGCGTCGCTGCAGGGCGATCATCACAGCTTCGGGACGATCGTCCTCGACGAGGTCTTTCGGCATGGCGGCTGGCTGACGGACCGGATCAACGACGCGGAAACGCCCGTGTTGCTGGATGCCGCGACGGCGGATTGGTTCGATATCATCGGATTGACGATCAGTTGCGACTGCCATATCGCCGGACTTGCTTCGATCATTGCTGCGTTGCGAAGGGTTTCGCGAAATCCTCGTGTCTGCATCATGGTCGGCGGTGCGATTTTCAATGCAGACCCGGATCTCGCCACCAAAGTCGGCGCCGATGGTACCGCGTCCGATGCGAAACTCGCGCTGAAAATGGCCGGCGATCTTCTCCGCGAAAGCGCATGGGGGACCACGGCGTGTAATTGATTGCTGCAGATTGGAGCGCGACGCTCGTCGATGGACAAGACTATCGCCTCTTCCCCGCATCTGGCCTTCGCCCGCCCCGACGCCGCGCCCGGGGCCCTGAGCGCGCGCGTGGCCGCCTCGCTGCTCGCGGCCGTCGGCGACGTCGCCTTCATCCTTGCCGCCGATGGGCAGATCCTCGACGTCGCGGTGTCGCAGGGTGATCTTGCCAATCACGGCTTTGCCGGCTGGGTCGGCGAACGCTGGATGGACACGATGACGGTCGAAAGCCGTCCCAAGGCGGCGGAGATGCTCGCGGCGGCGGGCCGCCCCGAACCCGCGCGCTGGCGACAGGTGACGCATCCCGCGGCGGGTGGCGACGTACCGGTCCGCTATCTGGTGATGTCGCTCGGCACTCCCGATCGGCTCGTCGCGATCGGTCGCGACCTGCGCGGCGCGGCGGCGACGCAGCAGCGGCTGCTGCAGACGCAACAGGCGCTGGAGCGCGACTATATCCGCCTGCGCCAGGCCGAGACGCGGTACCGGATGCTGTTCGACATGGCGTCCGATGCGATCCTGGTCGTCGATGCCGGGTCGCGCCGTATCCGCGAGGCGAATCCGGCGGCGCTGCGGCTGCTCGATGCCGCCGCCGATACGCTGGTCGGGGCACCGGTCAGCACGATCGTCGACCCGCATGATCGCGACGACCTGGTCGCGCATCTCGGCGCGGCGGAGGCGGCGGACGATGTCGCACCGGTTGCGCTGCGGCTGAACGATCGCGCGGTCGACGTGCGGATCGATGCGAAGCTGTTCCGTCAGGCGCGCAGCCCGTCGCTGATCGTTCGGATCGAGGCGGTCGAGCCGGTCGTCGGTGCGCGGCGGCACGAGGCGACGCTTGGCGACGTGGTCGAGCGCATGCCCGATTCGTTCGTGCTGGTCGATCGCGACTTGGTGGTGCTGACCGCGAACGCCGCCTTTGTCGAGCTGACCGAAATGCCGTCGATCGAGCGGCTGATCGGCGCGCGGCTGGGCGCGTGGCTGGGTCGGCCGGGCATCGATCTCGAGCTGATCGTCGCGCAGCTACGTGAACATGGCTCGGTCCGCAACGTCGCGACGATCCTGCGCGGCGCGGCAGGTGCGCAGGCCGAGATCGAGGTGTCCGGCGTGGTCGCGCCAATGGGTGGCAGCGAGTGTTTCGGCTTCACGATCCGCCATGTCGGACGTCGCCTTCGCCAAGTGCCGCTGGTCGCACACGACACGCCGCGATCGGTCGAGCAGCTGACCGAGCTGGTCGGCCGGATGTCGCTGAAAGAGATCGTGCGCGAGAGTACCGATCTGATCGAGCGGCTCTGCATCGAGGCGGCGCTGGCCTATACGTCGGACAACCGCGCATCCGCGGCGGAAGTGCTCGGCGTGAGCCGGCAAAGCCTCTATTCGAAGCTGCACCGCCATGGCCTCGGCAATCTCGTGTCGGGTGACGGCTGAACGCGCGAGTGTCAGCGGCACTGGTGTCAACATATGTTGACAGATGAGGGTGTCTGATCCTAGCTTCTTGGCATGGATCGCCTGTCCGCTTCCCGTGTCGCGATGCCGCCGCCCGCGGCTCGCGACGTGCTGGAACTGCTCAAGCCGGTCACCTGGTTTCCACCGATCTGGGCGTTCCTGTGCGGGGTCGTGTCGTCGGGCGTTCCGCTGGGCGATCGCTGGCCGTTTCTTGTCGGGGGTGTCCTGCTGACGGGGCCGCTGGTCTGTGGGACGAGCCAGGCGGCCAATGACTGGTTCGACCGCCATGTCGATGCGATCAACGAGCCGCTGCGGCCGATCCCGTCAGGGCGGATCGCCGGCAGTTGGGGCTTGTGGATCGCGATCGCGGGCAGCCTGATCTCGGCGGCGGTCGGGGCGGCGATGGGGCCGCTGGTGTTCGCGGCGACCGGCGTCGCGCTGGCCTGCGCATGGGCCTATAGCGCGCCGCCATTCCGGTTCAAGGCGAGCGGGATCTGGGGGCCCGCGGTGGTCGCGCTGACCTATGAGGGGCTGACCTGGTTTACCGGCGCGGCGGCGATGACCGGCGGCTGGCCCGATGCTGCGGTGCTGGTCATTCTCGGCCTCTACACCGCCGGCGCACATGGCATCATGACGCTCAACGATTTCAAGGCAGTCGAGGGCGATAGGATGATGGGGTTGCGCTCGCTGCCGGTCGTGCTGGGCGTGAATCGTGCCGCCCGGCTGGCCTGTATCGTCATGGCGGTCCCGCAGGTCGCGGTAATCGGCCTGCTGGCGTTGTGGGGGCACGGGCTGATCGCGCTGCTGGTCGGGTCTCTGCTGGCGGGTCAATTGGCGCTGATGGTGCGGCTGCTGCGCGATCCGCTCAAGAATACGCCGTGGTATAACGCGACCGGCACGACGCTCTATGTCCTCGGGATGCTGGCGTCGGCGTTCGGGCTCGGCGGGGTGGCGGGGTTGTGAGCGTGGTCCCGCTCGGCTGGCTCGGTATCGTGCGGCTCGGGCTGGTGCAGAGCGCGATCGGCGCGATCGTGATGCTGGCGACCTCGCTGCTGAACCGCGTGATGGTGGTCGAATATGCGCTGCCCGCGGCGCTCCCCGCCGGTCTGGTCGCCTGGCATTATGCGGTCCAGCTGTCGCGACCGGTCTGGGGGCATGGTTCGGATCGCGGCGCGCGGCGGACACCCTGGATCATAGGGGGCATGGCGGTGCTCGCGCTTGGCGCCTTGCTCGCGGTCGGTGCGCTGCCGCTGCTCGCCGCACGCGCGCCCGGGGGGCTGGCGCTGGCGATTGCCGCGTTTGCGATGATCGGCATGGGCGTGGGCGCGGCGGGCACCTCGCTGCTGGCATTGCTCGCGACCCGAGTCGCGCCCGAGCGGCGCGCGGCGGCGGCGGCGATCACCTGGATCATGATGGTCGCGGGGATCGCGGTGACGGCGGGGATAGCCGGTGCGCTGCTCGAACCCTTTTCCGCAGCGCGGCTGACCCAGGTCGCGGCCGGCGTCGCGGCGTGTGCATTCGCGCTGGCCGTGGTGGCGCTTCTCGGTGTCGAGGGGGCTGCACGGTTCAGGGCGCTCGCCACGCCGGTCGACGCGTCCCGGCGGGGGGAGCGATCGGCTACGCTGACGGCGGCGTTGCGGACGATCTGGGACGATGGCGAGGCGCGCCGCTTCACGCTCTTCGTCTTCGTCTCGATGCTGGCCTATGCGATGCAGGATCTGATCCTCGAGCCGTTCGCCGGGCTGGTGTTCGGGCTCGCGCCGGGGGCCTCGACGCAGCTGTCCGGGGTGCAGCACGGGGGTGTGCTCGTCGGGATGATCGTCGCGGGGGTCGGCGGCGGGGCGTTTGGCGGCGGGCGGGGTGAAGGCGCGGAGACGCGCGGGCTGCGCTGGTGGATCGGTGGCGGGTGTCTCGGGTCGGCGGCGGCGCTGGCCGGGCTCGCGCTGGCGGCGCGGGTCGGGCCGGGCTGGCCGCTGACCGCCAATGTCGCGCTGCTCGGCCTGGCCAATGGCGTCTTCGCGGTCGCGGCGATCGGCGCGATGATCGCGCTGGCGGGACGCGGGCAGGCAGAGGGGCGGGAGCAGGCGGGACTCCGCATGGGCGTGTGGGGCGCGGCGCAGGCGATCGCCTTCGGGCTTGGCGGGTTGCTCGGTGCGACGGGCGTCGATCTCGGGCGGACCCGGATCGACTCGCCCGCCATCGTCTTCACCCTGGTCTTCCTGGCCGAGGCGCTGGTCTTCGTCGTTGCCGCAGCGCTGGCGATGCGCAGGCCTGGTCGCCGGCAGGACATGACGCCAGTCGCGCGCGCGCGCGGCGGCGGCATGACGACCTATGACTGCGTCGTCGTCGGCGGCGGTCCGGCCGGGGCGACCGCCGCTGCCGAACTGGCGCAGGCGGGGCGATCGGTGCTGCTGCTCGATCGCGCGGGCCGGATCAAGCCGTGCGGCGGCGCCATCCCGCCGCGGCTGATCCGTGATTTCGCGATTCCCGATCATCTGATCGTCGGGCGGGCGCGAACCGCGCGGATGATCGCGCCGTCGCGGCGTGCGGTCGACATGCCGGTCGATCCGAGCGGCGCGGGCGGCTATGTCGGCATGGTCGACCGCGACACGTTCGACGAGTGGCTGCGCGACCGCGCTGCCAAACAGGGCGCTGAGCGGCGCACCGGGCGGTTCGAGGCGATCGTCCGCGACGGCGATGGTGGCGCACAGGTCCGCTATACCGATGGCGAGGGCGATCATCGCGTCCGCGCGCGGTGCGTGATCGGTGCGGACGGCGCCCGGTCGCGCGTCGCCGAGGCGGTGTTCGACGATGCGGTGCGCAACCCGTGCGTCTTCGCCTATCACGAGGTGATCCGTACGCCGCAACCCGGCACCGCGGCGTTCGACCGCACCCGGTGCGACGTCTTCTATCAGGCCGAATTTTCGCCCGATTTCTACGGCTGGCTGTTCCCGCACGGCGACACCGCGAGCATCGGCGTCGGCAGCGCGCACAAGGGGCATGGTTTGCGTGACGCGACCAGCCGGTTGCGCGTGCGGCTCGGGCTCGAAACGTGCGTGACGCTGCGTCGCGAGGGCGCGCCAATCCCGCTCCGCCCGTTGCGGCGATGGGATAATGGCCGCGACGTGCTGGTAATCGGCGATGCCGCGGGGGCGGTCGCGCCGGCCTCGGGCGAGGGGCTTTATTACGCGATGCTGTCCGCGCGGTTCGCCGCGGAGGCGGTCGATACCTTCCTCGCCAGCGGAGACCCCAAGGCGCTCGGCGCGGCGCGGCGGCGGTTCATGCGCGCGCATGGGCTGGTGTTCCGCATCCTCGCGATCATGCAGCATTTCTGGTACCGCGACGATCGCCGACGCGAACGCTTCGTGGCGATGTGCGCCGACCGCGACGTCCAGCATCTGACCTGGCACGCCTATATGAACAAGCGGCTGATCTATGCGCGGCCGCTCGCCTATGCACGGATCTTCGTCAAGGACATGCAGCATCTGCTGCAGACCGCGAGCTGATGCACGATGGATAGGGTCTGGATCTTTCCGGTGTGCATCGCGGCATTGCTCGCGACATTGGTGGCGCTGGTGGGCGCGACGATCATCGACACCGGATCCTGGTATGCCAGTCTGCTCAAGCCGCATTGGGCACCGCCCGACGCCGCCTATGGGCTGGCCTGGACCGCGATCTACAGCTGCACGGCCCTGGCGGGCGTGACGGGGTGGCGGGCTGTTGCGGGGTGGCGCGAGCGCGAATGGCTGCTCGGCCTGTTTGCGGGCAACGGGTTTCTTAACATCCTGTGGAGCCTGGTCTTTTTCCGCCTGCAGCGGCCCGACTGGGCGTTCGCGGAGATGGTCGTGCTCTGGCTGTCGATACTGTTGCTCATCGCCGTCCTGGCCCGGCATTCGCGGTCTGCGGCAGCGTTGTTGCTGCCCTATCTGCTGTGGGTGGGGTTCGCGGGTTACCTCAATCTGGCGATCGTCCAGCTCAACGGACCCTTTTCCTGACCTGGCTGTTCGCCAGCGGGCACGCGGTCGACATCGTGCTGGGGGTGATCGCCCTCGAACTTCTCTGGCTGCGACGGCAGGGGTGGAGCATGGCGACCGCGGCGCTCCGGCTGGCGCCAGGCATGCTGATGCTGGTCGCGCTGCGCGCCGCGCTGACTGGGCTCGACTGGCCTTGGGTCGCGGTGCCGCTCATCATGTCGCTCCCGGTCCATCTCGCCGATCTGGCAAGGACGGCGCGAGGCTGAATGTCGATCATGCCAGGGTGGAGGACCGGGCTTGGCGTTTCACACCCTGCTCTGCGGCGACCGGGCCATGGTCATGCGGTCAAGCGAAGCTGCGACCGATCCCGCCCGGTCCGGCAACAGGCAGGAGCGGGACCGGTGGGGCAGGGGCGGCCGTTCGGCTCAGCCGCCGGCTTGCAGATAGGCGATCACGTCGGCGCGTTTCTGCGGATCGGGGATGCCCGGGAACGCCATCTTGGTACCCGGGACGACGCGCTGCGGCTTTTCGAGATACTGGAACAGCTTTTCGGGGGTCCAGGTGATCCCGCTATTCTTGTTGGCGGCGGAATAGGTGTAGCCGGCGACCGTTCCCGCGGCGCGGCCGACCACTTCGTGCAGCGACGGGCCGATCTTGTTCACGCCGGCCTCGACCGCGTGACAGGTCTGGCAGGTGATGAAGGCGGTCTTCCCCTTGGCGGCATCGCCCGTATAGCCGGCGAATTTGACGCCGCTGAGCGTATCGACATTATCAGGAGCCGGAGCGGCGGCGGATGCGGTCGCCGCCGGCGCGGCAGTCTCAGCCGGAGCCGCAGCGTTTGTGGTCGCGGCCTCCGGCGCGGCGGCAGCGGTTTCGCCCGCGGTGGGCTCCTCAGCCGCCTTTTTCGAGCAGGCTGAGAGCGCCGTCGCCGAGAGCGCGACGCAAAGTGCGACATGTCCAAACCGAATCGTGGATGCTGATTTCATAATCCTGCTCCTCTCGACCAAGCGCCGGGTCCGCATACCAGGCTGTACACTGTCTATTATTCTTCACAGTATCCGCCGTCCAACACTTTGTTTCAGCAACTGTAAGGAGCGGCCCCCGGAAAGGCGTCGGAGAGCGCGGGGATGCGCCGGAGATAGCGACCGCGAAATGCGCGGCATGGTTCGATATCGCGACGTGCCGGGCGATGTATGACAATGCGGCCGCCCGCTATCTGACGCTCGATCTGCTCACGCTGTTGGGCAGGCTGCGTGTTGCGGGGACGGCGGAACGTCCCGCACCGGTGTGGGACTGCAAGACAACCACCGCGATGCCGATGACCGCCCCCGCCACCGGCATCGCCCACGCCATGGCCAGCAGTTGTCCGCCGCCGGTCTCGCCGAGCGGGGCGGTGCCGGTCCAGCCGGCCAGGGTGAGGCCCTGACCGAACAGCGCACCGCCGATCCCGCCACCCAGCTTCAGCGTCAGGAGCAGCAACGCGACCGGCACCGCCTCGAGCCGGACCCCGGTCCGGCGCTCGCCGTGATCGATCGCGTCGGCGAGCAGCGCCCAGATCATCATCTGCACGCCGGCATTGCCCGCGCCGAACAGCGCGATCCCCGCCATCATGCCGCGCGGTCCCATCGCGAACACCGCCGATCCGACCGCGACGAGGATCAGCGCGACCGCCAGCATGCCGCGCTGGCTGGCACGCCGGCTCGCCCCGACCCAGACCGGCAGCATGACGAGTTGTGACAGCGCAAGCGTCGTGAGCGCGCGTGCGGTCCAGTCGGGGTCGTGGATCACCCCCTTGCCGATATAGGCGAAGGATCGCGCAAAGACCGGCAGCGTCAGCGCCTGCGCGAAACCGAACACCAGCAACGCACAGAACGGACGATTGCCGAGGATCCAGACGCGGAGCGCGGTTTGCGGCCTGGCCGGTGTTCGCGGCGGCGGCTCGGTGGCGGCGGGCCCCGATGCGGCGGCCAGCCACAGCGTCGCGACATAGGCGAGGGCGGCGCAGGCCGTCGTGGCGATGAGGCGATGCCCCCCTGCGAGCGCGGGGTCGACAAAGGCGGAGGCGGACCCGGCGACCGCCAGCGCGCCGAGGCAGCTGAACATGTACCGCAAGGCCGACAGCATCGTCGCGGCACCACGCGGTCCGGTCATCCGCATCATCAGCGCATTATGCGCGACATCGCAGGTCGCATAGGCGGTGCGGAAAACCAGTACGAGACTGATCGCCCAGGGAATTATGAGGGATGGCTGGGGCGTCGGGAGGAGGAAGAGGATGGTGAAGGGGATGGTGACGACGGGGGCGGCGATGACGAGCAGGCGGCGGTAGAGCCCCGCGCGGTCGGTGGCGCGGTCGAGCAGGCGGCCGAGCAGCGGGTTGCACAGCCCATCCCAGACCAGCCCGAGCATCACGATCAGCCCGGCGGCGAGCGGCGATATCCCCCAATATTCGGTCAGCGTGAACATCAGGAAGACGTCCATCGTCGACGCGAGCACGTTCTTGCCGAAATTCCCGCTCGCATAGCCGAGCATCCGCGCCGTGGCAGGCGGCGCGGCGGCAGCGTTATCGGGGGTGGAGCATGCCATCGACCGCGACCCTAGCGCGGCTGTCTTGCAGTTGCGGGACATTTTGCGTGGGCGGCGTCTGTGTGGTGACGACCAGCGTACCGCCGCGCATCAGATCGGCATGGTCGATCCGCGTCGTGGACAGCGCGCGTCCGTCCAGGGTCACCCGTTGCACCACGCCATCCGCTGGGCCGTCGCGGCGGATCAGCAGCACGCGCCCCTTGCCGAGATCGAGACGGACCCGTTCGAACGCGGGCGTCGTCGGGACGTACCAGGGCTCTCCCGGCACGAGCGGATAGAGCCCGAGCGATGCGAAGACGTACCAGGCGGTCATGCCGCCCGCGTCATCGTCCATCCCGTCGGCGAATCCCTGCGGCGCCAGCGCGAAGCTGGGCCCAACGAACGGCACCGCCAGCTTGCCGCTGTTGGTATAGGGATGCGCGATCGGCCAGGTCAGGATCGTCCGGACGAGATCCGCGGTCGGCCGGGGCTCGCCCAGCGCGGCGAACATCCAGGGGACGTGGATGTCGGGCTCGTTCGTCATGTTGAACAGGCCCTGCCCGAAGAAGGTCTGGAGTTCGCCCAGCAGCCGCGCGCGCCCGACCGTCTGGGTGATCCAGCCGAGATCGAAGACCGGCGCCCAGCGATATTGCCACAGCGTGCCCTGATAGAGCCCGCGCGCCTTGACGACGTCGCCGTCCGCGCCGGGCGACTGGAACACCGAGCGCCACATTGGGCGGTAGGACAGCGCCTTGGCGGTGAAGCGCGCCGCGAGATCGGTGCGGCCGAGATCGCGTGCGAGTTCGGCGGTCGCCCAGTCGTCATAGGCGGCCTCAATCTGTTCGTCGGGGGTGCCGCGCTTGAGCGTGGCGCTGTCCGCGACCATCCCGGCGAGCGCCGCGTCCGTGTCGAACGCGATCCCCTTGCGATGCATATCGAGCAGCGCGATCCCGGCATGTTCGGTGCGCACCGTCAGGAAGGGTTCGTTGCGGGTCGACCATTGCGGCTTGCCGCCGGCATAGAGCGCGACCAGCGAGGCGGCGATGTCGGCGCTGCGGTCGGGCTGGAGCAGCGCCAGCAGTGGCATCTGCGTGCGGTAATTGTCCCAGAGCGACCAGCTGGCATAGCGTGTCGTGCCCTTGGGGGAGGCCGCGATGCGGCCGGTCTTGTCGCGGTGACGGCCGTCCGGATCGTCGATCGCGACCGGGGTCTGCATGACGCGGTAGAGCGAGGTGTAGAACAGCGCGCGGCGTTCGCGCGGCCCGGTCGGCACGACCCGTCCGAGCACGCGGTTCCAGTCGGACCGGGTTGCCGCGGCGATGGTCGCGAACGGCCGGTCGCCGAGTTCGGTGTCGCGGGTCAGCGCCGCGCCGCCGCCGTCGACGCTCGACAGGCCGGTGCGAATCTCGATCCGGTCCCCCGCCCGGGCGACGAGGCGGAGCGTCGCCAGATCGCCGGTGCCCACACTCAGCCGGCGATGCACGAGGCGACCGTTGATCCGGATCCGGCTGGCGGTGTGGAGCCGATAGGCGCCCTGGTCGCAGACGGTGCCCGCGACGAGATCGGCACGCAAATCGTCGCTGTCGAGGCGTGCCCAATTCGCCGAGAGCCGTTTGGCATAGCTGCGCCGCGGGTCGATCCGCAGGTCGAGTGTGCCTGCACGCGGTACGGTGAAGCGCAGCACGCCGCCGCCGCGCGTCGCGGTCGTCTCGGCAAGGATGCCGGCGTCGTAGCGGACGCTGTAGGTACCGGCGCGGGCGCGTTCGCTGGTCTTGTCGACCTGTGCGGGAGCAGCATCGCCGCCGGCATAGCGTAGCGCGATCATCAGGTCGCCGCCTGCACCGCCGCAGCCGACGCCGACGCCGCGCGTGTGCGAGAAGCCGAGCAACGTGGTGGCCGCGTGATCATAGCCGGCATGGTTGGCGGGGCTGGTGTCGGGGCCGAGCTGGACCATGCCGAACGGCGCGACCGCGGCGGGGGTGAGCTGGCCGAAATCGGCGAGTGTTCCGACGAAGGGGTCGACGAGATCGGCGGGGGTGTCCTGGGCGGATGCGGCGGCCGGAACTAGCAGCATGGTCAGGACGAGCGGATGGGTGAGGATGCGTCTCGACCGTGACGGCCTGAACGGGGTCGGGATGGCGGGGAGGCACGTGCGTTGTCCCCGATCAGTGTCGTTCCCCAACTGGGCCCCGGCCTTCGCCGGGGTGGGGGTTGGTGGTGGGGTTGGGGCGTTTGTGTTTGCGGGGTCTGACCGCTGAAGGACATTGGTCATGGGTCGAGCGGATCGCGGGGATCCTGGCGGAGCGACTGGCGCGACGGGCGGAATTCGAGGTCGTAGACGGATAGCCGCCGGCCGATCGTGCCGGGCATGTAGCCGAGCTCGGCGGTGTTGCGCGTGATGAAGGTCGGGCTTTCGATATAGGCGCTCTGCTGCGCGTCGGTGACGATCAGCGTCGGCCGGTCGAGCGGGATGCCGAGCGCGACCATCCGCCGCGTGGCGTTGCGCAGATTGGTCGTCGTGTGCCGCGCATAGGGTTCGAGGATGATGCGATCGGCGGGAATTGCGTAGCGCTCGATCAGCGCGCGGCGGATCTCGACGGCTTCGACGAAGCGCGTGCCGCGCGGGTGGACCGCGCTGCCCGAGACGAGGATGAACGGGGCGAGCCCCTGGCGAAAGCGTTGCGCGGCGAGCAGCGCGTGGAGCTTGCTGCGTGGGCTGAGCCGTGTGGCGCTGTCCTCCGGCCCGACGCCGGGCACGATCAGCGCGGTATAGCGGAAGGCGGCCCAGTCGGTGCGGGCGGCCGCGGCGCGCGCGCCGGCATTCTCGCGGTCGTCGAGCGGTTCGAACAGCGTTGCCGCGGTCGCGTCGTTGCCATCGAGCAGCGCGAGCGCCAGCGCGACGCTGCCGTCGAGCGTGTCGGGTGCGGCGCCCGAGGCGGCGCGGGCGAACTCGATCCCGACCGCGACGCCGTCGGCGAAATACGGGACCGCGGGGGTAAAGACGGGGCCGTCGATCGCGGGATAGCGTGACGGATGGCCGAGCCCATAGACGCGCAGCACCGCGTTCAGCCCGTCGAGCTCGGCATCGATCGCCGCGACCGGTGCGAGGTCCGCGTTCGCCGCGAGCGGCGGCAGCCCGCGCTTGCCCGCGAGCCGGTCGAGGATCGCGACGAGCGCGGCGCGGTCCTCGGCCGTCCAGATCGCCGCCTCGATCGTGCAGGCGGCGGTGGTGCCGCACGCCGCGCGCCGCGCCGTGCGCGCACCCTGCAGCGTGCGCATCGCCGGGTCGCGGTCGAGTGCCTGTGCCCAGCCCGGCGTCGTGCGCAACGCGACGAGCCGGGGAAACAGGCGCTGCGAGAGTCCGTCGATCGGGGCGTCGGGGGATTGCCCGACCGCCCCGACCTGCCCGGTTGCCGCCGGCGCCGGTCCCTGCGCGCCGAGCGGTACCGATGCGCTGCCCGCCAGCGCCACCGCGAGGATCATCCGCAGGCCGGTCACCAGGACTTGCTGACCACGAGGCGGACGTTGCGGCCGAAGATCGGGCGGCCGTAGATCGCGTCGGCGGTGCCCTGGCCGCTGAGCTGGTCGGTGCGCGTATTGCCCTCGGTCAGGCCCTTGGCGTTGAAGATGTTGTCGCCGACGACCTGCATCTGCCACGTGTCGCGCGTCAGCGTGATGCCCGCGCCGACCGTCCCATAGGCGGGCAGCGCGGTGTTGTTGAAGAAATCGACATAGCGTTTCCCGACATATTCGTAGCGACCATAGAGCTGGACCGCATTGCCCGCGATGTCGAAATCGACCGAGGGGCGGATATTGCCATAGACCTTGGGTTCGCGGACGAGCTGGTTGCCCTCGACATCGCCCGCGCTGGCGCCGTTCGCGTTGACGAGGCTCTTGTACTTCGGATCGCTGACCGTGAGCGCGCCGGTGATCGCAAAGCCGTAGGGCAGTGCGAGATTGCCGTCGATCTCGATCCCCTTGATGTCCGCCTTGCCGACGAACGGGACCGACTGGTCGTTGCGGCCGGTGACCGGGTCGAGCGCGACGAACGAGGCGTTGAGCGGGTCGTAGCGCGTGTAGAAGCCGATGACGTAGAGATAGGATCGGCCGAACGCCGCCTTCAGCCCGACCTCATACTGGTTGGCCTTGGGCGTCAGGATCGTCGGGTTGATCTGATAGGTGACCTGGGTCGAGGGCGGGGTTTCGAGATGCGAGGCACGCGCATAGGCGCCGAGATGGCGGGTGACGTCGTAGTTGATGCCCGCGGTCCAGTTGGTGATGTCGGGCGCGAGCGAGGAGCGGATGATCTGGCCGGTAAAGGCGCGCACGGCATTGTCGGCGAGCGTCGTCGGGTCGCCGAGATTGGCCGAGGTCGTCGCAAAGGCATAGCCGTCGAAGCTGTAGCGTTCGTGACGGATGCCGCCGTCGATCTTCAGCCCCGGCGTCAGTTCCCAGGTGTCGTTGGCGTAGAAGGCATACATCGACGCGTCGGTGTTGCCGCGGTTGAGCGTGGTCGTGTAGCGCAGCACGCCATTGTCGGTCACCGAACCGAGCGCCTGGCCGGCGGCGTTATAGGCGATCAGGTCGAGCGTGCGCGGCTTGCCGCGGACCTCGAGCAGATAGTCCTGATAGGCGACCTCGTTGGTTTCGCCGTACAGGCTGCCATAGACGCCGACGCGCAGGTCGTGCGTGCCGAAGCCGGTTGCGATCGAGCGGGTGACGCTGAGATCGCCCTGGGTCGAGTAGAATTTCGACGTGACGTCGCGGAACTGGGCAGGGACGACCAGGCCGGAAGCCGCATTGGGGTCATAGACCTCGGCGCCGTCGGTGCCGGCGATCGCATAGCCGAGGCGGGTGACGCCCGCGCCGAAGGCGGTGCGTGCGGCGGTCAGATAGCTGCCCGCAAAGGCGGTGGCGTCGGACGGATTGCTGGTCGAATAGAGCGCGTTGAAGTGGAGCTTGCCGATGCTGACCCCGCCCTTGGCGGCGACCTTCCAGCCGTCATAATCGGCGTCGTACTGAACGCCGACATTGCCGAACTGCGTGTGGCGGCCATTGCCGAGATCGGCGCCGACGTTGCGCGTCGTGCCGTCGGCCTCGCGGTAGCGGATCGTGGCGTTGCGCAAAGCGGGCGAATTCATCGTGCCGCTGAAGAAGTCGATATACTGGTTGAGCGACTTGGACGGATCGCGCGGGTCGGCGGTTGGAATCGGCAGGTAGAAGACGTTGTGGTCGTTCAGGTAATTGCCCGACACGCGCAGCGACCCGTTCGAGAAGTCATGCTTGATGTTGGCGCGGACTTGGCCGCCGCGGTCGTTGGGGAAGCCGTTGTCGCGATAGCCGTCGTGGCGGCGGAGGAAACCGCCGATCGCATAATAGGTCGAGTCGTCGATCGGCCCGGCCTGATAGCCGTCGATCCGGTAGAGGCCGGTGTCACCGAGCGTGAGCTGCGCCTTGCCGCGCACCGTGTCGGTGCCCGAGACGGTGATGTTGTTGACGATCGCGGCGGCATAGCTCGCATAGACGGGGGCGGGGCCGCCGCGGACGACCTCGACGCGCTGCGTCATCAGGTCGAAGCGGTTGAGGCTGTCGCCGCGGAAGAAGTTGCCGTCATTCTCGTGAAACAGCGGCAGCCCGTCCTGCTGGAAGGTGACGAGGCCGCCGTCGCTGGGCAGGCCGCGCAGCCGGATGATGTTCTGGACCTCGCCACCGGTATTCTCGACCGCGAAGCCGGGCAGCTTGCCGAGCAGATCGGCGAAGTTGAGCGGGGCGAGCTTCTGGATGTCGGCGTTGCTGAGCGAATTGACCGCATAGGAGACGTCGAAGCGACGCTGCTCGCGTGCCGAGCCGGTGACGATGATGTCGGTGCCGGCGACGGGTTCAGCTTGGACGGGTTCAGCCTGCGCGGGGTCGCTGGCCTGGTCGGCAGCGGTCGCGGTCGTAGGAGCTGAAGATGCCGTCTGCGCCCAGGCCGGCGTCTGTGCCGCAATCCCCAGCGCGATCAGCGCACATCCCGAACGCAAGCCGTGTTTTGTCATGATTGTTTCTCCCACCCGATTGATATGTCAGCCGTTGGTCGGGGAATATGACAAAATTAATTAATTTCACGAAATAAACTAATCGGCTATTCGGTGCCGCGAAGGGACGTGGGCGGATGGCGATGGCGCGGTTGAGGCTGGATGACGACGAGCGGCGCGTGATGCAGATCCTGCGGTCCTGGGGGGCCCGGTCGCGCAAGGACCTCGCCGCCGACCTGGGAATGAGCGCGACCAAGATCACGCGGCTGTCGGCGACGCTGCTCGCGCACGGGCTGATCGAGGAATGCCCGGGGGCGGCCCCGGTCGCGCCCGGCCGCCCGGCGGTCCCGCTGCAGATCTCGCCCGAGGCGGGATACGGGGTCGGGGCGATGCTCCACCGCGGACTGCTCGAGGTGGCGCTGGTCGATTATGCGGGCGGCGTGATCGCGCACCGGTCCGCGCCGTTCGACGATCCCGATCCGCGCGTGTTCGCGCAGCGGGTGACCACCGCGATGCACGAGATGGCGATCGCGAACCGGCTGCTCGGACGGCGGCTGCTCGGCGTCGGGATCGGCGTACCGGGGGCGGCCTTGTCGATCGAGGGGACGCGGCGCTCGACGGTCGACAGTCTGGCGGCGTGGCGCGGGATCGACCTGAAGGCCTTGTTCGAGGAGCATATCGGTCATCCGGTGTGGATCGAGAACGACGCGAACGCGGCGGCGCTCGCCGAATATTATGTCGGGGGACTGATGCGGCGCTGTTCGACCGCGGTCGTCATCCTGCTCGGGCACGGGATCGGCGCGGGGATCATCGTCGAGGGGCGCATCCTGCGCGGGGCGATGGCGAGCGCGGGGGAGATCGGCTGCCTCTACCCGACCAGCGCGCCGCGCCCCTCGACGCTCGACCTGTTGTCGACGTTGCGCGAGGCGGGCTGCGCGATCGACTCGCTGGTGGATTTCGACCAAGTTATCCAGGGCTATGAGCCGGTCGTCGATGCGTGGGTGCGCCGCGCCGCGGGGCAGATCGGGCCGATCATCAACTGGGGGATCGCCTGGATCGATCCGGGGGAGTTCGTGATCTCGAGCCCGTTGCCGACGCCGATCCTCGACGCGCTGGTCCGCCACATCGATTTCGGCGCGATGCATATCGGCGACCATTGCAGCGTCCCGCCGCGCATCTCGGTATCGACGCTGCAGGGTGCGGCCGCAACGATCGGCGCGGCGCTGATGCCGATCCACGCGACCGCGGTCGGCTGACGTCCGGTCCCGCCGTTACGACGCCGATCGCGTCGCCGTCGCGGGCATCCGCACCCGCAGCGTCGCGGCCGCGCCAAGCACCATCAGCGCACCCGACACATACAGGATGTTGCGCGGGTCGCCGCCGAGCAGCGACTGGTAGAAAAGCGGGACGGTCAGGCTCTCGATGATCATCGGGATGACGATGAACATGTTGAAGATGCCCATATAGACGCCGTTGCGTTCGGGCGGGATCATGTCGATCAGCATGACGTACGGATTGCCCATCATGCTCGCCCAGCCGATGCCGATGCCGAGCATCGCGACGAATAGCCCCGCCTCGTCGCGGATGCCGGGGATCGCCAGCATCGCGACGCCCGATGCGAGCAGGCAGCCGGCATGCGCCGTCTTCGCACCGAAGCGACGGGCGACCGGCACCAGCGCGATCGCCGCGACGAATGCGACCGCATTGTAGAAGGCGCCGAGCTGACCGACCGTCAGCACAGTGTCGCGGAACGCGACGCTCTTCGCATCGGCCGTGCCGTGCAGCGAGCGTGCGACCGCGAAGGTGATGAACTGCCAATAGGCGAACATCGCATACCATTGGCACAGCATGGCGAGCGCGAGCTGGCGCATCGGCCGGGGCATCTCGACCAGCGCGGTCTTGAGGTCGCGCAGCGTGCCGCCGAGCGTCAGCGGTTCCTTCGCCAGCCGCGCCTTTTCCTCCTCGGGAAGGGGCAGTTCGGGTACGCGCAGGACCGACCAGAGGATCGTCGCGAGCGACAGCACCGCGCCAATCAGGAAGGCGATCCGCGTGATGTCGGGGATGCCGTTGCCGTCGACCGCATCCTTGTTGAAGCCGATCCAGACGAGCAGCGACGGCGCGAGATAGGACAAGGTCTGCGCGAGGCCGGTGAACGCCGACTGGGTCAGGAACCCGGCGGCCCGCTGATCATCGGGCAGCCGATCGCCGACATAGGCGCGGTACGGCTCCATCGTCACGTTGTTGGCGGCGTCGAGCACCCACAACAGGCTGGCCGCGACCCACAAAGTCGGGCTGTACGGCATGGCGAGCAGGCACAGGCTGCACAGCACCGCGCCGACGAGGAAATAGGGGGTCCGCCGCCCGATCCGGGTCGAGGTGCGGTCGCTCATCGCGCCGATGAGCGGCTGAATCAGCAGCCCGGTCACCGGCCCCGCGAGCCAGAGCAGCGGCAGGCTCGCCTCGTCCGCGCCGAGATAGCCGTAGATCGGCGCCATATTGGCCTGTTGCAGGCCGAACGAGAATTGCAGCCCGAGAAAGCCGAGATTCATCTCGATGAGGCGGATCAACGACAGACGGGGTTTGGTCATCGACGCGCCCTTTGTGCGAGTGCCAGCGCGCCGAGCAGACCGGCGCGGTCGCCAAGTCCCGGCGCGACGATGAGGGTGGCATAATCGGGGGTGCCGAAATAGCCGTTCGCCATCCGCGCGGCGTGATCGCGAACCCGGTCGAGCAGCCCGGGCGTACCCAGCACGCCGCCGCCAAGGACGATCCGCCGCGGCGACAGCAGTGCCTGCTGCGCGACGACCAGCTGGGCGAGGTAATAGGCGACGATGTCATGCGCGGGATGATCGGGGCCGAGCTCCGACAGCGACGCGCCCCAGCGCGCGGCGATCGCAGGTCCGCTCGCCAGTCCTTCGAGGCAGTCGCCGTGGAACGGGCAGGTGCCGGCGAAGTCGCGGTCGTCGGGATGCCGGCGGGGGAGGATATGGCCCATTTCGGGGTGGCGACTGCCATGCACCGGGCGTTCCTCGACCAGCGCACCGCCGCCGATGCCGGTACCTACGGTGACGTACACCGCGATGTCGGCGCCGGTGGCGGCGCCCCACAGGCTCTCGGCGAGGATCGCGCCGTTGACGTCGGTGTCGAACCCGACCGGGCAGTCGAGCGCGCGGGCGAACGGACCGACCAGGTCGGTGCCGCTCCAGCCGGGCTTGGGCGTGTCGACGATCCGGCCCCAGCCCGGTGAGGAGCGGTCGAGATCGACGGGGCCGAACGAGGCGATGCCGAGCGCGTCGACCGCGCCCCATTCGGCTTGCGCCGCGGTGAAGAATTCGAGCGCGGCGGCGAGCGTCTTGTCGGGCGTCGTGGTGGGGATGCGTGCGGTGCGCAGGACGGTATCGGGATCGCGTGCGACGCCGAGCACGAACTTGGTGCCCCCCGCCTCGATGCAGCCGAACAGAGGCGGGGCGGCGGTCATGCCGAGGGTCCTGCCCAAAGCACGCTCCAGGGGCCGATCATGGCGTCGTCTCCGATGGGGGTATCCGCCACCCGGTCGTTCCAGCCGGCGAGATCGCCGACCCGGACCGCGTGGGGCGAGAAGTTGAGGAAGACGCGGTCGCCGCCACAGGCGATGCCGAGCAGCGCGGGCGTCGACGTGGCGATCGTTGCCGGCGCGCCGGCCCCGCCGCTGGCGATGCGCGCGGCGCGGAGCGCCCTGATGTCGCCGGAGATGCGCCGGGCGGCGTCGCGGTCGAGCGCGTCCCAGTCCATCACCGGGCGGTGCAGCCAGCGTCCCTCATGCGCGCGATCGGGATCGTAGAGATAGCTGTGGTCGTTGAGCAGGCCGGCCTCGTCGCCCATATAGAGCGTGGCGAGCCCGCCGCTGGCGATCGACAGCGCGTTGAGCAGCGCGATCCGGCGAAACGCATGCTCGCGCTCCTCATCGGTCCGCGCGGCCTCGAGCCCGGCAAGCGACGCCATCGTCCCGTTCGAGCCATGCAGCACGGAGCCATCGGACTGGAACGGTTCGCCCCGCGCCCAGCTGCCGTCTGCGCCGTCGAGAAACTTCGCCGCGATGGTCAGCCGCGCGACGGGGTCCGGATCGATCCCGGCAAGGTCGCCGATCACCGCGCCCCAGCCGATATCGTCGTGGCAGCGCGCATAGCTGAGCCAGTTCGCGCCGCGTGGCAGGCCGCCGCTCGCCGCGACGATCGCGTGAGGCAGCGCGGCCGACTGCTCGGCGAGCCCGACCCAGCCGGCGACCATCAGCGAATTGTTGTAGACGAGATGGCATTCGGGCTCGAACCCGCCATCCCAGTCCGATCCCTCGTCCGCGCCGAAATAGGGCGGGACCAGCGCGGTCGGGACGATCGCCTCGGCCTTGAGCAAGGTCGCGGGGGCGACGATGTCGAGCGCGGCGCGCAGTGCGCGGACGATGTAATGCGCCTGCGGCCGGTTGCGGCAGTCGGTACCGAGCTGCTTCCAGAGGAACGCGATCGAATCGAGCCGGAACGCCTCGAACCCGTGATTGGCGAGCCGGAGCATCGTGTCGACGATCGCGAGCATCACCTCCGGGTTCGCCCAGTTCAGGTCCCACTGGAACGGGTAGAAGGTCGTCCAGACCTGTCCGCCCATCGCCGGGACATGCGTGAAATTGCCCGGTGCGGTGGTCGGGAAGACCTGCAGCAGATCGGCCTCATAGGCCTGCGCCTCGTCGTCGCGGAGGACGTGGTAGAAGGCGCGGTAGTGAGGATCGCCGTCGCGTGCCGCCTGCGCCCAGGCATGATCGTCGGCGGTATGGTTGAGCGCGAGATCGACGCACAGGCTGATCCGCCCCTCGCGCAGTCGTGCGGCGAGCCGCTCGACATCGGCCATCGTCCCCAGCCGGGGTTCGACCGACAGATAGTCGGCGACCGCGAAGCCGCCATCGCTGTCGCCCTCGCGCGCCTTCAACAGCGCGAGCAGGTGGAGATAGCGGACACCGAGCGATTCAAGATGGTCGACATGCCCGATCAGACCCTCGACCGTCCCGGCGAAGCGGTCGACATACGTCGAATAGCCGAGCATGTCGGGCGCGACGAACCAGTCGGGGTCGGCAAGCCGCGCCTCGTCGAGGGCAGCCATCGCGGCGGGGCGTTCGGCAGCCCGCTCGCGAAGGATCGCCTCGAGCCGCGGCCAGATCGCCAGCCCGGTACTGCCATACAGGCGTTCGAGCTGGCGGCGCAGGCGGGGACCGAGCGCCGCGAGGCGACGCTCGGTGGGGGAGGATACGCGCACCTGGGTCGGCCGATCAGAAGCCGAAGCGGACGGCGGCGGAGATCGTGCGACCGGTGATCGACCGGGCGCGGACGATGCCGTTGGTCGGGATCGCACCCTCCTCGGCTTCGGTGATGCCCTTCACGTCGAACAGGTTGTTGCCGTTCACCGACACGGTCACATTGTCTGCCGGGCGGATCGAGACGAACGCGTTGACCTGCGTATAGCCCGGCATCTTGAGGACATTGTTGTCCTGCGCATAGCTGTCGGTGGTGCCGATCACGTTCGCGCCGATCGTCACGCGGTCGAAATCGACCTGTGGCGTCGCTTGGTAGATGAACTTGGCCTGGCGACGCGGACGGTTGCCCTCGACCCCGGGGTTGAGCACGTCGCGGGTGATCTCGGCATCTGTATAGGTGCCGCCGGCCGAGAGCGAGAACGGCCCGCGTGCGATCCGGCCCTCGATCTCGACGCCCTTGGCGTCATATTCGCGGTTGAAGAAGCGCTGCGTCGTCGCCTCGAAATTCTGTTCCTCGGTGCGCGCCCAGAAGCCGGTGGCGTAGAGCGAGACGCCGCCCTGGCGGAACTTGAACCCGCCCTCGAGCTGGCGGACGAAATCGACCGCTGCGCCCTGGTCGGTCAGCCCGCCCGTCGCGGTGTTGATCGAGGGGCCGAACAACAGGCGATCGGCATTGGCGCGCCCGCCGCGGCTGTAGCGACCGAACACCGCCGTGCTGTCGGTCAGGCGGAAGTTCACGCCACCCGAATAGGACAGGTAGTCATAGTTGTAATCGAGCGGCGAGCGGGCGTTGGGGATCACCGCGACCTGACGCTCGGCGGCCGAGATCACGCCGTCGCCGTTGATGTCGAACGTCGTGATGCCGCTGCCGAACGCGGCGCCGAGATCGGAGCCGGCGACGCTGCCGCGTGCGCGACCGAAATCGTAGCGCAGCGACCCGTCGATGTTGAACCGGCCGAGCTCGAGCCCGAGCTGCGCGAACGGTGCGTAGGTCGTGTAGTCGAGGTCATAGGAGCGGCGGCAGCAATTGCCGAAGAAGCTCGCCGAATAGCCGGGGACGCCGTTCTGCGTGACGGGCACGCCCGCCGCGGTGCGGACGTCGACGAGTTCCGAGCGGCCATTGTCCGCGACGGTCTGGACGGACGAGGTCCACAGCCAGTCGCTCTTGATGTCCTGACGCGAGGCATAGAAGCCGCCGGTGACCGCGAGCGACCCGCCGGCGAACGGCAGCGAACCGTTCAGGCGGATGTCGTTGGTGATGTTGTTGAGGCTCTTCAGGTCGACATCGAACAGGACGATGTTGGCGAGCAGGCCGTTGCCGTTGAGCGAGGCGGGGTCAGCGATGCGCTGACCGGTCTGCGCGCCGCTGGCGTAGAAGAGCTGTGCGCCCGCGCCGCCGATGCCGTTGGCGATCGACTGCGCCGAATCGACGCTGGCAGGGAAGGGCGAGGTGAAGCCGCCCGAAATGTCGGCGTAGCGGAACCGCTCGACGATGTTCCAGTCGTCCGCGAGCGGGATCTGCGTCTCGAGGCCCGCCGAATAGACGACCGGGTGCTGGCCGTCACGGATCGAGCGCGTGGTCAGCCGGTTGTTGCCGTCGAGCGTCTGCGCGGTACGGATGTTGGCGCTATGCAGCGTGCCGTTGTTGATCGAGAAATTGGCGATGCTGCTGTAATCGGGGTCGCTGTTGCTGCCCGTGACGCGCACCGGGTTGGGGAGGTAGCCGATCGCGCGGTCGTCGAGATACTTGCCGTAGAGCCGGACATAGCCGCCATTGCCGAACGACTTGGTAATGTTCGCCTTGAGCTGGCCACCCTTGACGCCGTCGAAGCCGACTTCGCGCTGGCCGTCGCCGATCCGGTAGAAGCCGCCGACATGATAGGTGACGCTGTCCGAGAGCTTGCCGCCCTGGTCGAAATCGACGCGGAATTCGCGGTAGTCGAGCCCGCTCGACAGCTGGAACGCGCCGCCTTCCTGTTCGCCGGTCTTCGAGATGAAGTTGATCACGCCGCCCGGCGAGTTGGACGCGAAGGTCGAGGCGGAGCCGCCGCGGACCGACTCGACCGTGCGGACGTTGAAATCGGCGCGCAGGAAAATGTCGGCATTGCCGAAGGTGATGTCGCCGAATTCGAGGATCGGCAGGCCGTCTTCCTGGAGCTGGAGGAACTTCGAGCCACCCGAAGCGACCGGTAGGCCGCGGACCGAGATGTTGGCGTTGCCGTCACCGCCCGAGGCTTCGACGCGGATGCCGGGCAGGTTGCGCAGCAGCTCGCCCGAGGTGCGCGGCGCGAGCTGGATCAGCGCGTCGGAGCCGATCGAGCTGGTCGTGATCGAGGTGTTAAGGCGGTTGGTGCCACGCGCGACCGCGGTGACGACGATGTCGTCCTGGCCGTCGATCGGCGCCGGCGTTGCGGCGGTGTCGGCGGGCTGCTCGCCCGGCGCGGGTGCGGCCTGAACGGGCGTGTCCTGGATGGGCGTGGTCTGCGCTGCGGCCACCGTCGCGAAGGACGTGGCGGCGATTCCGGCGAGCAAAACGTAACGTGCTTTCATGATATCCTCCCTGCGCGGTGGCTTTCTATGAAGCCCAGAATCGCCTCATACGCTTTTCGCAATCGATTGCAAGGCTCGTTATGCAATCGATTGCGAAGTGTTGAAATCAGCGCAGGCGGAGCGATTCAGGCGGACTGGCGCTCGATCAGGACGGGCGTGACGATCGCGGATCCGGTCGCATGGCCCGCGATCCGCTGCATCAGGCGATCGACCATCAGCGCAGCGCCCTCGGCGAGATCCTGGCGGATGGTCGTGAGCGCAGGCGAGGTGTGCGCGGCCAGCGTGACGTCGTCATAGCCGATCACCGCGGTGGTGGCGGGGACGTCGATCCCGGCTTCGGCGAGCGCACGCAGCACACTCATCGCGGCGACATCGGACGCGGCGAAGATGCCGTCGGGCGGCGGCGCGGCGGCAAGCCGCTGCGCCATCGACGCGTGCACGGCCTCCGGGGTCATCGGCGTTTCGAGCAGCTCGCAGGGGAGCCCCGCCTCCGCGGCGGCGGCGGCGAATCCGGCGAAGCGATCGGCGAATTCGGGCGGGGCGGGGTCGCCGACGAACATTAGCCGCGACCGGCCCTGGTCGATCATGCGGCGGCCCGCGAGTCGGCCGCCTGCGATATTGTCGGAGCCGATCGTCAGATGGTTCTGGTCCGCCCGGTACGCGCCCCACACGACCAGCGGCGCATAGCGTTGCGACACGCGTTCGATCACCGCCCCCTGGTCGGACTGGCCGACGAGGAGCAGGCCGTCGATGCGGCCGCTGTCGACCAGCCGGTCGAGCCAGTCGTCGCCGTCAGGAATGACCCGCGACAACAGGATGTCGTAGCCGCGTTCGACCAGCAGATCGGCGAGCAGCCCGAGCAAGGTCAGGAAGAATGGATCGGTCAGATGCTGCGTGCGGGCATGGCCGAGCGGCAGGACGAGTCCGATCGCACCGGTGCTCTTCAGCCGCAGGTTGCGCGCGAGCTGGTTGGGACGGACGTCATGTTCCTGCGCCAGCGCCTGGATACGTGCGCGGGTCTGCGCATTGACGGACGAATGCCCGGCCAGGGCGCGTGACACGGTTGCGGTCGAAACGCCGGCGAGCACGGCCAGATCGGCGAGCTTCATTGCGATAGGATATCCTCATCGTCACGGGTGATCGCCCGGTCGTACCGTCAGCCGCGCCAAGCCGCAATTGCGCGCGATCGAAGCGGGGTGCTTACGACGGGGGGGCTAAAACAGAAAACGTTTTCTGTTGCGTCCTTCACCTGCTGTCGGTAGGAGCGGGATACGCAAAGCGACAGAGCAGTGTGCCGCCCCGCCATCCGGTGAAGTCGGGGCGGTGGCGGCGTTCGCTCGTGCCCGCGGCTCCGGGGAGTCGTCACCGTCCACGCCAGCCCGAGAGACGCAATTGAGCATCGATCTTACCATTCAGAGCCATGGTGCGCGTCTGGCGGCCATCGGCGGCGTGCCGCTGGCCTTCCTGGCTTATGCGGCCTTCGCGTTCAGCGACGCGTCGGTACGGCTGCTCGAAGGCGCGTTCAGTCCGTTCCAGGTGACGTTCACCGGTGCGCTGCTCGGGCTGGTGGCCTTGCCCTTCGTGCGCACGCCCGGCGACCGTCTGCTCGACGTATTCAGCGCGACGCGACGCTCGCTATGGCTGGCGCGCGCGATCGGATCGTCGATCAGCGGCCTGTCGAGCGTCGTCGCCTTCACGCGCCTGCCGATGCCCGAGGCGTTCGCGCTGATCTTCCTGATGCCGATGCTGGTGACGTTGCTGTCGATGCTGTTCCTGAAGGAGCAGGTCGGAGCGTGGCGCTGGGCGGCGGTGGCGATCGGCTTCGTCGGCGTGCTGATGGTGCTGCGTCCCGGGCTGCGCGCGTTCGATCTCGGCCATGGCGCGGCGATGCTGTGCGCATTGTCGAGTGCGATCGTCATCGTGCTGTTTCGCGCCGGTGGTTCGGGCGAAAAGCGCGTGTCGATGCTCGGCGCGGGGCTGATCGGACCGCTGGTGATCAACGGCGCGGCACTGCTGTGGCTGCAGGCGTTCCGCTGGCCGGACGGGGCCGATCTGGCCGTGCTCGCCGGTTATGGCCTGCTCGCGATCCTCGGCCAGGCGCTGCTGATGCTGGCGGCGCAACGCGTCGCGGTCAGCCGGATCGCGCCGCCGCAATATAGCCAGATGATCTGGGCGGTCGCGCTCAGCTACACCGTGTTTCACCAGAGCGTCGACCTGCCGACTTTTGCCGGCATCGCCGTCATCATCGGCGCCGGCCTGCTGACCTGGGCGCGCGAGCAGATCCGCCTGCCGTCCTGGCGTCGCCGCTTCGCGCTGCGCCCGCGCTGAACAGCCTTTCAACGACCACGGAGTCCTCCACGTTTTGACAGATCACAGCATCGCCCCATCCCTGACGCGGCGCAGCCTGACGGCGCGCAACGAGCCGAGAATTCCCGAACCCTATGCCAATGGCGACCGGGTGCTGCGCACCGCAGCGTTTGTCGCCGCGGTATGCGGCGCGCTCTATGGCTATGACACGGGGATCATATCGGGGGCGTTGCTGTCGATCACCGACGAGTTCGGGCTGGATCACCGCATGCAGGAGATCGTCACCGCGGCGATCCTGGCGGGCGCGGTGATCGGTGCGCTGGCGACGAGCTGGCTGTCCGAACGGATCGGGCGCAAGCTGTCGGTGATGGGGGTGAGCGCGCTGTTCACGCTGGGCGCGATCGCCTGTGCGATGGCGCCGAGCGTCGGCGCGCTGATCACCGCGCGGGTGTTCCTGGGCATGGCAGTCGGCGGATCGACGCAGGTCGTGCCGATGTACATCTCCGAACTCGCGCCGCAGCATCGTCGCGGCAATCTGGTGACGATGTTCAACGTCGCGATCGGCGTCGGCATCCTGCTCGCCAGCGTCGTCGGGTTCGGCCTGCACGACGTCTGGAGCTGGCGGACGATGGTCGCGGTTGCGGCGATTCCCGCTGCGATCGTCTTCGTCGCGATGGCGTTCATGCCGCGCAGCCCGCGCTGGGCCGCGGAGAATATCGGCATCCACGCCGCGATCGACGTGCTGCGCCGCGTCCGGACCACACGCCGCGAGATCCGCCACGAAGTCACCCAGATCCGCGATGCGACGACCGGTGCGGATCCGGCCGATAGCGGCTGGCGCGGCATTCGTCAGGCCTGGGCGCGGCCTGCGCTGATCGCGGCACTGGGGGTCGCGTTCTTCACCCAGTGCGGCGGGCTGGAGATGATGATCTACTACGCGCCGACCTTCCTGTCGGGGGTGGGGTTCGGCAAGGAGTCGGCGCTGCTCGCCAGCCTCGGCGTCGCGATCGTCTATGCGGTGATGACATTGCTCGGCTGTCTGTTCGTCGACCGGATCGGGCGGCGGCGGCTGATGCTGGTGATGATCCCGGGATCGGTCGTCAGCCTGATCGGGCTCGGCATCATGTTCGCCAGCGGCGCGCATGGCGGGTGGCAGGGCTGGCTGACGATCGGCTTCCTGCTGGCGTTCATGCTCTTCAATTCGGGCGGCATCCAGGTGTGCGGCTGGCTGCTCGGCGCGGAGATGTTCCCGCTGGCGATGCGCGGCCCCGCGACCGCGCTGCACGCGGCGATGCTGTGGGGCAGCAACCTGATCGTCACGGGGACCGCGCTGTCGCTGGTCCATGCGATCGGGCTGGGCTCGACGATGTGGGTCTATGCCGGGGTCAATCTGGCGTCGTTCGTGTTCGTGCTGTTCTTCGTGCCCGAGACGGCGGGCGCGAGCCTGGAGGATATCGAGACCGCGCTGCGCAGCGGCCGGTTCCGCCCGACGCGTGGCCACACTGCGATCGCCGCCGCCGCCTGAAGCTCAGGCGGGGCTGACGATCGTCCCGTTGAAGACTAGCCGGACAGCGTCGCGCTGCGCACCGCTCATCCGTTCGACGAGCAGCGCCAGCGCGGCATGCGCCATCTCGTCGACCGGCTGCTCGACGACGATCGGCGCGGCGTCGAGCAGGCGCAACCAGGCGGCGTCGTCGAACCCTGCGAGCCGGACGGGAGATGCCTGCGGTTCGGTTCGGCCGCGTAACACGACCGCCGCCTCGAGCATCAGGAACGTGTCGCCGACGAGCACCGCGTCGCAGGCGGTGTCGGCGAGCGCGGTCCGCACGCAGGCCGCGCGCGCTGCGGGGTCGTGCGGGACGTCGATGATCCGGGCTGGAAGCGCGTGGCGGTCGAGCGCGGCCGCATAGCCACGACGGCGGTCGACCGCGGTGCTGCCGCGTTCGCCGAACAGACCGGTGATCCGCCGACAGCCCGATACGTGTAGCGCGTCAACCAGCGCGCCCGCCGCGCCGGCATTGTCGAGCCGGACGCTGTCGACCTGCGGCGTCCCCTCCACCCGATCGACCAGCACGAGCGGCGTCGCGGTCTCGGGCACGCCGCCGGCGCGCGTGGGGGCGAGGATGATGCCCGATACGCGCTCGTCCTCGAGCAATTGCAGGTAATGGCGTTCGCGCGCGGGATCCTCGCCGCTGTTGCACAGGATGACGCGCAGCCCCTCGCGCCAGGCATAGCCCTCGACCGCCTGGACGAAGGCGACGAAGAAGGGGTTGCCGATATCGGGCACGATCAGCCCGATCACGCTCGCGCGCGTCGACCGCAGCCGCCGCGCCGCCAGATTGGGGCGATAGTCGAGCGCGGCGAGCGCATCGTCGACCCGGCTGCGATAGGCGGGGCGGACGGGCTTGCCCGACAGGACGCGCGACACCGTCGCGATCGAGACGCCGGCGCGTGCAGCGATGTCCTTCAGTCCGATCGTCACGTGGCTCAGCCCTTTCCGCGCCGACCTCTAGGCGGCGGCGGGTGTTTGTCCACCGTGATGGCAGGGCGGCGCGTTTGACCGCGGCGGACGCCGCGTCCATGTTTCGCGGATGAACCAACCCCTGTTCCGCCGCCGCGACGCGCTTGCCGGCATCGCGGCCACGCTCGCCGCAGCACCCGTCTCCGCACAGACTGCCGGCCGCTCGTCGACATCCGCCGACGCGGCGACCTTGCTCGACCGGCTCGCGTGGCAGTTGCTGACGCTCGATCCCGGCAAGGCGACCGGGCTCGGGCTCGATACGGGCGCGCATGCGGCCTTGCGGGGGCAGCTCGACGACCGGTCGCCGGCGGGCATCGCCGCGCGGCGACGCGTCCTGACCGACGGGCTCGCGGCGCTCGGCCGGTTGCCGCGCGACGGGATCGACCAGGCGACGCTGACCAGCATCGCCGTGACGCAGAGCGCGTTCCAGACCGCGCTGGACGGGATGGCGCTGCCCTACGGCGTCGCGACGATCGGCGACTGGCGCAACACGCCCTATGCCGTCATCCAGAATGTCGGCGCGTGGCTGGACGTGCCGCAGCTGCTCGACGGCGATCAGCCGCTGCGCACGGCGGCGGATGCCGAGGCCTATCTCGCGCGCGTGGCGGCGATGGCGAAGCAGCTCGATGACGAGACGGGCAGGGTGCGCACCGCGCGCGAGCAGGGCTTGGTCCCGCCTAGCTTCCTGCTCGACAAGACGCTGGCCGGGATGCGGCGTACGCTGGCCGAGGCGGCGGCGGTCGACGGTCCGCTGATCGGGCCGCTCGCGCGCAAGACGCAGGCGATCCCCGGCGACTGGACCCGGCGTGCGACACAGATCGTGCGCGATGCGGTCATCCCCGCGCTCGAGCGGCAGATCGCCGAACTCACCGCGCAGCGCGCGGTCGCAACCGACGTCGCCGGACTGGGATCGCGCCCGCATGGCGCGGCCTGGTATGGCTGGGGGCTGCGCGCGGGGACGACGACGCGGCGGAGCCCGGCGGAGATCCACGCGCTGGGGCGTGCGCAGCTCGTCGAGCTGCAGGCGCAGATGGACAGGATCCTCAAGGGCTTCGGGCTGACCAAGGGGACGGTGGCGGAGCGCGCGGCCGAATTGCAGCGTCGGCCGGACATCGCCTTTCCGAACGACGATGCCGGCAGGCAGCAGATCGTCGCCTATATGCAGGGCCGGATCGATGCGATCCGGCCGCGCCTGCCAAAGGCGTTCCGCACGCTGGTGACGGCCAGGCTCGAGATCCGGCGGATGCCGCTCGCACAGGAGGCGGGGGCACCCGCCGCCTATGGCGGGCCGGGCGCGCTCGACGGATCGATCCCGGGCAAGATCTGGGTCAATCTGGGCGATCCCACGATCCACAACCGCGTGACGATCCCCGATCTGGTATTCCACGAGGGGATTCCCGGGCATGTCTGGCAGGGGGAATATGCGCAGCAGCTGCCGCTGATCCGCTCGGTGCTGGCGTTCAATGCCTATACCGAGGGCTGGGCGCTCTATGCCGAACAGCTTGCCGACGAGCTCGGCCTGTATGACGGCGATGCGGCGGGGCGGCTCGGCTATTTCATGGGGCTGTCGTGGCGTGCGGTACGGCTGGTGGTCGATACCGGGATCCATGCGATGGGCTGGACGCGCGAACAGGCGTTGCGCGAGTTCGTCGCCGCGACCGGACTGCCGATGAGCAACGCGGTGAGCGAGGTCGAGCGCTATTGCGCCTGGCCGGGTCAGGCCTGTGGCTACAAGATCGGCCAGACCGAGATCGTCGCGCAGCGGACCCGCGCCAAGGCCGAATTGGGTACCCGGTTCGACGTGCGGGACTTCAACCAGGCGGTGCTGGCTGGCGGCAACGTCCCGCTCGACGTGCTGACCGGCAATGTCACGCGGTACATCGCCGCGCGCAGGGGCTAGTCGCGCCTCACGCTCACGGGCCGATATCGATGTCGCGGGCCTCGGCACGCCGCGCCGCTGATCGCTCGAACCCGAGCTGTTCGGCGACGGGATCGTTCCAGCCATAGGGATCGGTACGGAAGGCGGCGTTGCCACCGTCGCCGACATAGACATTCTCGTACAGCAGCCGCACCGGGATGCGGCGCGGCAGCGGGACGAACTGCATCTCGCCCGACGCCTGCGCGGTCTGCCATGCCTCGGTAACGCCCTGGTCGTCGGCGAGCATCTGCGCGAAGCCGATCGCATCCTCGACGCGGACGCAGCCATGGCTCAGATGCCGCTGGCTGCGGTCGAACAGCCCGGGGGCGGACGTGTCGTGCAGATAGATCGCCTGGTCGTTCGCCATGTCGAACTTGACGAGGCCGAGCGCATTGCTCGGGCCGGGCTGCTGGACGATCCAGCCGTCGCGCAGGACCATGTTGTGCTCCTGCCTATAGGCGTCGTCGACATTGGCCATCTCGCCGTTCTGGATCGACTTCGGCACGGTCCAGGTCGGATTGGCGACGAGGCGATAGATCGGTGACGACAAGGCCGGTGTCTCGCGACCGGGTTCGCCGACGATCACCTTGCGCTGATCGACGAGCACGCCGTCGCGGTAATAGCGCAGCTGCGAGGCGGCGGTGTTGACGTCGATCCGCGTCGCCGGGGGCGTCCGTTCGAGCCAGCGCCGCCGCTCCAGCGCCACCGCGAGCGCGCGCGCGCGGTCACCGGGGCCGAGGTTCAGGACCTTGAGCGTCTCGGGCCCGACGATCCCGTCCGCGGCGATGCCGTAATCGGTCTGCAGCCCCTTCATCGAATCGGCGATCGCCTGCGTATAGACCGGGGCGCTGGACGGGGCGGCCGGCTGGAGGCCGGCGATGGTCGAGGCGGATTGCGCCAGCGTCGGCGCGGCGACGGGGCCGGGCGTCAGGAGATAGCCGCTCTCGACCAGCTGTTCGACGATCGTCGCAACGCGCAGATCGCGGGTGCCGACGCGGATCAGCGCGGCCGCGCCCGTCTGGGCGGGCGCCGCGAGCGGTGCCGGGCCGGCTGGTGCGGTGAGCGCCTTCTCGCTGAAGACGCGATAGGCATCGGACAGCAGGCGATAGTCGGCATCCTGCGGCGCGAGGCTTTCGAGCCAATCGTCGACCTTGTGCCGCGCGATTGCGGCGACCAGCCCGGTGGCGAGATCGACGCTGGGTCGCGGCAGGGTATAGACCTGATGCAGCGTCGCCGGATCGACGCGGCCCCTTGCCAGCGCGCCGGCATAGGCGAGCGCGACGCGCGTACGGGCGACGTCGATATCCGCCGGGGCCGCGTCGGCGGGCAGGTCGGGCAGGAAGGCGACGTGATCTAGGCCATGGCGGCTGCGGTTGCCGAGCGCAGTGTTGAGCGCCGCGACATCGCCATCCGACCAGACCGCACGCCACTTCGCCTTGGTGTAGACCGCGCGGACGGTCGCGTCCGTCACCGCCTGCCGGCTGATGACGACGCCGCCGATCGCAGCGGGTGCAGCGCTCGGCTTGGCAGGGGGCGCGGCGCGTCCTGGCGCAGTCTGGGCGGGCTGGGCACCGGCGGCGCCGTTCGTCAGGAGGAGTGCAAGCGGCATCGCGCCGGACGCGAGCCGGGCTCGCAGGGTCGTCACTATCATCCCTGTTCAACGTACCAGTCGCCGCATCGGCTCAGATCGAGGGCGAAATTCCCGCGAACCACGCTGCATAGGGGGTGTTGGCGGCCATGTGGCGGTTATAGTCGGGCGACCCGTCATGCCACCAGACCGGGCCGCGTTCGCCGAGCCCATGCTTGGCCGCATCGACGTCGGCACGTGCAGCGGCGACCGCGTCGGCATCGTCTTGGCGCCGGGCTACGCCGACCGCGCGCCGCGCCGCCATCAGCGCCCGCACCAACTCGGCCCGATCCGCTTCGGGCAGCGACGGATCCGCACACCGCCACAACCTGCCGCGGACGACGAAATAGCGGCCGTCGGGGGTCGTCGGATAGGCCTTGGGGGGCGTGCTGCCGGCCATGCCGCGCTCAGAGCATCGCGAGCGGTTGCGGCGACCGCGGGCGGGGAAACGCCGTGTCGAGCGCGGCAAGATCCTCGGCCGACAGCACGAGATCGCCGGCCGCCCGGTTTTCGCGGACATGCGCGACGCTCGCGGCCTTGGGGATCGCGATCGTCGCGGGGCGTTGCAGGACCCAGGCGAGCGCGACCTGCGCGGGCGTCGCACCGATGTCGCGCGCGATCCGCGCCAGTGCCGGAACGGCAAGGAGCCGGCCCTGTTCGACCGGACTATAGGCCATGACGGGAATGTCGTGACGGTCGAGCCAGGGGAGGAGGTCATGCTCGGGACCACGCCGGGTCAGATTGTAGAGGATCTGGTCGGTCGCGCAGCCCTGTCCGCCCGCCGCATCGAGCTCGGCCATGTCCTGCGTATCGAGGTTGCTGACGCCCCAATGGCGGATCTTGCCCGCCGCCTTGAGCCGTTCCATCGCCTCGACCGTCTCGGCCAGTGGTACCGACCCGCGCCAGTGCAGCAGATACAGGTCCAGCCGGTCGGTCCTCAGCCGCGCAAGGCTCGCCTCGCACGCGGCCGTGAGGCGGTCGCGCGAGGCGTTCTGGGGATAGGCCTTGCTGACGAGGAACAGCGTGTCGCGGACGTCGTGGAGCGCATCACCGATCAGCGTTTCGGCGGCGCCGTCGCCATACATCTCCGCCGTGTCGATCAGCGTCATCCCGCACTCGACGCCTGCGCGCAACGCTGCGGTTTCGGCCTCGCGACGATCGGCGCGCTCGCCCATCATCCAGCTTCCCTGGCCCAGGGCAGGCACCGTCTCGCCGCCCGGGAGAATCACCGATTTCATCATCTGCCCCAATCACTCTGGTCGTCAGGGGTCAACGCCGGTCGGACGCGCGGGATGCGTGCCGCGAGGGTTGTATTACAAATAGTGTATCGGGGGATCTTGCCGCGGTCTGGCGCGGGGCGTCTCGCCAGAGGCGAGATCTCGCGGCTTGAAAATGGCTCCCTGAGTAGGATTCGAACCTACGGCCACTCGATTAACAGTCGAGAGCTCTACCGCTGAGCTATCAGGGAACGTTGCCGGAGGCGGCTCTATAAACGGCCAGTTGGACGATGCAACCCGGTTTTTGTCGATTTCTGCAACAAATTGCGCCGGGGCCGGGGCTATGCTGCGAACTGTTCCATCGTGATGCGGTCGTCGAGCGCATGCTCCGGATCGAAGAGCAGGGTGAGTTCACGCGCACGGTCCATGCAGATGTCGACCTGTGCCACGTCGCGGATCTCGCGCTGGTCGGCGACCGCCGAGACGGGGCGCTTGCCGGGGTCGAGCACGCGGATGCCGATCCGGGCCTTGTCGGGCAGGATCGCGCCGCGCCAGCGCCGCGGGCGGAACGGGCTGATCGGCGTCAGCGCGACCATGCCCGAACCGAGCGGCAGGATCGGGCCCTGCGCGGAGAGGTTGTAGGCGGTCGAGCCCGCGGGCGTCGCGACCAGGATGCCGTCACAGGCCAGTTCGGCGAGCACGACGCGGTCGTTGACCGTCACCTCGAGCTTGGCGGTCTGGCGCGTCTCGCGCAGCAGCGAGACCTCGTTGATCGCGGGGAGGGTGAGGGTGCGTCCGTCGATCCCGGTCGCGGTCATGCTGAGCGGCGTGACCTTGAACGGCTTGGCGCGCGAAAGCCGGTCTTCGAGGCCGTGATGCCGCCACTCGTTCATCAGGAAGCCGACGGTACCCAGATTCATCCCGAAGACCGGGACCGCGGGCTTGCGCCGTTCGAGCATTGCATGGAGCGTCTGCAGCATAAACCCGTCACCGCCGAGCGCGATGACGACATCCGCCTCCTCGGGCTCGACCCAGTCGCCCAGATCGGCGAGCTGGGCGGCGGCGGCCTGTGCCGGCGGGGTGGCGGAGGCTACCAGCGCCCGGCGGACATAGTCGGTCACCCGCCGGTGACGCTCATGTGACGCGCTACCGCGGGACCTTCGCCCTCGCCGATGCGGAAGTCGTGCCGCTTGGGCTTGGCGTAGAGGCCCGCATCGATCGCCTCGTCGAGCCCGGCGATGCCGCCGTCGCGCAGCGCACCCTTCAGGTCGACCTGATCGTCATGCCCGAGGCACAGGTACAGCTTGCCCTCGGTGGTGAGGCGGACGCGGTTGCAGCCTTCGCAGAAATTGGCAGTCAGCGGCGAGATGAGCCCGAGCCGCGTACCGGTGCCGTCGACGTTCCAGTAGCGTGCGGGTCCGCCGGTCTTGTACGCGTCGCGTTCGAGCCGGAACCGGGTCTCGAGGTCGCGGAACACGCCGGTGAGCGGGAGGAAGCGGTCGGTGCGATCCTCGTCGATCGCGCCGAGCGGCATCGTCTCGATCAGGGACAGGTCGAACCCCTCGTCACGGCACCAGGCGAGCATCGGTGCGATCTCGTCCTCGTTGAAGCCCTTGAGCGCGACCATGTTGATCTTGATCGCGAGGCCCGCATCGCGCGCCGCCATGATGCCGCCGATCACCTGCGCGACGTCGCCGTGCCGGGTGATGTAACGGAACCGCTCGGGATCACGGCTGTCCATGCTGACATTGACGCGCCGGATGCCCGCATCGACCATCGCCGGCGCATGCTCCGCCAGCCGCGTGCCGTTGGTGGTCATCGTCAGCTCCTCGAGCCCGCGGCCGAGATTGCCACCCAGTCGCTTGACGAGATCACCGACGTCGCGGCGGACGAGCGGCTCGCCGCCCGAGAGACGGATGTTGGTCACGCCGCGCGCGATGAACCGCTCGGCGATGATCGCGATCTCTTCGAGGCTCAACAGCTTGGCGCGCGGCAGGAAGGTCATCGCCTCGGACATGCAATAACGGCACCGCAGATCGCAGCGGTCGGTGACCGAAATCCGCAGATATTTGATCGTCCGCTGATGCCGATCGACCAGCGGACGATCGACGGTTGCGGAGTGGCTCGAAGGGGAGTGAGACGCCATAGCAACAGAGCTAGGTGGTGCAGTGTCGAGCGGCAAGTGCGTTCCAGGATTGGCGACGGGCGATGGGGTGGCTAGGTTGTCGGCGATGACACCGGCCACACTGGATACAAAGGACATGCTGAACAGAACGATGCTGTTCGCATGCTCGTTCCGTCACTTCGCGGAGATCGCTGATATTGCGGTGGCTTGCGGCTGGGATGCGGTGGTGACCGCGACCGCCAGCGGTATCGACCCGGCCTATGCCGAAAGCGGCGCGCCGGTCGTGCTGATCGATGCGCGCGGGGCGATCGCGCAGGGACTGGCGGCGGCGCAGACGATCGCCCCCCGGGTGGCCGAGGATGGCGCGGCGCTGCTGTTCGTCCTGTCGCGCCGCGACTGTACGGCGCTCGACCGCGTGTTCGAGCTGGGGGCGACGCATTTCCTGATCGATCCGGCGAGCGACGGCGAACTGATCCAGTCGCTGCGCTTCGCGGCGCGCCATGTGACGCGCGCGCCAGGCAGGCCGGGCATCGTCGACCGCCGCGACGCGATGGCCGGCGCTCGCTTCGGCCGCGATCCGAACCTGGCGCAACAGTGGATCGCGGCGCGGATCGGCGACGGACAACCGGTCTCCGTCGTGCTCGTCTCGCTGTCACGGCTCGACATCGTCAACGCCGCGCATGGTCGGCCCGCGGTCGATTCGCTGATCGAGGTCGCGGTCGAGCGGGCGGAGGCGGTCGCGGCCGAGGCGATGGCGGGCGCGGCGCGCGTCGCGCGTCTCGGCGGCGCGGATCTCGCGCTCGTGGTCGGGGCCGGGGCCGCGGACATCGCCGCGCTGATCGCGGCGCTCGACGAGGCGCTGGCGCGGCCGTTCGCGGTCGCCAACGCGCTGGCGGTGCTCGGATGCCGGTTCGGCGTCGCGAGCCACCAGCCGGGGGATCCAAGCGATCCGGCGGACGGTGCCGCGACGCTGATGCGACGGGCGTTCGGTGCGCTCGCCAAGGCCAAGACCAGCGACGGCGCGATGCTGCAGATCGCATCGGCGGCGCACGACATGTCGCTCGATGCGCTGGCGATCGACCTGCATCACGCGATCGAGCTCGACGAGATCGACATCCGCTTCCAGCCGCAGGTCGAGATTGCGAGCGGGCGGATCACGGGCGTCGAGGCGCTCGCGCGCTGGGATCACCGCAAGCTCGGGCCGCTGGGCGCGGATGCGCTGTTCGCGGCCGCGGACCGCGCCGATCTCGGGATCGCGCTGTCCGACCATATCCAGCGGCTGGTGCTGGCGCGCGCACTGGCATGGCCCGAGGCGCTGGCGACGCTGCGCGTGTCGCTCAACCTCACCGCGGCGGATATCGCGCGGCCCGGCTTCGCCACGCTGTTCCTCGCGCGGGTCGACGATAGCGGCTTTCCGCGCGGGCGCCTGACCGTGGAGATCACCGAGACCGGGCTGATCGCGGATCTCGCCAGCGCGTCGACGCTGCTCACCGAATTGCGCGGGGCGGGGTGCCGCGTCGCGATCGACGATTTCGGCACGGGCTATTCGAGCCTCGCCTATCTGAAGGACCTGCCGCTCGACTATGTGAAGATCGACAAGGCGCTGGTCCACGACATTGGCGGCAGCCCGCGCGACCGGGTCGTCGTCGCAGGCGCGATCACGATGGCGCGGTCGCTCGGCCTGTCCGTGATCGCCGAGGGGGTCGAGACGCGCGAGCAGCTGGAGCTGCTCGCGGCGTGCGGGGCCAGCCTGTATCAGGGCTTCCTGCTGTCCGAGCCGGTCGGCGACGCGGCCTTGCTCGAACTGGTGACCCGGACATGAGCCGGGCAGCATCCGCGATGATCGTCGCGGTCGCCGCAGCGACGGCCGTCACGCCCGTACTCGCCGCGCCCGACCGGGCACCCGCATCGGTGGCGATCCGGGAGGCGATGGCGGCGAGCGCGGCGGGGTGGAATGCGGGCGACCTTGCCCGGTTCGTCGCGGTCTATGCCGACGATGCGGTGTTCGTGACGCCCAAGGGTCTGGTGCGCGGAAAAGCCGCAATAACAGCGCGATATGCACCAAGCTTCACGGGTGGTGGCAATACCCGGGGGCAGCTGAGCTTTGTCCCGGCCGAGCTGCGCGGGATCGATCCGACGCATGCCTTGCTGGTCGCGCGCTGGACGCTGACCGGCGCGACCTCGACCGAGACGGGGATGACGACCTTGCTGTTCGAGCGGCGCGGCGACGCATGGAAGATCGTCGCCGATCACAGCAGCTGAGCGCGGCGGCGCTCAGCCCGCCGCCTTCGCCAGCCCCTTCGACAATTGCAGCGCACCGTGCAGCCGTGCCTTGGGATCGCCCCAGGCGCGCTGGAGCACCAGCTTGCTGTCGGGCCGCAGCCGCGCGACGCCGTTGAGCCGTTCGACATAGGCGAGCAGCTTGTCGATATTGGGCGGGGTGTCGTTGTGGAACGACACGAGCACGCCGCGCGGGCCGACGTCGATCTTCGACACGCAGGCGCGTTTCGCGTTCAGCTTGATCTCGATGACCCTGATCAGATTCTCGGTCGCGTCGGGCAGCGGGCCGAAGCGGTCGATCATCTCGGCGGCGAACGCCTCGATCTCCTGACCTTCCTCGAGCTCGTTCAGGCGGCGATACAGCCCCATCCGGAGGTCGAGATCAGGGACATACTCCTCGGGGATGAGGATCGGCGCGTCGACCGTGATCTGCGGCGAGAAGTCCTTCGGGCGCGCAGAGGCGAGACCGCCCGACTTGGCGTCCATGATCGCCTCCTCGAGCATCGCCTGGTAGAGTTCGAAGCCGACCTCCTTGATATGCCCGGTCTGCTCGTCGCCGAGCATGTTGCCGGCCCCGCGGATATCGAGATCGTGGCTCGCCAGCTGGAACCCGGCCCCGAGCGAATCCAGATCGGACAGCACTTTCAGCCGCTTCTCGGCGGTCACCGTCATCTGCCGCTCGGGCGGGGTGACCAGATAGGCATAGGCGCGCGTCTTCGAGCGGCCGACGCGGCCACGCAACTGATAGAGCTGGGCGAGGCCGAAGCGGTCGGCGCGGTGGACGATCATCGTGTTGGCGGACGCAATGTCGATCCCGCTCTCGATGATCGTGGTCGAGACGAGCACCTCGAACTTCTTGTCGTAGAAGGCGGACATGCGCTCCTCGACCTCGGTCGGCGACATCTGGCCGTGCGCGACGACGAAACGGATCTCGGGCACCTGTTCGCGCAGGAACTCCTCGATCTCGGGCAGGTCGGCGACGCGCGGGGTGACGACGAAGCTCTGCCCGCCGCGATAATGTTCGCGCAGCAGCGCCTCGCGCAGGACGACGGGGTCGAACGGCATGATGTAGGTGCGCACCGCGAGGCGATCGACCGGCGGGGTCTGGATCACCGACAGCTCGCGGATGCCCGACATCGCCATCTGCAGCGTGCGCGGGATCGGCGTCGCGGTCAGCGTCAGCATGTGGACGTCGGCCCGGAGCGCCTTCAGCCGCTC
>NZ_JPDP02000005.1:0-44063 GCF_000732685.2 Sphingomonas sp. STIS6.2
GGCGTCGCGACCCTCGACGGCTTCGGACAGTTCGGGCGGGCCGCACTGGCCGCGGCGGGCGGTCTGATCGCGTATCTCGAACATAATGCGAAGGGCGCGCTGCCCTTCCTGCGGCCGCCGCGAATCGGGCGGGCAGCACAGGTGATGGCGATCGACGCCGCGACGCGGGAAAGCCTCGAACTGACCTGCACCACCGGCGGCGTCCGCAAGGGAAGCCTGCTCGACGCGGTCGATCGTACCGTCACCGGTGCCGGTGCGCGGCTTCTCGGTGCCGATCTCGGAGCGCCCCTGATGGACAAGGCCGCGATCGACGCGCGGCTCGACCTTGTCCGGCTGTTCCATGACGACCAGGCGCTGCGCGAACGGTTGCGCGCGACGCTGCGCGCGCTGCCGGACATCGGCCGGGCGCTTGGCCGCCTCGCCGCGGGTCGAGGATCACCGCGCGATCTGGGCCAGTTGCGCGACGGTCTCGGCGGCGCCTGGAACCTGGGGGAGCGGCTCGATGCACTTACCGATCCGCCGCGCCTGCTCAGCGACGTCGCACCGCTGTTGCGCGGGCATGGCAGCCTGATCGACCTGTTGAAGCGCGCGCTGGTACCATCGCCACCGATCGAAGCCTCTGACGGGGGGTATATCGCGGCGGGATATGACGCCGCTCTCGACGACCTGCGCGATACCGGCGCTGGGGGACGCCGCGCGATCGCCGCACTGGAGGCCGAGTTCCGCACCTCGACTGGCGTGTCCGCGCTGAAGATCCGGCACAATGGCGTGCTCGGCTATCATGTCGAAGTCCCTGCACGGGCTGCCGATTCGCTGATGAAGCCCGACAGCGGTTTCACACACCGCCAGACGCTCGCAGGTGTCGTACGCTTCAACACGCCCGCGCTGCACGATGTTGCAACGAAGGTGTCGCAAGCGGGTGCGCATGCCACGGCGGCGGAGTCGGCGCATCTCGAGGACCTCACCGCGCGGGCGCTCGCAGGGCGCGAGGCGATCGCCGCGACCGCCGACGCGCTCGCCCGGCTCGATGTCGCCGCCGGTCTCGCCGAGCGCGCAGCCGAGGGGCAATGGTCGCGCCCGATCCTGGTCGACCATGCCTGTTTCGAGATCGAAGGAGGCCGCCACCCGGTCGTCGAGGCCGCCGTCGCCAAGTCTGGCGACCGGTTCGTCGCCAACGACTGCAACCTGTCGGAATCCTCGCGACTGTGGCTCGTCACGGGGCCGAACATGGGCGGCAAATCGACCTTCCTGCGCCAGAATGCACTGATTGCGGTCCTGGCGCAGGCCGGAAGCTATGTGCCGGCGACCAAGGCCACGCTGGGTCTCGTCGACCGATTGTTCAGTCGCGTCGGCGCGTCGGACAATCTCGCGCGCGGCCGTTCGACCTTCATGGTCGAAATGGTCGAAACCGCTGCGATCCTCGCGCAGGCGACGCCGCGGAGCTTCGTGATCCTCGACGAGGTCGGTCGTGGCACCTCCACCTATGACGGCCTCGCGATCGCCTGGGCCGTGGTCGAGGCGATCCATGAGGACAATCGGTGCCGCTGCCTGTTCGCGACGCATTATCATGAGTTGACCCGGCTCGCCGAACGCTGCGAAGCGCTGTCGCTGCATCACGTTCGCGCGCGCGAGTGGAAGGGCGAACTCGTCCTGCTCCACGAACTCGCCGACGGGCCGGCGGATCGCAGCTACGGCCTGGCCGTCGCGCGCCTCGCCGGCATGCCGCCGGTCACTGTGCAGCGTGCGAAAGCGGTGCTTGCCAAACTGGAAGCCGGGCGTGCCAAATCTGGCGGTCTGGCGGCGGGGCTGGATGATCTTCCGCTGTTCGCGGCCGCCGCGCAGATCGAGGAGGTGGCCTGCGACGTGCTGCGCGAAGACCTGGCGAAGCTCGACATCGATGCGATGAGCCCACGCGACGCGCTCGACGCGCTCTACCGGTTGAAGGCGCTCGCGACCGAGGGCTGAGCGCAAACCCGGCGAAAACCACAGCATCGCCGATACTTGCCCCTGGCCTGCAGGCCCATCGCGCGGCGTCCTAGTATCACATGCAAGACGGATGCTACGCGCCGGCCGAATCATTGGAGCATGGGCTTTGAGCGGACACGGGCACGGGCATGCGGGACACGGGCACGGGCATGCACACGGGCATGCGGGACATGGGCACGGACATGCACACAGCCATGCTCCGGCATCGTTCGACCGCGCGTTTGCGATCGGGATCGGGCTCAACGTGGCGTTTGTCGCGGTCGAGGCCTTGGTCGGATTGCGGATCAACTCGGTTTCGCTGCTCGCGGACGCCGGGCACAATCTCTCCGATGTGCTGGGCCTGGTCGTCGCCTGGGGCGGGACGATGCTCGCGCGAACCGAGCCGACCAAGCGCTTTACCTATGGGCTGAAGGGATCGACGATCCTTGCGGCGTTGACCAACGCGCTGCTGTTGCTCGTCGCGCTCGGGGCGATCCTGCTGGAAGCGACACAGCGTTTCGCAGATCCGACGCCCACGGCGGGCCTGACCGTGTCGATGGTGGCCGGGATCGGCATCGCGGTGAATGCGATCACCGCCTGGATGTTCGCGCGCGGTCGCAAGGGGGACGTCAACATCCGTGGCGCCTATCTGCACATGGCCGCGGACGCGCTGGTATCGGCGGGGGTCGTGATCGCGGGCGTGCTGATCTGGCAGACCGGGATCTCATGGATCGACCCGGCGGTCTCCATCGTCATCGCGGTCCTGATCTTCTGGCAAACCTGGGGATTGCTGCGTGAGACCGTCGAAATGGCGCTGTCCGCGGTGCCGCGCGGGATCGAATTCGACCAGGTCGACGAGGCGCTATGCACCCTGCCCGGCGTGACGGCGATCCATGATCTGCACATCTGGCCGATGAGCACGACGGAGCCCGTCCTGACCGCGCACCTGATCATGCCGGGCGGCCATCCCGGCGATCCGTTCCTCACCGCGACCCGCACGATGCTGCAGGAGCGTTTCGGGATCGGCCATGCCACGTTGCAGGTCGAGACGGGCGACGGTCAGCCATGCTCGATGACGCGCCACACGGCGATATGAACCTTTAGGGCGTTGCGCGGGTTATCCTAGTATAGTTCTGGAGTAATACCCGATGAAGAAGCATTTTATCGCTGCATTGATGTCCGTTGCCGTCGTCGCCCCCGCAATGGTGCCTGTCGAAGCCGCTGCCCAGCGCCATGACGACCGCCGGGGCCATGACGACCGCCGGAACAACGACTCGCGCCGTGGCAACGACCGCAACTGGCGCGGTGACGATCGCAACTGGGATCCTTCGCGCAGCTATCAGAACGGCAATTACCGCGAGCGTCGTCTCGGCCGCAATGATCGCATCTATCGCGGCAACGATGGCCGGGCCTATTGCAAGCGCAACGATGGCACGACCGGGCTTGTGATCGGCGCACTCGGTGGCGGCGTTCTTGCCAATCTGATCGGCGGCGGCACGCTTGGAACGCTGGCGGGTGCCGGTGGCGGTGCACTGCTCGGACGGTCGGTCGACCGCGGTAACGTCAAGTGCCGCTGAGCTTTTTTGCTCGGTAAATGAAGATGCGGCGGCCGAGCGATCGGCCGCCGTTATTGTGTCTGCCTCAGCCGGTTGAACTTAATAAGCGCGAGCCACCGCAAACTCGACCGCTTCGATCATCGCGTCCTTCGCCTCGCCATTGGCAAAGCCCGCAATCGAATCGATCGCCCGCTGACCATAATGCCGCGCCCGCGCAAACGTGTCGTCGATCGCGCGGGTTGCCCGGATCAGGCGCACGGCATGCTGCAGGTCGGCATCGGTGTCACGACGCCCCTCGACCGCATCCCTCCAGAATTGACGATCCTCGGCCGACCCGCGCGCATAGGCGAGGATCACCGGCAGGGTCATCTTGCCTTCGCGGAAATCGTCGCCCGCATCCTTGCCCATCGTATCCGCATCCGAAACATAGTCGATCGCGTCGTCGACAAGCTGGAAAGCGATCCCGAGGTTGCGGCCATAGGCGTCGAGTGCCGCCTCTTCATTCTCGGGCCGATCGGCCACCACGGCAGCGATTCGGCAGGCGGCAGCGAACAGCGCTGCGGTCTTTGCGCCGATGATGTCGAGATAGCGCTCCTCGCCCAGATCGACGCGGCGGGCCGCCGTCAGCTGGTTGACCTCGCCCTCGGCGATGACCGCGCTGGTCGATGAAAGGATCTTGAGCGCCTTCAGGCTGCCCGCCTCGACCATGAGTTCGAAGCTGCGGCTGAACAGGAAGTCGCCGACCAGCACGCTGGCAGGATTGCCCCAGATGATGTTCGCCGTGCGGTTCCCACGCCGCAGGTCAGAGCCATCGACGACGTCGTCATGCAGCAACGTCGCGGTGTGGATGAATTCGACGGCCGCCGCGAGCAGGTGATGCTGCGTCCCGGCATAGTCCAGCAGCTGTGCACTTGCGAGCGTCAGCATCGGGCGCATCCGCTTGCCCCCGCCCGCGATCAGATGACCCGCCAGTTCGGGGATCAACGGAATATCGGAGGTCATGCGCGCGACGATCACCGCATTGACCTGGTCCATGTCGGTGGTGACGAGCTTGACCATCGGGTCCAGCGAAGGCTGTGGCCCGGGATTCGAACGAGGGGAGTCGAGGCGGTGGACGGTGGCGCTCATCTGCCCGTGCCTCTGACGGTTACGGCCTCGCAAAGCAACCCTTGCCGGCTTGGCAAACCCTCACCAAAAGGCAGGCGACGGCAATAGGTGGAGGTTACACGATGCCCGACGACCTGCTGAGCGGCTATCGCCAGAGCATCGACAACATCGATGCGGCACTGATTCATATGCTTGCCGAGCGATTTAAGGTGACGCAGGCGGTTGGCCGGCACAAGGCGGAGCACGGGCTGCCGGCTGCCGATCCCGGACGTGAGGAGCGTCAGATCGCGCGGTTGCGTCGGCTTGCCGAAGAAGCCCAGCTCGATCCGGAATTCTCCGAAAAGTTTTTGCGGTTCATCATCGACGAGGTGATCCGCCACCACCAGAAACTTTGCCAATGACGCGCTGGGCGGTGGTGGCCGATTGAATGATTCACGGCATCGCCAAGGGCGGCCGACATCTCCGCCAGGCCGCACTTCCCGTATATTCGCTTCAGCACAGCTTTATCGACCTGCACGCGCCGGTCGGTTAGGGGAGCGCGATGAGCTTCCTCCTCGCTATCGAAGGTGCCGACGGCGCCGGTAAGGCCACGGCCTCCGCACTGGTCGTCGAGCAGTTGCAGGCCGCCGGGCGCAGCGCCGCGGTCATTTCGTTCCCGCGCTATACGGACACGGTCGGCGGCTGGGCGCTGGGGGCGATGCTCGCGGGCACACTACCACGCGGCACGACGCCAAAGGCCGCCGCGGTGCTCTACGCGCTCGACCGGATGGAATCGCGCGATCACCTGATGGCAACGATGGCGGCGAACGACGTCGTCGTGTTCGACCGTTATATCGCGTCGAACATGGCGTATCAGGCGGCGCAGGTGCCCGTCGACGAAGCGGATACGATGATGGCTTGGATCGCGGATCTCGAGACGCGCAGCTTTGCCCTGCCGACGCCTGATCTGTCCGTCTACCTCGATACCCCGGCAGACATTGCACGCGGGCTGATCCGCCAGAAGCGCAAGCGATCCTATACCGACGATGCGTTCGACGCTTACGAAGCGGATACCGGGCTCCAGGACCGCGTCCGCGTCAACTATGCCGCGATGGCGGCGGCAGGGCTGCTCGGCCGCTGGGCGACCGTATCGACGGTCGAGGCCGGCGCTTCGCGACTGCCAGCGGACATTGCACGCGATATCGTTGCATTGCTGCGCTGAACGCCCCGGAAGGAGATCGGCATGGCCGTCACCGATATTGCCACGCGTACCTATGACCACGGCTTCCGGCTCGATCCGATCGTCCGCAGCCTGCTCGATACCGATTTCTACAAGCTGCTGATGTTGCAGATGATCCGTCACCTCCACCCGACCGTGCAGGCGACGTTCACCCTGATCAACCGCACGACGAACGTGCGGCTCGCGGATATCATCGACGAAGGCGAGCTGCGCGCACAGCTCGACCATGCGCGCACGGTACGATTCGGCAAGAAGGAGTTGATCTGGCTCGCGGGGAACAGCTTCTATGGCCAGGATCGCATGTTTGCGCCCGAATTCCTGCAGTGGCTCGCCGCCTTCCGGCTGCCCGAATACGAGCTGCAGACCGTCGACGGACAGTTCGAGCTGCGCTTCGAGGGCTGCTGGGCGGAAACGACGATGTGGGAAATCCCCGCCCTCGCGATCATAAATGAATTGCGCGCGCGCGCGGCGGTCCGCGATCGCGGACGTTTCGCGCTCGACGTGATCTATGCACGCGCGAAGGCCAAATTATGGGACAAGGTCGAACGGCTGAGGGATCTGCCCGATCTGGTCCTGTCCGACTTCGGCACGCGCCGCCGCCATGGCTTCCTGTGGCAACGCTGGTGCGTCGAGGCGCTCAAGGAAGGGCTTGGCAGCCGTTTCATCGGCACGTCGAACGTCTTGCTGGCGATGGACAACGATCTGGAAGCCATCGGCACCAACGCGCATGAATTGCCGATGGTCTATGCAGCACTGGCCGACGACGACCGGGGGATAGCGGATGCCCCCTACCGGGTGCTCGATGACTGGCGACGCCATTATGGCGGCAATCTGCTGATCGCGTTGCCCGACGCGTTCGGAACTAGCGCGTTCCTCGCCAACGCGCCCGACTGGGTCGCCGACTGGACGGGCTTCCGCCCCGACAGTGCGCCGCCGATCGCCGGTGGCGAAGCGATCATTGCCTGGTGGAAGGCACAGGGTCGCGACCCTAAAACGAGACTGCTGATCTTTTCGGACGGCATGGATGTCGACACGATCGAAGAGACATATCGGCAATTCCACGGCCGGGTGCGGATGAGTTTTGGCTGGGGGACCAATCTGACCAACGATTTCCGAGGGTGCGACCCCGATGGCATGGCCGGACTCGAGCCGATTTCGCTGGTTGCCAAGGTCACGCAGGCCAATGGACGCCCGGCGGTCAAGCTGTCGGACAATCCGGCCAAGGCGACCGGCGATCCGGGCGAGATTGCCCGGTACCTGAAAATCTTCGGCGACGAGGGCCGCACGAACGCGAAGGTCGCGGTCTAGACCCGTGCGACCGCCCTAAAATGGCCATGCCCTGCCGCCACGGGTAGCGCCCATGGCTGTTTCGCGATTCCCCCTCGGCGCGTCGATTACCCGGTCGGGACGCATCGCGCTGCTCTTCGCCGCGCTGCTGCCGCTCACCCCCGCACAGGCCGACCCTGCGGCCTTCGACCTGTCTGGTCCGGCGCTGAACGTCACGGTGACACACGGCGCGACGACATTGCCGATCGGGCAGGTACCCAATCTCAGCGAAGGCGACCGGATCGCGGTGAGTGCGGATTTACCCCGTGATCAGGGTGTCCATTACCTGCTGGTGGCCGCATTCCTGCGCGGCGCGACCAATCCGCCCCCCAAAAACTGGTTCACGCTGGCCAAGACGTGGGAGCGGAAGAAGAATACCCTCGACCTGACCGTGCCCGCGGGCGCACGCCAGCTGATCCTCTTCCTCGCGCCGGAAACCGGCGGGGGTTATGACTCGATCGTCGACGCCGTCCGCAAACAGCCCGGCGCGTTCGTCCGCGCCTCGCAGGAACTTAACCAGGCGTCGCTCGACCGCGCGCGGCTCGACACCTTCCTGGAGTCGATCCACCGCCTCGAGCGCACGCATCCCGAACGGATCGAAGCCGTATCGCCCGTCCTGACTCGCAGCCTGTCGATCACGCTCAAGGCCGAATGCCTCGAACAGGCGATAGATCTTCAGGCGGCCTGCCTGACGCAGAGCCGGAGCTCGCTGCTGCTGGCCGACAGTCACAGCGCATCGCTGACCGAAACCCTCGTCGGCGCCCCCACCGATCTGGCATTGCAACTCGCCGCAACACCCGAGGCCGGATACGGCTATTACAGCTCCTATATCGGCGTCGTTCGCGATCTTGCCCGGATTTTCGGTGCATTCCAGTCGACCCAGTTCCAGTATATTCCCGCCCTCGGCCGCGCGGCAGAGTCGCGCCTGTCGCTGTTGCTGAACGCCGCCCCCTCCTTTGCAAAGCCAAAGTCGGTCATGGTCGCGGCGCTTCCGGCGATCGAGGCGCCCGAGCCGCCGCCGCTGCGCACGATCGCGCCCGGTCGCGCGCTGTGTCGGGCACGAGAGGGTGTGCTGCTTCCGGTTGAAGGCGCGCCGCTGATCTATGCCACGCGCTATGCGCATGCCATGGCGGTGCGCGTGACGCGTGCCGACGGCAGCACGCTCGATCTCCCGGTCAGCGCCGATGTCGAACGCGGGGGTTTCCTTCTCGCCGGCCCGGGCAGCGACGGCGGCGAGGTGCGAGCTGGTTTTGACGCCACGCTTCATGGCGTATGGGGCTTCACCCCGTTCGACGGTCCACGCTTTCGCATCCAGAATCCGCGCGCGAACAGCTGGCGCGCGATCGAGGGCACCACAGTGATCGCCGGACGCGATAACAGCCTGACGATCGAGGGCGGAGCAGCCGCCTGTGTCGAGGACATCGCGCTCGCCCGCACGTCCGGCACGACCGAGCCGCTCAAATGGGCCGCATTGCCGGATGGCCGGATCACCGCAACGATCCCGAAGGCGCAGATCGCGGCGGGGCAGGTCAGCCTGCTCGTCCGCCAGCAGGGAATCGCTGACGTCGACACGATCGCCCTGACCGCCTTGACGGAGACGGGGCGGATCGACGCGTTCACGCTGCACGCCGGCGATCTTCATGGTGTCCTGACGGGCACGCGGCTCGACACCGTCGCCTCCCTGAGCGTCGATGGCGCGGTATTCAGCCCTGGTGCGGTGGTTCGAACCGGCAAAGCCGACGAACGCGTCATGACGGTCGACACGCCTGCTCCGGTCGCCGCCTGGACCGCAGACCAGGATCGATCGGGGCGGGTGACGCTGAAAGATGGTCGCGTGCTGCCGGTCACCGTGCATGTCGCTCTAGCGCGGCCTTCGGTCACACTCATCGACAAGACCATCGCCCCGGCGGCGCACGCAGCGTCGCTGCCGATCATATTGCCGTCGAGCACCGTCATGCCGCTCGATGCCAGCCTGACCTTTTCGCTCCGCGGCGCGGGGGCGACCCGGTTCAGCGGACGCGAACAGGTCGAGATCGCCACGGTCGACGGACGCGCGTCGACGGTCATCGCCGCAGCGAACGGCTACCGCGTCCAGAGTGCACAAGTCGCGATTGCGACGATCGAACCGGCCAGGGCGCTAGGCGTATCGGCCTATGGCCCGCTGCGATACCGCCTCCTGCAGGACGGTGCGGAAAGCGACTGGGCGCCGCTCATCACCCTCGTCCGCCTGCCCACACTGACGGGGGTGACTTGCGACAAGGGCGCGCCGCGGTGCCTGCTGAGCGGTGACGCGCTGTATCTGCTCGCCGCGGTTGGCGGAGACGCGCAGTTCACCGGCGTTGCGGCAATTCCTGACGGCTATACCGCCAGTACGGTCGCAATTCCGCGCCCGACCGACACGCTGTTCCTCAAGCTGCGCGACGACGATTCAGTCGTTGCGAGCGCCAAGCCGAACGTCGTCGACCGCTAGCCCAGCGAGGCGTCGAGCCTTGTCACCGATCCTTTGGCTCGCGTGAGAGGCGGGCCATCAGGATCGCGGCGCGCTTCGCCTGCCGGCGAATGCTCGCAAGGTCGACCGTCTCCCCCGGTGCATGATCCCCGCTGCTCGCGGTTCCAAGCCCGATCAGCCCGTCGACGTCACCCGCAACGAATGCAATGTCGCCCGCACCCCGCTTGAGCGGATCGAGCGCTGCCATCTCGGGCAGCCCCATGTCGCGATTGACCAGATTCAATCGGTCGAGCAGCGCGCGATTTCCCACCGTCGGCGGCATGGCGGGATACCCGCTTTCGAACCGGATCGTCGCATTCGTGCCGGGCGCATGCGCCGCGACGATCCGCTCCATCTTCGCACGGACCCGCATGGTCTGATCTTCGCTCAGCGTCCGAAAGTCGCCACGGGCCACCGCGGTTGCAGGGATGATATTGCCCTTGCCCGTCGCGCTCGCCCGGACGCCGTCGCTGTCGAGCGTCGCCGTCGCACCGCCCGCGACCACGCCCGTATTGAACGTAAGGTTGGGTTCGGGCAGATCCTTGCGAAATACCGCCAGGATCCGGGCCATCTCGTTGATGGCGCCGTCACCATAGGCGTCCGAGAAGATCAGCGACGAGTGCCCGGTCTTGCCCGACGTGGTGAGCACCCAACCGTTCGACGACCGCCGCGCGATCGATCCCATGTCGCGACCTTCGACGACCGACAGGCCTTCGAAGTCGAGCGCGACATTGGCGCGCTTGCCCGCTGCGATCAGATCGCCCCGCGCGATCGCCACCGGGTCGCCCGCATCTTCCTCATCGCCGGTCAGCACGATCTCGATATCGGCGGCGTCCAGCAGGCCGGCTGCCTTCATCGCCCGCAGCGCCGACAGCATCACGACGATCCCGCCCTTGTCGTCGCCCGCACCTGGCCCCGTCGCGCGCTCGCCTTCGCGTTCGAACCGTTGAAACGGCGAATCCTGCTCGAAAACGGTGTCGAGATGACCGATGAGCAACAGGCGTTTGGCGCCAGGCTTGCCCGGGTGCCGCGCGATCAGATGTCCCGCCCGCTGCGTCTGTGGCATCGGTTTCCAGGTCACCGCAAAGCCGAGGGGTTCGAGCTCAGCACGGACCATCACACCGACCTTGGCGACCCCTGCGAGGTTCATCGTGCCGCTGTTCTGGTCGACGAGCGTCTTGAGCAGTGCGATCGAGCGCTCATGCTCGGCGTCGACGGTCGCAACCGCCCGCATTTCTGCCGGCGTGAGGCGCGCCTGCGCTGCCCCTGCGAGAAGGATAACCCCGACCACCGTCGCGACCCACCGGAATTTCTGTCGTGCCATAAGCGTCTCAACTCCCTTGGCAGCATGAAAGCGGGGTTCGGCCGCCGCGTCCAGTGTCGGGAGATATGGTGGGCGCTGACGGGTTCGAACCGCCGACCTACTCGGTGTAAACGAGCCGCTCTACCAGCTGAGCTAAGCGCCCTCTCGGGATAAGACCCTGAGGTCGGGGTTCGATGCCAAAGCTGCGGCGTCGGGGCAAGCCCCAAAGCACATGCGTTCAGGCGATCCGCAGTTCGTTGCGCAGGACCGCGCCGAAATAGCCGCGCATTGCATCGCGCGCGGGCGGCGACAGCGCCATATAGGCGCGGCGGCGATCATGCGGATCGGGCTGACGTTCGAACAGCCCGCTATCGGTCATGCGCGCGATCCAGCGCAACGCCGTCGTGGGCGCGACGGCTGCGGCGATGCACAGGCTCGACACCGATACACGGCGCCGCTCGAGATCGGCGGCGTAGAGATCGAGCAGCATGTCCCAACCCGGATCCTCGAACAGCGTGCCGCCGAAAAACTGGTCGCGCAGCCGCCGCGCGCGGATCGCGCGTCGAATGTCGCTGGCGTCGTGTTGCGTCGCCCCGGGCGCCGCCTGATAGGCGACCGATCGATCGCCGACGATCGCCGGGGGATCGGACGATCGATCATGATCTGCCTGTGTCAGTCGGGCAAGCGCCTCGGCAATGCGCCCGACCTCCGCGCTTAGACGCTCCAGCCGGGCCCCGTCGCTTTCGCGGGTGACGTCGAAGACCCCGGCAGGCTGGCGCGATCGTTCGATCGCGATCGCCACCGCGGCCACGCACTCGCCGATCCCGGGATCGACGAGCAGCGATGTCGCACCGCCTAGCGTCAGTGCGGTGATCGCGTCGATCTGGTCGGGCCGCAGCGCGACCACCAGCGCAGCATCGGTATCGGCGGCCCAGGCCACGATCTGTGCCATCCGTTCGGCGAGCAGCGGTGCGTTGATCCCCACCGTATCGACCAGAATGATACGCGGTGTCGCGGACCGATCGAGCAAGACGTGCCAGTCGATCCGGGCAATCAGGCGCCCGCCCAGCGCACCCAGCGCGGTCGCGAGCCGATCCCCTGCCCCCGCACCGCCAAGGTCCGCAATCAGAACCGCAGCGGCACCGCCATCATAGCGTATGTCCGCCGATAGCGTGTCGATCGCCGTCATTGCCGCATCCCCCACCAGACGCGATTAGGCCATGGATCGTACCGGATTCACACGCCAAATGGGTCGGTTCTCGGCGGATCCGGCGGACAGGCGGACGCCGTCAGTCGAGCGCCTTGACGATGTCTTCGACCATCTTCTTCGCATCCGCCAGAAGCATCATCGTATTGTCGCGGTAGAACAAGTCGTTGTCGACACCGGCATAGCCGACCCCGCCCATCGACCGCTTGATGAACAGCACCGTCTTCGCCTTCTCGACGTCAAGCACCGGCATGCCATAGATTGGCGATGATTTGTCGGTCTTTGCCGCCGGGTTGGTGACGTCGTTCGCGCCGATCACGAAAGCCACGTCGGTCTGCGCGAATTCGCTGTTGATGTCCTCGAGCTCGAACACGTCGTCATAGGGCACGTTCGCCTCCGCAAGCAGGACGTTCATGTGGCCTGGCATGCGCCCGGCGACGGGGTGGATCGCGTATTTCACGCGCACCCCTTCCGCCTTCAGCTTGTCGCCCATCTCGCGCAGGACGTGTTGCGCCTGGGCGACCGCCATGCCGTAGCCGGGCACGATGACGACCTGTTCGGCCTGGCTCATCAGGAAGGCGGCGTCCTCCGCCGAACCGCGCTTCCACGGGCGGTCGGTGGCGGTCGCGGGGCCGCCGGCATCGGCGGACTGTCCGAACCCGCCGGCGATCACGCTGATGAAGCTGCGGTTCATCGCCCGGCACATGATGTAGCTGAGGATCGCGCCCGACGAGCCGACCAGCGCACCGGTGATGATCATCGCGGTATTGTGCAGCGTGAAGCCCATCGCCGCGGCCGCCCAGCCCGAATAGGAATTGAGCATGCTGACGACCACCGGCATGTCCGCGCCGCCGATCGGCACGATCAGCAGGAAGCCGATCACGAAGCTCAAGACCGTGATCGTCCAGAAGATCCAGGGCTCCTGATTGGTGACGAAATAGGCGATCAGCCCGAGGATCGCGGCAAGCAGCGCGATGTTGATGACGTGGCGCCCGGGCAGCATGATCGGCTTGCCGCCCATGTTGCCGTTGAGCTTAAGGAAGGCGATGACCGAGCCCGAGAAGGTGATCGCGCCGATCGCGACGCCCAGCCCCAGCTCGATCCGGCTGACCGGCCGGATGATCGCGACCGGATCGCCAAGCAGCGGGATCATCAGGTCCGAGATGCCGAATGCCTGCGGGTTGAGATAGGCCGCAACCCCGACCAGCACCGCGGCAAGCCCGACCAGCGAATGGAACGCAGCGACGAGCTGCGGCATCGCGGTCATCGCGATCCGCCGGGCAGTCACGAGCCCGATCGCGGCACCGATGCCGATCGCGACGACGATCTCCCAGATGCCGGCATTGAGGTGCGTGACCAGCGTCGTGACGACCGCGATGGTCATGCCGATCATGCCGAACCGGTTGCCGCGCTGGCTCGTCGCCGGGCTGGACAGACCACGCAGCGCGAGGATGAAACACATGCCGGCGACGAGATAGGCCAGCGCGACCCAGGGGTTCACGGCTACGTCATGCATCACTCAGTTCCCCTCGGATCCGTGACGGTCACTTGGCGACCGGCCGTTCCTTTTTCTTGTACATCGCCAGCATCCGCGCGGTGACTGCAAAGCCGCCGAAGATGTTGACGCTCGCCAGCACGACCGCGAGCAGCCCGAGATATTTCGCGACCGGCGATCCCGCTGCGGCGGACGCGATCAGCGCGCCGACGATGATCACGCTGGAAATCGCGTTGGTCACCGCCATCAGCGGCGTGTGGAGTGCGGGCGTCACCGACCAGACGACATAATAGCCGACGAAACAGGCCATGACGAAGATCGACAGGATCGCGATAAAGTCCATCTCAGCCCTCCTGAGCCCCGCGAATGTTGCGAATGTTGAGACGCAAACGGGGTTTTGTATCGTGCCGGGTCATGGCTGCAAACGCGGATTGACGACCGCGCCGTCGCGGGTCAGGCGGATCGCGTCGCCGATTTCCGCATCGAGCACCGGCCGCCCCGTATCCTTGTCCCAGAAGGCACTGAGAAAGTTGAACAAATTGCGGCTGAACAATGCACTGGCGTCGGCGGCGAGGCGGCTGGGGACGTTGCGATGGCCGACGATCCTGACGCCGTTCACCTCGACGATCTCGCCCGCGACGGCACCCTCGACATTGCCGCCCTGTTCAACCGCGAGATCGACGATCACCGAGCCGGGCTTCATGCTCGCGACCTGCGCGGCCGAGATCAGCCGCGGCGCGGGGCGGCCGGGGATCAGCGCGGTGGTGATGACGATGTCCTGCTTGGCGATGTGCCCGGAGACGAGTTCGGCCTGCGCGGCCTGATATTCGGGGCTCATCTCGCCCGCATAGCCGCCCGTCCCCTCGCCCTCGATCCCGGCGACGCTTTCGACGAAGATCGGTTTCGCGCCGAGCGACTGGATCTGTTCGCGCGTCGCGGCGCGGACGTCGGTGGCGGAGACCTGCGCCCCGAGCCGGCGCGCGGTCGCGATCGCCTGAAGCCCGGCGACGCCGACCCCCATCACGAACACGCGCGCGGCGCTGATCGTCCCCGCGGCGGTCATCATCATCGGAAAGGCCCGGCCATATTCGGCCGCGGCGTCGAGCACCGCCTTGTAGCCCGACAGGTTCGACTGCGAGGAGAGGATGTCCATCGACTGCGCGCGCGTGATCCGCGGCATGAACTCCATTGCCAGCGCCTCAAGGCCCGCCGCGGCATAGGCATCGACCCGGGCGCGCTCGCCAAAGGGATTGAAGCTCGCGACGACCCAGGCGCCGGGCGCGGCGCCTGCCAGCGTTGCCGGATCGGGCGCCTGCACGCCGAGCACGATGTCCGCACCCGAAATCGCCGCTGCCCGGTCGGTGACGCTCGCCCCCGCATCGGCATAGGCGGCGTCGGCGATCGACGCGGACTGGCCGGCCTCCGCCTCGACCGCGAGCGTCGCGCCCAGCGCGACGAACTTGCGGACGGTTTCTGGCGTCGCGGCAACCCGCCGCTCGCCGTCCACCTGCTCCTTGAGGACGGCGATCTTCATCGGATCAGGAAATCAGCCAGATGACGATCGCGACGATCACCGCACAGGCGATCGCGCCGATCTTCATCACGCCGATGACGCTGTCATAGGTCGCAGCATGACCCTTGATGTTTGCATCGTCCGCCATGATCCGTCCCTCGCCATTCTGTTATCGGAGCGACCTTATCGGGCCGGTGCCCCAGCCTCAACCCCCGCACTTCCAAACCCCGGCTTCGTGCCGTCGTGCAGCCGCGGCGGCACGGTCGGGGCGCATCGCAACCGCCCCAAAGCGATATTTAAGTCGCCCTTTACCTGAAAACGCTAAAGACTGTCCGCAAACGGGACAGGATTCGCCATGACGCGCAACGGGCAGCGCCTGCTACTACTGATCGACAACGAGCCTGCACAACGGCGGCTGGTGTCCGCACTGGCGTCGCGTGGCGGCTGGCGGACCGTGTTCGCGAGCGACGGCGAGATGGCGATCGCCACGCTCGGCACGCAGGACGGGATGCAGCTCGACGCGATCATCCTCGACCATTCCGCACCGCATGAGGACGCATCGGCGGTGATCGCCGAGCTGCGCAATCGTCGCCCGGCGCTGCCGATCCTGATGCTGACCGCGAACGGATCGGTCGAGCATGCGGTGAACGCGATGCGCGCGGGCGCGACCGACTTCCTGGTCAAGCCGCTCGCGCCCGACCGGCTGCTCGCCTCGCTCGATGCAGTCGTCGCCGGCACGACCGCGGGCGAGCTGCGCCCGCTGACCGAGAAGATTCCCGCGCTGCTCGCCTTCGACGAGATCGTCGGCTCGTCGCCCGATTTCCGCGCCGCGCTGGCGATCGCCGCCAAGGCCGCGCGCGGCCGCGTCGCGATCCTGCTCGAAGGCGAAAGCGGGGTCGGCAAGGAGGTCGTGGCCGAGGCGATCCATGCGGCGTCGCCGCGTGCCAAACGCCCGATGATCAGCGTCAATTGCGGCGCGATCCCCGCCAATCTGGTCGAGAGCGAGCTGTTCGGCCACGAGGAAGGCGCCTTTACCGGCGCGTTCGAGCGCAAGATCGGCCGGTTTCGCGAGGCGGACGGCGGCACGCTGTTCCTCGACGAGATCGGCGCGATGCCGATCGACGCGCAGATCAAGCTGCTCCATCTGCTCGATACGGGCGACGTCCATGCACTCGGTGCGCGGCATCCGCAGCAGGTCGACGTCCGGGTGATCGCCGCGAGCAACACGACGCTGATCGACGAGGTCGAGGCGGACCGGTTTCGCGAGGACCTCTATTACCGGCTGAACGCGGTGCAGGTGACGATCCCGCCGCTGCGCGAGCGAACCGGCGACATCCCGGCGCTCGCCCGCCACCTGCTCGCGCGGATCGCGCAGCAGCCGGGGCTGCGTCCGCTTGGGATCACCGACGATGCGCTGGCGCTGCTGGTCCAATATGACTGGCCGGGCAATGTCCGGCAGATGCAGAATGCGCTCTTCCGCGCCGCGGTGCTGTGCGAGAGCGACGCGCTGACACGCGCCGATTTTCCGCAAATCGCGGCGCTCGGCAGCCGTCGCAGGCCCGAGCCCGCGACCGCGACCGGTGCCGGTGGTGTGACGCTGTTCAGTGCCGACGGCCATCTGCGCACGCTGGAAGAGATCGAATCGGACCTCATCCGGCTCGCCATCGGTCATTATCGCGGACGGATGACCGAGGTCGCGCGGCGGCTCGGGATCGGGCGGTCGACGCTGTACCGCAAGCTCGCCGAACTCGGGATCGACAACGTCGCCTGACCCCTAAGCGACGTTGTCCTGGAGCCGGACGAAAGGCGGCGACCTACCAGAGCACGCCCTTGACCGGCTTCAGCGGCTCGGGGGCCTCGTCGCCGATCGCCTGGAGCAGGTCGATCTCGATCGTCCGGCACATCGCGTTGAGCGGCACGTCGTGGATCGTGTCCGCGAACGGATCGACGAGATCGTCGCCGATCTGAAGCACCGCGAGGAACATCAGCCCTGCGATCGTCGAGCCGATCGGGGTTGCGAAGCCGAGCGTCTCGACCAGCCCGATCGGCAGCAGGATGCAGAACAGCCGGGTGAAGAGCGTCGGGAAGAAGCGGTACTGATTGGGCAGCGGGGTGTTCTTGATCCGCTCCATCCCGCCCTGCGCATTGGCGATATCGACAAGCAGCCGTTCGAACGACGCCTGCTGGATCGTGTCGATCCAGCCATTGCGGCGGGCGATGTCGATCCGCCGCCCGGTGCCGTCGAGCAGGCCGTTGGCGGGATTGGTCCGCGCGAGCGCGAACGACGCCTCGTCCTCCGACAGGAACCGCAGGACGTCGGGTGCGACCGGCTGGCGACGGAGCTGACAGCGCAGCGCGTTCACATAGGCGATCTGGCGCAAGACGATCGTCCGCTTGAGATCATGGCCTTCGGGTTCGGGGAGCAGGTTGCGCGTCATGCGGGCAAGGCTGCGCGAGGCGTTGGTCATCAGCCCCCAGAGGCCGCGGCTTTCCCACCAGCGCTGATAGGCGGAATTGTCGCGAAAGCCGAGGAACAGCGCGAGCGCGGTGCCGAACAGCGTCAGCGGCAGCGACGGCGCGTGAAAGGGCAGGACATAATAGGTGATGGTTACCACGACGTCCCAGACAAAGAGCCCGAGCAACGGGCGCCAGACTTCGCTGAGGATCTGGCTGAGGCGCGGTGTTGCGGTAACGATCAAACGAAAGGCTCCTTGCTGACGCCTTGTCTAATGCGCGATCGCGCATTTCGCTGCAATGCGGCGATATTCCGCCCCGAACATGTGACCAGAAGATCGGGGCCGGGTCAGCCACCGACAAGTGCGAGGTCACGCATCCCGCGCCAGACACGCAGCGCCTGAACGGTCTCGGCGACGTCGTGGACGCGCAGGATCTGGACGCCCGCCTCGACGCCCTTGAGCGCGAGCGCGAGCGATCCGGCGAGCCGGTCGCCGACCGGGGCCTCGTTCGACAGTGCGCCGATCAGCCGCTTGCGGCTCGCCCCGAGCAGGATCGGACAGCCAAGCCCGTGAAACATCGCGAGGCCGTTGAGCAGCGCGAGATTGTCGGCAAGCGTCTTGCCGAAGCCGATGCCGGGATCGACGATGATCCGCGTGCGATCGACCCCGCCCGCGACGACCGCGGCGATCCGCGCCTCGAGCCAGTCGAACACGTCGGTGACGACGTTTGCGTAGCCGGTCCGCCCGTGGCCACCCTCGCGGGGGTCGGGCGAATGCATCAGCACGACCGGACAGCCGCTGGCCGCGACGACCTCGAGCGCGCGGTCGTCCCACAGCAGGGCGGCGACGTCGTTGACGATATGCGCGCCGGCGGCGAGCGTCGCCGCCATCACGCCGGCCTTGCGCGTGTCGACCGAGACGATCGCGCCGGCGCGGGCGAGCCGCTCGACGACGGGGACGAGCCGGGCGATCTCGTCGCCTTCCCAGACCGCCGCCGCGCCGGGGCGAGTCGATTCGCCGCCGACGTCGATCATCGTCGCGCCCGCCGCGGCCATGTCGATCCCGGCGGCCGCAGCGGCGGCGGGGTCGTCGACATGCTTGCCGCCGTCGGAGAAGCTGTCCGGGGTAACGTTGAGAATAGCCGCGACGAGCGGTTGGTCGAAGCGCAGCACACGGTCGCCGAGCTGGAGCGGCGCGCGCGGCGCGGTGATCATGGCGTGGCGATGCGCCGCACGGTCGCCCAAAGTCGCGACGTCGGCGACCGGGATCGTGCGACGGGTGCCGCGCTCGATCACCTCATAGGCGGCGAACCACTGCATCCCGCCCGCGAGCCGCGCGACGCTGCCGTCGGGATGACCGATCGGGGTGTCGACGAACTGGACGGGGCGGAGGTGGAGGCTGGTCATGCCCCCCTTTTCCCCAAATCCGCATGCCGTTCAAACGGCTAATCCCGTTCGTCCCGTATAGGCATCGAGCACGTCGAGATGCCGTATCGAGGGACATGTACCTCGATACGAGCCCTCGACTACGCTCGGTAGCTACTCGGCACGAACGGCAATTCGCTAGACCGTCGTCGCCAGCAGATAGGTCTGGCGGAGATCGTCGATCGGCTTCAGCCCCTTGTCGCTCTCATAATGCCAGAAGCTCCAGCCATTGCAGGCGGGCGCGTTCTGGAGCGTCGAGCCGAGCTTGTGGATCGAGCCGATCGTGCCGCAATCGCTGAGCAGCGAGCCGTCCGCGCGGATCGTCGCGCGCCAGCGGCGCTTGCCGTCGGTCAGCACCGTGCCGGGCGCGAGATAGGCATTCTCGACGAGCACGCCGAACGCGACCTTGGGCTGTGCGCGCGGGCTCATCATCGTCGCGAGCGCGGATTCGTCGAGCGGCAGCGCGGCCTCGATCCGCTCCTGCGCCGCCTCGATATACTCGCCCTCGCGGTCGATCCCGATCCAGCTGCGGCCAAGCCGCTTGGCGACCGCGCCGGTCGTGCCGGTGCCGAAGAACGGGTCGAGCACGACGTCGCCGGGCTTGGTGCAGGCGAGCAGGATCCGGTAGAGCAGCGCCTCGGGCTTCTGCGTCGGATGGACCTTGGTGCCGTTCTTCTTCAACCGCTCGGGGCCGCCGCAGATCGGGAATTCCCAGTCGCTGCGCATCTGCAGCTCGTCGTTGAGCGTCTTCATCGCGCGGTAGTTGAAGGTGTATTTCGCCTTCTCGCCCTTCGACGCCCAGATCAGCGTCTCGTGCGCGTTGGTGAAGCGGGTGCCGCGGAAATTGGGCATCGGGTTGGTCTTGCGCCAGACGATGTCGTTGAGGATCCAGTAGCCGAGATCCTGCACCGCCGCGCCGACGCGGAAGATGTTGTGATAGCTGCCGATGACCCAGATGCTGCCATCGTCCTTGAGGATCCGGCGCGCCTCCTTCAGCCAGGCGCGGGTGAAGCGGTCATAGGCGGCGAAGGTGTCGAACTTGTCCCACTCGTCGGTGACCGCGTCGACATGGCTGCCATCGGGGCGATAGAGCTCGCCGCCGAGCTGGAGATTGTAGGGCGGATCGGCGAAGATCATGTCGATCGAGTTCGACGGCAGCGCCTTCATGCGCTCGATACAATCGCCGCGCAGGATCTGGTCGAGCGGCAGCGCGGGCTGCACCGCCGGCGCCGCTACCTTCTTTACCGCGCGCGGCCGCGCGATCGTGTCGATCAAACCCATGTTTTTGCGCCCCTTGTCGACCCCCATAGCTGCGGAATTGTCCGACTCCGTCAAGCAGAGTTTGATGAACGGCGCGCGGGCGCGAATCCGTCGGTGCGACCAAACGAGTCGCCGTCGCCCAGATGTTGAGTCGTGACAGACTCGCGCCTCAAGCCCTTGGGGTGTGGCGCGAAAGACTCAGCTCGTCGTTTCCTTCGCGAAAAGGCCCTCGCGCGTCCGATAGGCCGCCGCGACGGGGGCGAAACTGCGGCGATGAATCGGTGTGGGGCCATGATCGCGCAGCGCCTTCATGTGGTGCGCGCAGCCATAGCCCTTGTTCGAATGCCAGTTATATTCGGGGTGGACGTCGGCGGCGGCGATCATGATCAGGTCGCGCGTGTGCTTGGCGACGATCGAGGCGGCGGCGATCGACAGCGATTTCGCATCGCCCCCGACCAGCGGGGTGGCGGGGTAGCTCCAGCGCGGCAGGCGGTTGCCGTCGACCAGCACGTGGCCGGGCGCGTGGCCGAGCTCGGTGGCGAGCGCGTCGACCGCGAGCGTCATCGCCTTCATCGTCGCCCAGTAGATGTTGAGCGTGTCGATCTCGTCGGGCTCGACGATGCCGATACCGACGATCGCGCAGCCCTTGAGCCGCGCGCAGAGCCGTTCGCGTTCCGAGGCGGAGAGCTTCTTCGAATCGTCGATGCCGCGGGGCACGCCCTTGGACGGCAGGATCACCGCGGCGGCGACGACCGGGCCGGCAAGCGGACCGCGACCGGCCTCGTCAACGCCGGCGACGGGGCCGACGCAGAGCTTTTCATGTTTCATGCCGGGCATGTGCGGTCTTTCAGCTGGTCGAACGGGCTGACGCCGAGCGCGTGCCCCATCGGCCCGTGCCCTGCGCCAAGCCCCGGCGGCTGCGCAAGCGCGGCGCGGACGAACGCGATCGCGCGCGCGATGGCCGCGTCGAGCGGCATGCCCTGGCCGAGCCCGGTGGCGATGCCGCTGGCGAGCGTGCAGCCGGTGCCGTGTGCGTGACGGGTTTCGATGCGGGGGTTGGTCCAGAGGGTTTCGCCGGCGTCGGTGACGAGGCGGTCGGTGACGCGCGGGCCTTCGGCGTGGCCGCCCTTGACGAGCAGGGCGGGCCCGAGTGCGCGTACCGCCGCCTCACCGCCGAGCGCTGCGAGTTCGGGGAGGTTGGGGGTGACGAGCGTGGCGATCCGCATGAGGCGGGCGAAGGCGGCGATCGTGTCGGGGTCGGCGAGCACCGAGCCGCTGCTGGCGATCATGACCGGGTCGAAGATGATCGGGATGTGTCTGGCGAGGCGACGGTCCTCGCCGCCTTGTTCTCCCGCGAAGGCGGGAGTCCAGTCTGGGCTCCCGCCTTCGCGGGAGAACAGGGTGGTCAGGCGGTCGGCGACGGCGTTGGCGGTTTCTGCCGAGCCGATCATGCCGATCTTCACCGCGTCGACGCCGATGTCGGATACGACCGAGGCGATCTGCGCGAGGACGATGTCGGTGGGCACCGGGTGGACCGCCTGTACGCCGAGCGTGTTCTGCGCGGTGATCGCGGTGATGGCGGTCATCGCGTGGCCACCGAGCATCGTGACGGTCTTGATGTCCGCCTGGATGCCGGCGCCGCCGCCTGAATCGGAGCCGGCGATGATGAGGAGTCTCGCGATCATTGACGGTGCCGGGCGGGGTTGGAGGTCATGGGTCGGGCTATGGCATAGTCGGTGCGGTGCGGGACAGGGCCATGCCCTCGCCACCTCCCCGGCGGAGGCCGGGGCCCAGTTGGGGAACGGTGCTGGTTGAGCGCAGCGCTTCGTTACTGCGACCTTGGCAACTGGGCCCCGGCCTTCGCCGGGGTGGTAGAGGTTTGGAGAGGTGGTTAGTGCCGCCGGCCCGAAGCCGGTCTCTGTGGCGGGGCATCGCCGAACCGGGTCGGGCGGTCGAGGAGTTCGCCGCCGCAATTGGGACAGCGCTCGTCGAGCGCGTCGGCGCAGGAGGCGCAGAAGGTGCATTCGTACGAGCAGATGAACGCGCCGGGCGCGTCGGCGGGAAGCTCGGCGGCGCAGCGTTCGCAGGCGGGGCGCATCTCGAGCATCAGGCGGCCGCCTTGCGGACGGCGTCGCAGATCCGGTCGACGACGCGCCCGACCTGACCCGGATCGTCGCCCTCGGCCATCACGCGGATCACGGGTTCGGTGCCCGACGGGCGGATGACCAGCCGCCCCTTGCCGGCGAGTTCGGCCTCGGCCTGCGCGATCACCGCTTTCACCGCCTCGTCGTCGAGCGGCTTGCCGCCGCCGAACCGGACGTTCTTCAACAGTTGCGGCAAGGGTTCGAACCGGTGGAGCACCTCGCCCGCGCGCGCGCCCGAGCGCTTGACCTCGGCGAGGATCTGGAGGGCTGCGACCAGGCCGTCGCCGGTCGTGGCATAGTCGCTGAGGATGATGTGCCCCGACTGCTCGCCGCCGACATTATAGCCGCTGGAGCGCATCTTTTCGAGCACGTGGCGATCGCCGACCTGGGTGCGGACCAGCCCGAGCCCCTGCGCGGCGAGATGGCGTTCGAGGCCGAGATTGGACATCACGGTGGCGACGAGGCCGCCGCCCTTGAGCCGCCCCTGCCGCGCCCAGCTTGCCGCGATCGTCGCCATCAGCTGATCGCCGTCGACGATCGTGCCGGTCTCGTCGACGACGATCAGCCGGTCGGCGTCACCGTCGAGCGCGATGCCGATATCCGCGCCGCTCGCGACGACCGTCTCGGCAAGCGCCTGCGGTGCGGTCGAGCCGACGCCGTCGTTGATGTTGGTGCCGTCGGGCGTGACGCCGATCGCGACGACGTCCGCGCCGAGTTCCCACAGCGCCGAGGGGGCGACCTTGTAGGCGGCGCCATTCGCGCAATCGAGCACGATCCGCATGCCGTCGAGCCGCAGGGTTTCCGGGAAGGTCGACTTGGCGAAATGGATGTAGCGCCCCTGCGCATCGTCGATCCGGCGCGCGCGGCCGATCTTGCTCGACGCGACCAGCGGCACGTCGCCGTCGATCAGCGCCTCGATCGCGGTCTCGGCCTCGTCGGACAGCTTGAAGCCGTCGGGGCCGAACAGCTTGATCCCGTTATCGGCATAGGGGTTGTGGCTGGCGGAGATCATCACGCCGATATCCGCGCGCATCGACTGGGTCAGCATCGCGACCGCAGGCGTCGGCATCGGCCCGACCATCACCACGTCCATGCCGACGCTGGTAAAGCCCGCAACGAGCGCGGATTCGAGCATATAGCCCGACAGCCGCGTGTCCTTGCCGATCACGACGCGGTGCCGGTGATCGCCGCGCAGGAAATAGGCGCCCGCCGCCATGCCGACCTTCATCGCCATCTCCGCGGTCATCGGCGATGCGTTGGTGGCACCGCGAATGCCGTCGGTGCCGAAATATTTCCTTGCCATCGTCAATGCTTTCCGTCCGGTATCGCTCTCTGGCATCGCTGATAGCGCGGTGGAACACGAAGGGCGAGCATGTCGCAGACTACACGGATACTCGCAGCGCTGTTCGGCGGCATCGGGATCGGCATCGCCGCGGCCGCCTGGTCGCCGGCCCACGCGCTCGCGGCGACGGCGGTGACCCAGCCGATCGGCGCGGCCTGGCTGCACGGGTTGCAGATGGTGATCGTGCCGCTCGTCGTCGGGCTGCTCGTCACCGGCATCGGCGCGACGACCGAGGCGGCACGCGCCGGGCGGATCACGATGCGGGCGATGGTGATGATCGTCGTCATCCTGTGGAGTTCGACGATCATGTCCGCGCTGGTCATGCCGTTGATCCTCGATGCCTTCCCGCTGCCACGCGGGCTCGGCGCCGCGCTGCGCGCCGCGCTGACCGGTGCCGCCCCGGTCGGGCCGGTGCCGGGGATCGGCGCGTTCTTCGACACGATCGTGCCGACCAACATCGTCGCCGCGGCATCGAGCGATTCGTTCCTGCCGCTCACCGTCTTCGCGCTGACGTTCGCGTTCGCCGTGACGAAACTGCCCGACGATCGCCGCCGCGTGCTGACCGGCTTCTTCCAGGCGGTCGTCGACGCGTTGCTGATCATCATCAAATGGGTGCTGAAACTCGCGCCGATCGGCATCTTCGCGCTCGCCTACGGGGTCGGTGCGCGCACCGGGACGGCGGCGTTCGGCGCGCTGCTGCACTATATCGTCTGCGTCTCGGCGATCGGCTTCATCGTCCTGCTGAGCGCCTATCCGATCGGCATGATCGGCGGCCGGGCCAGCCTGGGCCGGTTCGCGCGCGCGGTCGCGCCGGCGCAGGCGGTGGCGATCAGCACCCAGTCGTCACTCGCCTCGTTGCCGGCGATGCTGAAGGCCTCGACCGAGCTCGGCGCGTCGCCCGCCACCGCCGGGATCGTCCTGCCGCTGTCGGTCGCGGTGTTCCGCGCGACCAGCCCGGCGATGAACCTCGCGGTCGCGCTCTATGTCGCGCACTGGCTGGGGCTGCCGATCGGGCCGGGACAGATGGCCGCGGGCGTCGCGACCGCGGCGATCACGACGATGGGATCGATCTCGCTGCCCGGCACGATCAGCTTCGTCGCCTCGGTCGCGCCGGTCGCGCTGGCGATGGGCATCCCGCTCGAGGTGCTCGGCCTGCTCATCGCGGTGGAGACCATTCCCGACCTGTTTCGCACCGTCGGGAACGTGACGATGGACACCGCCGTCACTATCTCCGTCGCGGCGCGGTCCGATCACGGCGGCGGCGCCGAGGAGATTCCGCATGAAGTATCGCACGCTCGGCCCTGATTTCGAGGTTTCCGCGCTTGGCCTCGGCTGCATGCCGATGGCCGGGGTCGGCAAGGACATGTACGGCAGCGCCCCCGCCGACGAGAGCATCGCGACGATCCACCGCGCGATCGAGTTGGGCGTGACGCTGTTCGACACCGCCGAAATCTATGGTCCGCTGATCAACGAGGAGCTGCTCGGCAAGGCGATCCGGGGCAAGCGCGACGGCGTCGTGATCGCGACCAAGTTCGGCTTCCGCTATGACGAGAACGGCATGACCGGCGTCGACAGCACCCCCGCCAATGTCCGGCGTGCGTGCGAGGGGTCGCTGAAGCGGCTCGGCGTCGAGACGATCGACCTGCTCTACCAGCACCGCGTCGATCCGGGCGTGCCGATCGAGGAGACGGTGGGCGCGATGGCGGAGCTGGTCCGCGAGGGCAAGGTGCGGCATCTGGGGCTGTCGGAAGCCGGGCTCGACACGATCCGGCGCGCTGCGGCGACGCATCCGATCGCGGCGCTGCAGAGCGAATATTCGCTGTGGGAGCGCGGGGTCGAGGACGAGATCCTGCCGCTGTGTCGCGAGCTGGGGATCGGGTTCGTGCCCTATTCGCCGCTGGGGCGCGGGTTCCTGACCGGGCAGATCACCGCGCGCTCGGACCTGCCCGAGGGCGATTACCGCCGCAACGACCCGCGCTATTCGGACGCAAACTTCGCCAAGAACATGGAGATGGTCGCGGTGGTGAAGGGTATCGCCGATACGCATGGGGCGAGTCCGGCGCAGGTCGCGCTGGCGTGGCTGCTGGCGCAGGGTGACGACATCGTACCGATCCCGGGGTCGAAGCGTCGCGTCACGCTGGAGGACAGCATGAAGGCGGCCGAGGTCACGCTGTCGGCGGACGATCTGGCGAAGCTTGATGCGGCGGCTCCCAAGGGTGGGACGGCCGGGCCGCGCTATGGGGAGAAGGCGCTGTCAATGACGCGGATCTGACCGGGTCCTACCCTCGCATAACCGTCATCCCCGCGCAGGCGGGGATCCAGACTGCCAAGCCGTGGTCTATCACGAACCGCAGAGTGTCTGGATCCCCGCCTTCGCGGGGATGACGGATTGAGGGAATGATTTGCCGGCGGTCCAGCGGCCTTACTGGACCCCGTGCATCCACTTCTTGATCAGCGGCGAGATCAGCAGCAGCAGCACGCCGATCCCCGCCGAGACCAGCCCGATCGTCCAGAAAACGCCGGCATAGGTGTCGAGGCTGACCTTGAGATTGGTCACCTGCCCACCGACCGTCTCAACGCTCGCAACCTGTGCGACGATGCCCGCGACATATTGCGCGACCGAGATCGACAGGAACCAGACGCCCATCATCAGCCCGACGACGCGCGCGATCGACAGCTTGGTGATCATGCTGAGCCCGACCGGCGAGATGCAGAGCTCGGCGAACGAGTGGATGAAGTAGAGCCCGGCCAGCCACCAGATCGCGACCTTGAACGTCGGCCCGACCATGCTCGCGCCCCAGACGAGGAACAGGAAGCCGACGCCGACGCCGATCAACGCGATGCCGAACTTGACCGGGATCGACGGCTCGATGCCCCGGGCGGCAAGCTTGGTCCACAGGATCGACATCACCGGCGCGAGCGCGACGATGAAGAACGCGTTGAAGAACTGGGTCTGCCCGGCCGAGATGCTGAACAGGCCGAACACGCTGAGATCGGTGTTGCGGTCCGCAAACAGCGTGAGGCTCGAGCCCGCCTGCTCGAACAGCGTCCAGAACACGACGTTGAAGACGATCAGCACCATCGCCGCGAGCATCATCTGGAACTCGCGCCGCTCGCCATTGACGAACGACCAGATCAGGATGCCCGGCACCGCGACCAGGAACGTGCCGAACAGCAATTTGCCCATCAGCGACAGCGAGACGATGTAGCCGATGATCCCGGACCCCGGCACCGGCGGCTCCGCGTTCATCAGGTTGACGAACAGCAGGTAGAAGATCGGGATGCCGAGCAGCGCGAGCGCATAGATGCCGAGCGCGCGATCGGGGCCGCTGCGCACCGGCGGCTCGCCGTAGCCGTTCAGTTTGCCGCCATCGAACTGGATCAGCGTCCACGAGAACAGCATGCCGATCGCCGCGAGCCCGAAGCCGGCCCACCAGCCGAACGCGACCGCGAGGAACGGGCAGAGCAGCTGCGAGAACAGCGAACCGAGGTTGATCCCCATGTAGAAGATCGTGAACCCGGCATCGCGGCGCTTGTCGCCCTGCGCGTAAAGCTCGCCAACCATCGTCGAGATGTTGGGCTTGAAGAAGCCGTTGCCGACCGAGATCATGCAGAGTGCGAGCAGCATGATCGTGACGTAGAAGCTGCTGCGTTCCGCGCCCGATTCAAAGCCGCCCTTCTCGACCGTGCGCGCGACCGCGCCGTCGGCGGCGAGCAGCGAGACGGTGCCGTCGTCATTGCCCTTTATCTTCAGCGTGTTCGCGCCGTCGACGAGGTAGCGGACTTCGCTGTCGGCCTGCTCGACGACCTGGATTTCGTAGCGCTGGTTGGCGATGGTCGCATAGGGCTTGGCGGTCTCGCCGCCGAAGCAAAGCAGCAGATAGCCCATCGCCATGATGATCGCGCCGAACTTCACCGCGCGCTTCGAGCCGAGATACTGGTCCGCGAGATAGCCGCCGACCAGCGGCGTCAGATACACCAGCGCAGTGTAGCCGCCGTACAGCCCGGTCGCCTCGCGGTCGCCGAACACGAAATGCTTGGTGAGGTACAGCGTGAGCAGCGCACGCATGCCGTAATAACCGAAACGCTCCCACATTTCGGTGGTGAACAGTCGCGCGAGCTGGCGGGGATGGCCGAACCACGTCTCCCCGCTGGCGGGGTTCACATGGGTGATATCCGGCTCTCGCGGCGTATCCGCGGTCGGGGTGTCCACCATCTATTACGCTCCCTGAAACGCTGGGCCGCCGTCGAACGCGGCGGCTTCATTGCGGCCTTACCTAGCGGCAAAGCCGGGACTGTAAATATCGGTGGCCGCGGGACCGGCTGCTAAATCGCGGATGCGGCTGTAAATTGCCGCGCCCCGTGCCTATCTGCGGGGCGATGTTCAACGACACTTCCAGCCCGCTTTCGCTGCTCGCGACCCGCCGTTCGGGCAAGCCGCGCGACCTTGTCGCACCCGGTCCCGATGCCGACCAGCTCGCGCAGATCCTGGCGATCGCGGCGCGCACCCCCGATCATGGCAAGCTGGCGCCGTGGCGCTTCGTGGTGGTCGGCCAGGACCAGCGCACCGCGCTCGCCGCGCTGATCATCGATGCGTACCGCGTCGAGCGGCCGACCGCGTCGCGGACCGAGATCGAGGCGCTCGACCAGTTCGCGCATCAGGCCCCGGCGCTGGTCGTCGTGCTGTCGTCACCCAAGCCGAGCCACATTCCCGTGTTCGAACAGGAATTGTCGACCGGGGCGGCGTGCATGAACCTGCTCCACGCGGTGCATGCGCTGGGCTTTGCAGGCGGCTGGCTGACCGGCTGGCCGAGCTATTCGGACACGGTGCGCGATGCGTTCGGCGAGGGCCATGAGCGGATCGCCGGGTTCCTATTCGTCGGCACGCCGTCGCGGCCGCTCGACGAACGGCCCCGCCCCGATATGGAACGTGTCGTCTCGCGCTGGCGGCCCTAGGACTCGACGAAATGGCCAATTGCTGTATTAAGGCAGCATGACAGCGCTCAGCAGCGAAGACAGCCCCGTATATCTCCGCCTCCGCGCCACGATCGCTGCCGGGATATTACGCGGCGATTATCGCGCGGGCGACCAGCTGCCCTCGGTCCGTGCCTTTGCCGCCGAGCATGGCGCCAACCCGCTGACCGTCGCCAAGGCCTATCAGACGTTCCAGGACGACGGCTATGTCGAGGTCCGGCGCGGCGTCGGCATGTTCGTCCTGCCGGGGGCCGCGGAGGCGTTGCGCGTGGCGGAACGCGAGACGTTCGTCACCACGCACTGGCCGCGCATCCTCGGGCATATCGACCTGCTCGGTCTCGACGCCCGCGACCTGCTGGCGCACGAGCGGGCCTGAGCCGCCCCGCGGGGTGATCCCGCGCGGCGGGTGACTCAGAACAGCTTCAGCGCCGCGATGTCCTCGACGCTCAGGTCGATCCCGAACAACAGGCTCATGCGGATCCGGTAGACGCGCGGGTCGGTGATCTCACCCGCCGCCGTGTCAGTGCCCGACCGCCGGCGATAGGTGCGCCCCATCAGCGACGCGAAACCGTTGGGCAGGACGATGCTGGCGATCGCGGTCTGGGTGAAGCGGCTTGCGGGGGCGGTCGACGTCCAGTGATTGCCGAGCAGCAGATCGGCGTCGAACACCTCGGCGAGCGTGAAGCTATATTGCGGCTGGAACCCGCCGGTCGCGCCGCGTCCGTCGGTGGTCATCGGATCTCCGTCGCGCAGCAGCATCCAGCCCTGTTCGCCGTGATCCCGGCTGGTCGCCTCGAGCCGGAAGCGCGCGCCATCGGGCGCGGTCGCCTCGGCCCCGTCCGCGAGCGGGAGCACGGGGGTGTAGCTGCCGCCGAAGCCGGTGTCGGCGATCCAGGCCTGCCCGTCGATCGTCACGAGCGCGAAGGTGTGCGTGAGCGGCGGCACTTCGGTCGCGGCGATCCAGACGCGCGCCAGCACCGGGCGGGCGGCAAAGCCCAGTTCGGCGAGCGCATCGAGAAACAGCCGGTTATGCTCGAAGCAATAGCCGCCGCGGCGCGCGGTGACGAGCTTGGCGAACACCGAGGCGCTGTCGATCGCGATGCCGCGGCCGAGCACGACGTCGAGATCCTCGAACGGGATGGCGAGCCGGTGCGCCAACTGCAACCGGCCGAGGCCGATCGAATCGAGCGTGGGCCGCGCGGGCATGGCGACACGGGTCAGGTAAGCGTCGAGATCGAACATCGGTCGGGGGGTCCTCGTTTGGGTTTGCCCATACCGTGCGTGTGGCGCGGCCGTCGAGTGCCGAAGGGCGGGTGCGGGTTGTTGGGGGGCATGACCGCGGTTCTGGGGCGGGCGTGCGCCGCGCGTACGTACGTCCCCCGCCGCCGCGTGCATACGTCCCCCGCCGCCGCGCGCATACATCCCCCGCCGCCGCCCCTCGCCCCCGCCGTTCGTGCTGAGCGAAGTCGAAGCACCTGGGTTGGGGCGGCCCTTCGAGTGCTCAGGGCGAACGGGAGGGGGGCGGACTTAAGCAGGGTGTGCGCACCAGCCCCCTCCGTCATCCTGGGCTCGACCCAGGATCCAGAGCCACGGACGCCCGCATGCGTGGCTCTGGATCCTGACTTTCGTCAGGATGACGGGAGGGGGGCTTACGCCGCGAACAGCGCCGGTTCGATCGCGTAGAGCACCGCGGCGCTGGCGCTGGCGGCGGCGACGAGGCCCATGGCTTCGGGGACGACCTGCTCGAGGTAGAAGCGCACCGACGCCGCCTTCATCCGTCCGAAGTCGTCGGTGCCGGCGACCGTACCCTGGCGTTCCATCAGCCAGCCGCAGGTCGCGACCGACAGCATCGTCAGGAAGGGGTAGCTCGCGGCGAGCTTGTCGTCGGCGTCCGCGGTGGCGAGGCGGCGGCCGATCGCGTCGCAGGCGTCGACGAGCGCGAGCAGCCGTTCGTCCTTCGATTCCGCACGAATGTCGGCGATCAGCGTGGCGAACGCGCCGCCATTATCGAGCGCGAGCTTGCGGCCGACCAGATCCGCGGCCTGGATGCCGTTGGTGCCTTCGTAGATCGGCGTGATGCGCGCATCGCGGAAATACTGCGCGGCACCGGTTTCCTCGACATAGCCCATGCCGCCGTGCACCTGGATGCCGAGCGAGGCGACCTCGTTGCCGATGTCGGTGCCGTGCGCCTTGGCCAGCGGGGTGACGAGTTCGAGGCGGTTGCGCGCCGCGGCGTCGCCCATATTGGCGCGGTCGACCTGCCCGGCGGCATAATAGACGAGCGCGCGCGCCGCCTGGGTCTGCGCCTTCATCCGCAGCAGCATGCGGCGGACGTCGGGATGCTCGACGATCTTGACCGACTCCTTGTTCGGCGAGCCCGCACGCGCCGACTGGACCCGGTCGAGCGCATAGGCGACCGCGCCCTGAGTCGCGCCCTCGGCGACCTGGACGCCCTGAAGCCCGACATTGAGCCGCGCGTTGTTCATCATCGTGAACATCGCACGGATGCCGCCGAGTTCCGCACCGATCAGCTCGCCGACGCAGTCGTCATTATCGCCGAAGCTCAGCACGCAGGTCGGCGAGGCGTGAAGCCCCATCTTGTGCTCGATCGAGACGACGCGGACGTCGTTGAAGTCGCCGGGCGTGCCGTCTTCGTTCAGACGGTATTTCGGCACGAGGAAGAGCGAGATGCCCTTGGTGCCCGCGGGCGCGCCGGGTGTCCGCGCGAGGACGAGGTGGACGATGTTCGGCGCCATGTCGTGATCGCCGAACGAGATATAGATCTTGGTGCCCTTGATCGACCATTTGCCGTCACCCAGCGGCGTCGCGGTGGCGCGCAGCGCGCCGACGTCGGAGCCGGCCTGCGGCTCGGTCAGGTTCATCGTGCCGGTCCATTCGCCGGTCGCAAGATGCGGGAGGTAGAGCGCCTGCTGCTCCGGGCTGCCGTGATGCGCGAGCGCCTCGATCGCGCCGACGGTCAGCGTCGGGCAGAGCGCGAAGCCCATGTTCGCCGAGCCCAATGTATCGAGCACCGCGGTCTGGATCGCAAAGGGCAGGCCCTGCCCGCCCCATTCCTCCTCGACGCCGATCGTCCCCCATCCGCCCTCGACATAGTCCTTGTATGCCTGCGCGAAACCGTCGGGCATGACGACGCCGTCGGGGGTCCATTTCGCGCCGACGGTGTCCCCTGCGCGATTGAGCGGCGCCCATTCGCCCGCGGCGAACTGTCCCACGCCTTCGAGCACCGCGTCGACGACGTCGTCGCTGGCGGCGGCGAACCGGTCGGTGGCGGCGAGTTCGCCGATCCGCACGACGTGATCGAGCACGAAACGCTGTTCGGTGGTTGCTGGGGTGAAGGCCATGGCATCCTCTTATCGCTATGCTTTGCGCCCGCTATAGGCCTTCAGAATGACGCGTCCACACCCCCTGATTTTACCCTACGGCACCGCGGCGGTCGCGCAGGCGGCGGCGATGATTCGCGCCGGCGGACTCGTCGCGGTGCCGACCGAGACGGTCTACGGACTCGCCGCGGACGCGACCGACGCGGCGGCGGTGGCGGGGATCTACGCCGCCAAGGGGCGGCCGAGCTTCAACCCGCTGATCGTGCATGTCGCGGATCTTGCCGCGGCCGAACGGATCGCGGTGTTCGATGCGGATGCGCGCGCGCTGGCCGCGGCGTTCTGGCCGGGGCCGCTGACGCTGGTGCTGCCGGTGCGCCGCGATTCGGGGATCGCGGCGCTGGTGACCGCGGGGCTCGACACGATCGCGATCCGGGTGCCGCGGCACCGCGCGATGCAGGCGCTGATCGCGGCATCGGGGCGGCCGCTCGCGGCACCGTCGGCCAATGCGAGCGGGGGGATCTCGCCAACGACGGCGGCGCATGTCGCGGCGAGTCTCGGGGGGAACGTGCCGCTGATCCTCGACGATGGCGCGACCGAGGCGGGGCTCGAGTCGACGATCGTGGCGGGGCGGACGGTGCTGCGGCCGGGGCCGGTTACCCGCGCGGCTTTGCTCGACCACCTCCCCGGCGGAGGCCGGGGCCCAGATGGGACGTCGGATGTAATGGAGGGCGACGCGGATCATGGCCGTCCCCCAACTGGGCCCCGGCCTTCGCCGGGGGGGCGTGCGGTTACGGCGCCCGGGCAGCTTGATAGCCATTATGCGCCGAGCAAGGTGCTTCGGTTGAACGCGCTCGATGCCGAGGCCGAAGAGTGGCTGATCGGGTTTGGTGACGTAGCGGGCGACATATCGCTCTCCACCTCGGCAAACCTCGTCGAGGCGGCCGCGAAGCTGTTCGACCTGCTCCACGCTGCCGATGCGAACGACCATCCGAGGATCGCCGTTGCACCCATTCCGTCCGAAGGCATCGGCGAGGCGATCAACGACCGCCTCCGCCGCGCCGCGCACCGCTAAGCTGTTCCCCCGCGCAGGCGGGGGTCCAGGAGTCGCGTTGGCATCCGGTATTTAGCTGGACCCCCGCGTCCGCGGGGGAACGGCACCGTTACGCGCTCACCGCCGCCTTCGACCGTGCGGCAAAGCTCTTGCGGAGCTTCTGCAGCTTGGGGGGGATCACCGCCATGCAATAGGGGTTGGAACGGCCCGAGGTTTCCCAATAATCCTGGTGATAGCCTTCGGCCTCGTACCAGGTCGTCATCGGCTCGATCGTCGTGACGATCGGCTTGGCGCTGTCCGCCTGCGCACGCTCGAGCGCGGCCTGCATCTCGGCCTTCTGCGCGTCGTCGGCGGGGAACATTGCCGAACGATATTGCGTGCCGACGTCGTTGCCCTGCCGGTTGAGCGTCGTCGCGTCATGCGTCGCGAAGAAGATGTCGAGCAGGTCACCAAGCTTCAGCTGTTCGGGATCGAAGCCGATCCGGATCGCCTCGGCATGGCCGGTATCGCCGCCGCATACCTGTTTGTACGTCGGATCAGGCACATGCCCGCCGATATAGCCGCTCTCGGCGCTCTCGACGCCGATCACGTCCTTGAACACGGCCTCGGTGCACCAGAAGCACCCGCCCGCCAGCGTTACATAATCCGTCATCACGATCTCCTTTCCGCCAAGATAGGAAGCCGCTACCCCGCAACAAAGAGGAGACGCATGTGATCGACGGTCCAAGGCTTGATGGCAGGGTGATGGTAACGGGCGGCGCCGGCTATATCGGCAGCCATGCGGTCCTGGCGCTGCTCGACGCGGGGCATGAGGTGGTCGTGGTCGACAATCTGGTCACCGGCTTCGACTGGGCGGTCGATCCGCGCGCAACCCTGGTCGAGGCGAACGTCGCCGACGATGCGAAGGTCCGCGCGGCGATCCGCGATCACAAGGTCCGCGCGATCATGCATTTCGCCGGCTCGGTCGTGGTGCCCGAATCGGTCAGCGACCCGCTCAAATATTACCGCAACAACACCGCCGCCAGCCGGTCGCTGATCGAGAGCGCGGTGGCGGAAGGCGTGCCGCACTTCATCTTCTCGTCGACCGCGGCGACCTATGGCACGCCCGAGAAGGTGCCGGTCGCCGAGGGCGATCCGACGGTGCCGATCAATCCCTACGGCATGTCGAAACTGATGACCGAGGCGATGCTGCGCGACGTCGCGGCGGCGCACCCGATCAACTATGCCGCGCTGCGTTATTTCAACGTCGCGGGCGCGGATCCGCAGGGGCGCAGCGGCCAGTCGACGGTCGGCGCGACTCACCTGATCAAGATCGCGGTCGAGGCGGCGACGGGCAAGCGCAGCCATGTCGGCGTCTATGGCACCGATTTCGCCACCCCCGACGGTACCGGCGTGCGCGACTATATCCATGTCAGCGACCTCGCCGCCGCGCATGTCGCAGCGCTCGACCTGTTGGTCGCCGAGCCGGCGAAGAGCCACACGCTCAACGCGGGCTATGGTACCGGCTTCTCGGTGCTCGAGGTGCTTGATGCGGTCGACAAGGTCACCAACATGACGATCGACCGCCGCCTCGAAGGGCGCCGCGCAGGCGATCCGGCGATGCTGATCTCGGACAACAGCGCGATCCTCGCGACGCTCGACTGGACGCCGCGGCATGCCGATCTCGACGGGATCGTCCGCGATGCGCTGGCTTGGGAACGCACGCTCGCCGAGCGCCAGCGCTAAGGCCGGGCCCGATCAGGTGTCGGTGGGCGGGCGACCAAAGGCGTGGCGCTCGCCGCCGATCGCCACCCGGGCGCGCGCGGTGGCGAGCCACCAGCCGAGCGCCCACAGCGTTCCGAAGCTCCAGCCGGCGAGAACGTCGCTCGGCCAGTGGACGCCGAGATAGACGCGGCTGCATCCGATCGCCCCGACCATCAGGATCGCCATGACGAGGATGTAGCGCCGCGCCGCATTCGACACGGTGACCTGTGACGCGAGCCCGGCGAGCGTGAGATAGACGATCGCGCTGTTCGCCGAATGCCCGCTCGGGAAACTCATGTTCGACACCTGGACCAGATGGTCGACGATGTCGGGTCGCGGCCGGGCCACCTCGGTTTTCACCAGCGCGACGACCATCCCGCCGCTGATACTGGCAGCGAGCGTCGCCGCCGCGCTGAGCCAGAGCCGCTGGACCGCGAGCAGCCCCGCCGCCAGCACCACGATGATCGTCAGCACGACGCCGCCGCCGAGCGCGGTGACGTCGGCGGCGACCTTGGGCAGCCAGGACGGCCCGCCCCAGGCGCGCAGGTTGAGCATGATGGCGCGGTCGAAATCGAACGGCCAGTGGCCGACCGCGAGACCGATCAGCAGGACGAGCGCGATCGCGACCGCGCCGACCGATGCGCCCGCAAGCACCACCGGCAGGCGACGGCGATGCGCCTCGCCCGGGGTGGCGACGCCGGGCGTCACGCTGCGATCACCCTCGCCACGGCCGGCCGACGCCGTCATGCGGGATTATTCCAGATCGCCCTCGTCGATGACGATCAGCGATGCGGACGGCTTCTTCATCGCGGCTTCGGCGCAGACGTCGACGATCTCGTCGCTGAAACGCTCGAACAGCTCGAGCGCGTCGTCCTCGGGCTCGTCGCCGCTGAGTTCCTTCAGCACGGCATATTTCACCGCGAAATCACGGTCGTCGCCGTCGATCTCGGCGGTGAACTCGACCTGCCGCTCGCGGTCGTTGTCGGTAAGGCTGTTCTGGTCGATTACGAGGCTGCTGGCCATGTCTTGAACTCCCGGGGTTACACGATCGTCCCTGCCCTCGCCCCTCGTGCAGGGCAAGCCGGTAAAACGCGTTTTGCGCTTCGCCGAAACAGGGTAGGTCAGGCAGCGATAACCCGTGAGCCCGGCCTTCGATCCGGGAAAGGTCCACGCTGCGGTGTTTCACCACGCCCAGCGATCAGGCGCCCCATTCCGGCCCGTCCTCGTCGCGGTAGAAGCCGTCGTCGCGGTCGGGTTCGGGCGGGGGTGGCGCGGGGCCGGGATCCGCGATCGGCGGCGGCAGCGAAGGGTCACCCCCGCCGAAGCGGATGCGGATATAGGCACCGCCCTGATGCATCGCCTGGAACAGCGCGCTCGTCTCCTCGGCCTGCAGCCGCCGGCCGATCATCGGCGCGCGTTCGGCACTGATATAGCCGAGCTGGATGTCGCGCTCGCTCCACACGCCGACCGCATTCGAATCATGCGGATTCTTCGGTTCGCGGCGCAAGGTCACGCGGTCACCCGGCGCGCAGAGCAGGATTTCCATCCGCCGGTTGCTCCTGGTCTTGTCCGCATTGGGGAAGTCGATGCCGACGATCGAGGTGGTGAATTCGTCCATCGCACGACGATGCGCGCGCGGGCGCGGCCGATCAAGCGGTGCGAATCGGGGGGGCGAACCGGGGGTTTGCGAGAGGAGGAGGTGCCGATGGTGGGTCCGCCGGGGCTCGAACCCGGGACCTCTCGATTAAAAGTCGCTTGCTCTACCAACTGAGCTACGGACCCGTACATCGGCTGCGAGCCACTAGGGGCGCAGCCGCGGTCGGTCAACCTTGTGCGCGAGATGGCGGACGCTTTGCCCGGTCAGCGGGTCGCGCCAGCGCGGCGCGATACGCGCGAGCGGCGCCAGCACGAAGCCGCGGTCCCGGTAGGCGGCGTGCGGCACGGTCAGCCCCGGCCCCCGCCACACGCCCCCCGACCACAGGATGATGTCGAGATCGATCACCCGCGATCCCCAGCGGCGCCCGCGCCGCCGCCCGAACGCGGTCTCGATTCGCTTCAGCCGCGCGAGCAGCACGGGCGGCGAGTCGCGCGTCTCGATCAGCGCGACCGCATTGGCATAGCGCCGGATCGACGGTCCGAGCGGTGCGCTCGCGATGATCGGTGACACGGCGACGACACCGCCGACCGCGGCCAGCGCGGCGCGGATCGTCGCGGCGGGCGCGCCGTAGATCCCGCGCCGATTCGAGCCGAGCGCGATCGCATAGGTTGTCCGCTCCATCCGACCCGCCTAACGCACCGCGATGAACTTCGCACCCTCCCCGCTGCCCGAAACCGAGCCGCCGCACGACTGTCCCAATTGCCCGCGCCTCGTCGCCTTCCGCAACGAACTGCGCGCCGAATTCCCGACCTGGTGGAACGCGCCCGTCCCCGCCTTTGGCGATCCCGACGCATGGCTCGGCATCATCGGCCTCGCGCCCGGCAAGCACGGCGCCAACCGCACCGGCCGCCCGTTCACCGGCGATTTCGCGGGGCAGCTGCTCTACGACACGCTTGGCAAGTTCGGGCTGGCAGACGGCGTCTTCGCGGCGAAACCCGATGACGGGTTGAAGCTCAACGGCGCGATCATCATCAACGCGGTCAAGTGCCTGCCGCCGCAGAACAAGCCGACCCCGGAGGAAATCCGCACCTGCCGCCCGTTCGTCGAATCGCAGCTCGCCGAGCTGCCCAAGGCGCGGATCTTCATCGCACTCGGCCAGATCGCGCACCAGACCAGCGTCAAGCTGCTCGGCGGACGCCTGCCCAAGGCGAAGTTCGGCCATCTCGCCGAGCATGTCATGCCCGACGGCCGCATCCTGATCGATAGCTATCACTGCTCGCGCTACAACCAGAACACCCGCGTCCTGACCCCCGAGATGTTCGAGGCAGTCTTCGCACGGGCGCTGGAATTGCAGCGCAGCATCGCCGCAGCATAAGCTGCGTCAGACGTCCGCGACGAGCCGCCCGTAAAGATCGGGGCGGCGGTCGCGGAAGAAGCCGAAGGCGGCGCGGTGGCGCTTGACGATGTCGAGGTCGATCGTCGCGGTGATCACGCCTTCGTCGTCGCGACCGAGTTCCGCCAGAATGTCGCCGCGCTCGTCGGCGATGAAGCTGGTGCCGTAGAAGGTCTGGCCATGCTCGACACCGACGCGGTTGGCGGCGACGATCGGGACGACGTTGCTGACCGCATGCCCGACCATCGCACGCCGCCACAGCCGCGCGGTGTCGAGGCTGGTGTCGTGCGGCTCGCTGCCGATCGCGGTCGGGTAGAACAGGACTTCGGCGCCCATCAGCATCATCGCGCGCGCGGTCTCGGGATACCATTGGTCCCAGCAGACGCCGACGCCGAGCGTCGAGCGGCCCTGCGCCGCGGCATGCGGCCAGACCTTGAAGCCGGTATTGCCGGGGCGGAAATAGAATTTTTCCTCATAGCCCGGGCCGTCGGGGATGTGGCTCTTGCGATAGACGCCCTGCACCTCGCCGTCGGGGCCGATCATCGCGAGGCTGTTATAGTGATGCGGGCCATCGGCCTCGAAGAAGCTGGTCGGGATGGTGACCTTGAGCGCCTCGGCGAGCGCCTGCATCGCGAGCACCGCCTTGTGCTCGCCGACGGGGGCGGCGTTGGCGAACAGGCCCTCGTCCTCGACACGGCAGAAATATTCGCCCTCGAACAATTCGGGCGGCAGGATCACCTGCGCACCACGCGCCGCGGCCTCGCGGACAAGGCGCGAGACGTTGGCGATGTTCTTGTCGATATCGGCAGTGAAGCCGAGCTGAAGCGCGGCGACGGTGATCTCGGTCATGCGAATTCCTATAGCGTCACGCCGAAGCGCGCCGCGATTGCGACGACCGCGAGATAGAGAAGGATCGTCAGGACGCAACCGGCAGCGAGCGAAAGCCAGAAGCCGACGCCGTGCCGCAACAGCGCCGGGATCAGCAGGAACATCGGCAGCGACGGCAGCACATACCAGAAGGTCGCCTCGGCATGCGCGGCCAGCCGGACGCGGTCGCCGGTGTCGTGCCACAGCCAGATCATGCCGAGCACCGACAGCAGCGGCAGCGACGCGACGAGCGCCCCTGCCGCCGGACTCCGCCGGGCGATGACCGCGATCAGCGCGATGATGATCCCGGACAGGACCGCGCGGACCGCGAAGGCGAGCATCAGCCGGGGATTTGCTGGCTGATGCAGTGGAAGCTGCCGCCGCCGGTCAGGATATGATCCGCACGCTGCCCGACGACCTGACGATCGGGGAAGATCGCCTGGATCGCCGCGACGGCCGCCGCGTCATTCTCCGCGCCGTAGAGCGGCACGACGACGGCGGCATTGCCGATGTAGAAGTTCATGTAGCTGGCCGGGACGATCTCCTCGTCGCGCAGCACGCGGCCGGGCGACGGGATGCCGACCACCGTCAGGCCGGCACGTTCCGCATCGCGCTTCGCCAGCTGATAGACCTGCCAGTTGGGGTCGTTCTCGGCCGCCTCGGGGATCGCGACGCGGCCCTCGCCGACGAAGCGCGCGAGATTGTCGACATGGCCGTCGGTATGGTCGTTGACGAGCCCGTCGCCGAGCCACACGACCTGGCTGAAGCCGAGGTCGGACTTCAGCCGCGCCTCGATCCCCGCCTTGTCGAGGTCGGGGTTGCGGTTGCGGTTGAGCAGGCACTGTTCGGTCGTGACGACCACGCCGGTGCCGTCGCCATCGACCGCGCCGCCTTCGAGCACCCAGTCGAACGCCGCGAGCGTCTTGCCGCGGCTCGCGGCCAGACGGCGGCCGATCGTGTCGTCGCCGGGCAGGTCGTATTTGCCGCCCCAGCCGTTGAACACGAACTGGTGCGCGGTGCCGTCGCCGACGATGATCGGGGCGGTGTCGCGCAGCCAGATGTCGCCGAACGGCTCGACCACGACCTCGGCGAACGGCGCGAGCCGGCGCGCGGTCCGCGCCGAGCCCTCGTCCGCGGCGACCAGGATCACCGTCTCGCCCTTGCCGTCGGCATGGACGGCGGAGGCAAAGGCGACCACCTCGTCACGCGCGGGTTCGAGATCGTCGAGCCACAGATCGGCATGGCTCGGAAAGCCGATCCACACGGCCTTGTGAGGGGCCCATTCGGCGGGCGGGGGGAGTGTCGTCACTTACTTGGCTCCTGCGCGATCTTTGTCGCGGATGTTGCGGAATTCGGCGGTCTTGTACCAGTTGGGCCACAGCGCGGTGTCGTCGGCGAGCTTGCGGCCGAGCCCGTAATAGATCGTCAGATCCTCGACCGCACCCGACCAGTCCCATTTAGCGTCATATTCGTCCGCGGGCTTGTGATAGCGGTTGGCGACATAATCCTCGCGCGCGGCATGACCCGCCGCGGTGCCACCGACGACGAGGTCCTCGCCGCTGCCGCCGTCGAGCATCGGCACGCCGAGCTTGGCGAAGCTGAAATGGTCCGAGCGATAATAGCCGCCGCGCTCGGGGTTTGCCTCGACGCCGATCACGCGGCCCTGCGCGGCGACGAACGGCTTGACCAGATCCTCGATCTCCGACTTGCCCGCACCGGTCAGCACGAAGTCCTTCACGCGCCCGTCGACGTTCAGCACGTCCATGTTCACGCCGCCGACCGTCCGCGCGAGCGGATAGACGGGATGTTCGGCATAATAGCGCGAGCCGAGCAGCCCCGATTCCTCCGCGGTTACCGCGAGGAACGCGATCGAGCGCTTCGCCGGGCCGGCCTTCACATGCGCCTGTGCGAGCGCGATCAGCCCTGCGGTGCCCGTCGCGTTGTCCGCAGCGCCGTTGCAGATGTCGTCGCCACCCACCGCATCGCAGCGGCCGAGATGATCCCAATGCCCCGAATACAGCACGTAATCGTTCGGTGCGGTCGTCCCCGGCAGCACGCCGATGACGTTCTTCGACGCCTGGCGCCGGATCGTGTTGGCAAAGCCCGTCGACAGCTTGAGGCCGAGCGGTACCGCCTTGAAGCCCTTGACCTTGGCGGCCGCGGCGAGCGCCGCATAGTCCCTGCCCGCGCTGGCGAAGACGCGCTCGGCGGCAGGCTTCTGCATCCAGCCGACGACCTGCGACTGGTCGAGATGATCGCCCGTCTCGTCGAGCTCGAGCTGCGGCCCGGTCCAGGACGACTGCACCACCGCCCAGGGATAGGCCGCGGGTTCGGTGTCGTGGACGATGATCGCCGCGGCCGCGCCGTGCTTCGCCGCATTCTCGAACTTGTACGGCCAGCGACCATACCAGGTCATCGCGCGGCCCTCGAACGGGCCTTCGCGGCCCATCGTCTGCCAATCGGCGTCGTTGATGAGGATGACGACGGTCTTCCCCTTCACGTCGACGCCCGCATAATCGTCCCAGCCCTTTTCGGGCGCGGTGATCCCATAGCCGACGAACACGACGTCGCTGTTCGTCACGGCCGCGGTCGGCGCGACGCGGTAGGTGCCGGCGACCATGTCGGTGCGATAGGCGAGGCTGACGGGAGCGGTGCCGCCGGTGAAGACGAACGGCCGGACGTCCTTGGCGGTGATCTCGACCATCGGCACGTCCTGGGTCCAGCTGCCCTTGTTGCCGGGTTTCAGCCCCGCGGCCTCCATCTGCGCGACGAGATAGGCGACCGTCTTCGCCTCGCCCGGCGTGGTCGGCGCGCGGCCTTCATAGGCGTCCGATGACAGCGTCTGGGTGACGGTCTTGAGCGTTTCGACCGAGATCGCGGGCGCGGTCTGCGCCGAGGCGGCGGTGCCGAGCAGCAACAGAGACAGGATGGCAGCGCGCATGGTCATTTCCCCAATCAGTTGCGCGGGTTCTGGCAAAGCCGGGCGTGCATGTCCACGAAACGAAAAGGCGCAACGAAAAAGGGCGGCCCCGCAGGACCGCCCTTCACACCCTTACCGTTCGTGCTGAGTAGAGACCGAGTAGGTGCCGAAGGCACCGTATCGAGGGCTCGTATCGAAGCACAAGTGGTACGCGCCAACCTGTCCTTCGATACGCCGCCTCGATACGCGGCTGCGCCGCTACTCGACGGCTACTCAGGACGAACGGGAGGAAATCAAATCAGCGCGAATAGAACTCGACGACCAGGTTCGGTTCCATCTTCACCGGATAGGGCACTTCGTCGAGCGTGGGCACGCGCGTGAAGGTGACCTTGGCGGCGCCGTCGGTGGCGACATAGTCGGGGATCTCGCGCTCGGCGAGGGTCTGTGCTTCCATGACCAGCGCCATCTCCTGCGCCTTGGTGCCCAGCGTGATCTCGTCACCGACGAAGCAGCGACGCGATGCGACGTTGCACTTCACGCCGTTGACGCGGATGTGGCCGTGCGAAACGATCTGGCGAGCCGCGAAGATCGTCGGTGCGAACTTGGCGCGGTAGACGATCATGTCGAGACGCTGCTCGAGCAGGCCGATCAGGTTCTGGCTGGTATCGCCCTTCATGCGTGCGGCTTCGAAATAGCAGGCGCGGAACTGCTTCTCGGTCACGTCGCCATAATAGCCCTTGAGCTTCTGCTTGGCGCGCAGCTGGATGCCGAAGTCGCTGACCTTGCCCTTGCGGCGCTGGCCGTGCTGGCCGGGGCCGTATTCGCGCTTGTTGACCGGCGACTTGGGGCGACCCCAGATGTTCTCGCCCATACGGCGATCGAGTTTGTACTTTGCGCTTTGACGCTTCGACATGATAAAACCTTTGCAAATGCAAACAACGTTGGTCCCGGTATCGCTCTGCTGGTCGTCATAGGACCCAGGGGTCCGGACAAGGCAGGGCCACCGCTTCACCGGGGTGCAGGGCCATTGCGAAGGCGGGCGCCTAGACGCCGCGCCTGCCAGAGTCAAGCTGGACAGCGTGCGGGCCGCTCGGCAAGAGGCGGCATGACCATCCTATCCGGCCCCGATTGCACCACCATGACCGAGGTCCGCGCGGGCGTCGACGCGCTCGACCGCGAGCTCGTCGCGCTGCTGGCCAGACGCTTTGCCTATATGGACGCCGCCGCGCGCATCAAGCCCGAGCGGGGGCATGTGCGCGACGAGGCGCGCAAGACTCAGGTGATCGAGAATGCGCGGGCCGAGGCCGCGCGGCTGGGGTTGCCGGACGCGGCGATCGCGGATCTATGGGAGGGGCTGGTCGAGGCGTCGATCGCGTATGAGCTGGCGGCGTTCGACCGGCGCTAGAAGAACAGGCCTGCCTTTAACCAAGTCCGTCATTCCCGCGGAGGCGGGAACCCATAGTGGCAAAGTTTGGCCCCTTGAGCGCCAGCGTTCGCCGGTATGGATCCCCGCCTTCGCGGGGATGACGGAATTCGGGTAGGCGCGTCCGCTCCCCTCACCCCCGCGGCTTCTTCCCCGCCAGCGACGAGAGCACGCCGCGCATCGTGCGGATTTCCTGGCTCGACCAGCCCGGCTTAGTCAGCAGCGTGCGCAGCGTGCGGCGCGTCGTCTGGATCTTGTCGGGCGGATAGAAAAAGCCTGCGCCCATCAGCATCGTGTCGAGCTGGCCGATCATCCCGTCGAGCTCTTCCTGCGGTGCGGGCGGCATGATCGGATTGATCGAGGGCTGGCTGAGCTCGCGCTCCGCGGTCAGCCCCTTCGACCATTCATAGGCGACCAGGATCACCGCCTGGGCAAGGTTGAGCGAGCCGAATTCGGGGTTGATCGGCACCGTGATGATCGTCCGCGCGACCGCGACGTCGTCGGTTTCTAGCCCTGAGCGCTCGGGTCCGAACAGGATGGCGGAGCGGCCGGGGGCGGCGTGGATCTCGGTCGCGGCCTGTTCGGGGGTCACGACAGGCTTGGTGACGCCGCGTTTGCGGACCGTTGTCGCGAAGACCTGTGCGCAGTCGGCGGTAGCGGCGGCGACGCTGTCATAGACCTTGGCGTTTTGCAGGACGATGTCGGCGCCGCTGGCGGCGGGGCCGGCCGATGGGTTGGGCCAGCCGTCGCGCGGGGAGACGAGGCGCATCTCGACGAGGCCGAAGTTGAGCATCGCACGCGCGGCCTTGCCGATGTTTTCGCCGAGCTGGGGGCGGACGAGGATTATGACCGGGGGTGGGGTTGCGGCTCCCCCATCCCGTTCGTCCCGAGTAGAGGTCGAGCCTGTCGAGACCTCGTATCGAGGGACAGATTCGGAGCGCTCCGGCTT
>NZ_JPDP02000006.1:0-27906 GCF_000732685.2 Sphingomonas sp. STIS6.2
GGCGTTGATGCGCTGGATCCACAGGCCACGGAAGGTGCGCTTCTTAACCTTGCGGTCACGATATGCGTACTGTCCGGCCTTTTCGACGGCCTGACGGGCGATGCGGATGGTGTTCTTGCGACGGCCATAATAGCCCTTCGCCTGAACCAAAATACGCTTGTGCTTGGCGCGGGTGGTAACACCCCGTTTTACGCGTGCCATTGTCTAATTCCTTCTCAGCTCAACGCAGGCCGTAAGGCGCCCAGGCCTTCACTGCTGCGGTATCGGCCTTGGACAGCAGCTTGGTGCCGCGGTTCTGACGGATGTACTTGCCGTTGTGATGCGCCAGACGGTGACGCTTGCCGGCGACGCCGTGCTTGAGCAGGCCGGTGGCGGTGAGCTTGAAGCGCTTCTTGACGCCGCTCTTGGTCTTCAGCTTGGGCATTTTTATCCTTTCGGTTACGAAGGGAAACGCTGAAATCGCCGCGGCAGCCCACACTGGCCGGGCGATTCGTCGAACGCGCATCCCTTCGAGGAAGCGGGGCCGATACCCGCATCGGTCCGGAATCTCAAGCCGCATTCCCGCATTAATGCGGCATCCGACCATAGTGGAACCGCTGCGCCCGCCATGCGATAGGCTTATCATGGACGCCAGCCCGACGCAGCCGATCGACGCCCCCCCGCCCGCCGCGGCGCAGAAGAGGCGCAAACGGCGGATCCTGCGCAACATTCTGATCGGGATCGTCGCGGTGATCGCCGCGATCTGGCTGGTACTCTACATCACCAAGGGTCGCTTCCTGAAGCATCCGTTCGAGCGGATCGTCGGGTCGATGACCAACAGGACGGTGACCGTCGGCGGCGATTTCCAGCTCTATTTCGCGCCGTTCCGAATCAAATTCTATGCCGAGCGCTTCACGCTCTCCAACCCCGACTGGGCGAGCCGGCCCAACCTCTTCCAGGCGGACAAGCTCGACACGCGGATCGCGCCGCTGTCGCTGATCTTCGGCAAGCGGCGGCTCTACTGGCTCGATCTGGTCAACGGCGCGGTCGATCTCGAATGGAATGCCGCGCATACCGCCAATAGCTGGACGTTCAGCGACAAGAAGGGCGGCGAGCCGCTCGAATTCCCGCGGATCGACGTGGCGACGGTGACGGGGACGAGCGTGCGCTATCTCGACCCGCGAATGCGCGTGCTCGCCAATCTCGACGTCGCCGACATCCGCTCGGTCGATGCGACGATCGGCCGCGCGGTCGGCCTCAAGGGCACCGGCCAGCTGCGCGAGACGCCGTTCACGGTGACCGCGCAGCTGCTGTCGCCCGACGCGACCGCCAATCGGGGACAGAACAAGCTGGTCGCGCGGATGCGCGCGGCGGGCAACGTTATCGACGTCGCCGGCACGCTGCCGAGCATCGCGGACGTCGAGAACGTGCCGCTCGCAGTGACCGCGCGCGGTGCCAACCTGTCGACCCTGCTCGGCGTGATCGACGTCGCGATCCCGAACACACGCACCTATCGGCTGCGCGGACAGCTCGTGAAACAGGGCGAGGAATATCATTTTACGCGGATCACCGGCGTGGCGGGTAAGACCGATCTGGCGGGCAAGCTGACGATCACCAATGGCGAACGCATCCATCTCGATTCGGTGCTGGCGACCAAGAGCCTCGATATCGTCGATGCCGCGCCGTTCATCGGCTACAATCCCGACATCGTCGAGAGCCGCGGCGCGGTGGCGGCCGCCGCCGCGACCGGTGCGGGCGCGCAACGCCTGTTGCCCGATGGGAATTTCCCGGTCGAGACGATGCAGATCTTCGATGCCGACCTGAAATGGACGATTGGCGTGGTGCGGTCGAAGAACATCCCGATCTCGAACGTCGACCTGACGCTCGACCTCGAGCGCGGGCGGCTGGCGCTGTCGCCGCTGACGTTTGCGATGGCGCGCGGCAATGTCGCCTCTGACGCGGTCTTCGACACGCGGTCGCGGCCGAGCGCGGTGTCCTACGACATTCGCCTCGCGCCGACGCCGATGGGGCGGTTGCTCAAGGGCTATGGGCTTGCCGAGGCGGGGACGACCGGCACGATCAAGGGGCGGATCAAGCTCGACGGGCGCGGCGATTCGATCCATGATTCGCTGGCGTCGTCACGCGGCCGGATCGCGTTCGTGATGCCGTCGGGCGCCCTGTCGGTGCGCAACGTCCAGCTCGCCGAGCTCGACATCGGCACGTTCGCGCAGCGCATGTTCCAGGGCAAGCTCGACGAGCCGGTCCAGGTCAATTGCGGCCTGATCGGCTTCACCGTGCGCGGCGGTGTGGCGGCAGCGGACCCGATCCTGATCGACACGAGAAAGAACGTGATCGTCGGGCGCGGCGGGTTCAGCTTCCGCAACGAGGCGGTCGACCTCGCCTTCCGCGCCGATTCGAAGAAGTTCAGCCTGTTTGCGGGCCAGTCGCCGGTCGGGTTCGGCGGGGTGTTCGCGGCACCGAAGATGAGCGTGGTGTCGAAGGACCTGCTCGCCCGCGTCGGCACCGGGCTGGGCCTCGCGCTGGTGGCGACGCCGGTCGCGGGTGTGCTTGCGTTCGTGGATGTCGGCGATGCGAAGGCCACCGCGTGCGGCCCGGTGCTGGCCGGCGCGACCGCCAAGGCGCAGCGGACGACCAAGGGCGAGACGCGCGACGATGTCGGCCGCGGGACGACCGCCAAGGGCGAGGACGGCAAGGCGTCCGAGGCGGAGAAGAAGGGGCAGAAGAAGAAGTTTCTCGGGATCTTCTAAAGCGGCGGCGGCCGCCGCGCTCCGCGCCCATGCTTACCCACCACATCCATCCCGTCACCCCGGCGAACGCCGGGGCCCATGGTTTCGGCCAGCGCAGTAAGCGACCGTGCCGTATCCATGGGTCCCGGCTTTCGCCGGGATGACGGATATGGGACTAGGTGCGAGGCGTGACGCCCGTCGGCCGCCAAGACGGTCTCAGTGGTCGTGACCGCCATGATCATGCGCATCACCCGCGATCCGGTGCATCGCCTCGAGCACGTCGTCCAGCCGCGCCGGATCGCCGATCGCGAGCACATGACCTTCGCTGTCCGCGGTCAGCGGGTCGCCGTTCCAGTCGCACATCATCCCGCCGGCGCCTTCGACGACCGGGACCAGCGCAGCGAAATCGTAGAGCTGGAGACCCGATTCGCAGACGACGTCGAGATGCCCGCTCGCGAGCAGGCCGTAATTATAGCAGTCGCCGCCATAGACCGGCCCCTGGCGCGGATTGCCGCCCGAGATAGCCGCGACGAGCGCTAGGTAATGCGGGACGTCAGCCTCGTCGAACAGATGCGGGCTGGTCGTCGCGATCGTCGATCCCGCAAGCTCGCGGCAGACCCGGGTGCGCACCGGCACGCCGTTCAACGTCGTCGGACGCCCCGCGACGCCGACCCAGCGTTCGCGCTGGACCGGCTGGTCGATGATCCCGAGCACCGGCCAGCCATCCTCGACCAGCGCGATCAGCGTGCCAAAGATCGCGCGGCCGACGGTGAAGCTGCGCGTGCCGTCGATCGGGTCGAGCACCCATTTGCGGTTGGTGACACCGGTCTTCTCGCCAAATTCCTCGCCGACGATGCCGTCGCCCGAGCGTTCGGCGTCGAGCAGCCGGCGCATCGCCGATTCGGCCTCGCGGTCGGCGCGGGTGACGGGGGACTGGTCCTCCTTGATCTCGACGCCATGCTCATGGCGGAAATAGGGTCGGATGACCTGGCCCGCGGCATCCGCGAGGCGGTGCGCGAGGTCGATATCGGCTTGGGTCACTGGCATGTGCCCTGCCTATCGAGCCTGTACGGCGCGGGCAATGGACGGATGCCGCGAGCGGGCGTACGTCATTGCGATCATACCGGAGTATAGCCCCATGCGCCTCGTCCCGACCCTTGCCGCCCTCCTCCTCGCCACCCCCGCAGTCGCGGCGCTCGCGCCCGGTGCGAAGGCACCCGACTTCACCACGCGCGGCGCGATCGCCGGCAAGGTGTTCACGGTCCACCTCGCCGAACAGCTGAAGAAGGGCCCCGTCGTGCTCTACTTCTTCCCCGCGGCCTATACCGGTGGCTGCAATGCCGAGGCGCATGCCTTTGCCGAGGCGGTCCCCGCGTTCAAGAAGGCCGGCGCGACGGTGATCGGCATGTCGGCGGACAACGTCGAGACGCTGAGCAAATTCTCGGCGGAGAAATGCGCGGGCAAGTTCGCGGTCGCCAGTGCAGGGCCGAAGGTCGTCGCGGGCTATGACGTCGCGCTCGGCAAGCAAGTGATGGGACGCGACGTCACGAAGCGCACCAGTTACGTGATTGGCCGCGACGGCCGGGTCGCCTTTGTTCACGACGACATGAACCCGGCTGAGCATGTCAGTTCGACGCTGGCCGCAGTCGAGACGCTTAACCGCCGATAGGCTTGCAAATCGTCACGCGTTGCTAACCTTTATCGTTCTATTCCGGGGGCGAAACGGGGGCAAATGACATGCGGGACGCGCACGGCGCACAACAGGTGAGCACGGAGGACCTGTTCGACCAGATCGGCCGATTCCTCCGTAAGCACCGGTTGCGTCCGGATCCGTCGCATTATGCGTTCGCGCATGCCGTGCTGTCGGCGCCGGACGGCCCGCTCGCGGCGCAGGTTGCGCAATTGACCGAGGGCGGCGTCCGGCTGCTGCGCAGGGATATCGAGGCGCTTGGCGGACAGGTCACCGAGCCCTCTGCGGTGGTCGATCCCGACGACCCGTGCGATCCCGCGCAACGCGAAGGGCAGGCGGACCGGCTGGTTGCCGAGACGCAGGAGTATGTCGACGGATTCGCGACGATCATGCACAGCATCCACGCCGAGACCCGCGGCTTCGGCCATGACCTGGCGGAAAGCGCGGCAGCGATCACGACCTCGCCGGGACTAGCCGAGATCGACGAGATCACGCGGATCACCACCGCGATGATCGGCCGGATCCGTGAGTCCGAGGTGCGGTTGGCCAAGGCGAAGCACGAGACCGACGTCCTGCGGGCCAAGCTGATCGAGGCGCGCGACAGCGCACGGCGCGACACGCTGACCGGCCTGCCCAATCGGCGCGCGTTCGACGAGGCGTTCGGCGCACGTGACGCGGACAAGGGCCCCTATTGCCTGGCGGTATGCGACGTCGACCGGTTCAAGCGAGTCAATGACGCGTTCGGCCACGGCGTCGGCGACCGGGTGCTGACCGCGATCGGCCAGATGATCGCGGCGGGGTGCGAGGGGCATCTCGTCGTGCGGCACGGCGGCGAGGAGTTTGCAGTGCTGTTGTGCGGCGTCAGCCTGAGCGACGCCGCGCGCCTGCTCGATTCGGTCCGCGCGATCGTCGCCGCCAAACGCTTCCGCAATCGTGAGACCGATTCGCCGCTCGGCCAGATCACCTTTTCGGCAGGCGTCACCGCGATCCACGCGGACGAAGCCGCCGAGAGCGCGTTCGCCCGCGCCGACCGGCTCCTCTACACCGCCAAGGGCGACGGGCGCGACCGGATCTGCGCCGCCTGATCCGCGCGGCGGTCCGCGGCACCGATCCTTGGCGCCGTTCACCGGATTAGTGTGGCGCAAAATCCCAACTGCTGCGGGGCTGCTGCGAAAAATCTCGCTGATTCAGCTGGATACGGAACTGGCACGGGGTGTGCAAAGCAGGGGATATCGGCAGCCGGATGGTCCGGACGCCGCCATCACCGAAGGGAAGCCACCATGTCCTCGATCCATTTCGAATCCGCCAAGCGCATCCTCCTCTCGTTCGCCGGCGCGTTGGTCTTCGCCGGCATCGCGATCAGCGCCGCGACGCCGATCATCCCGATCGCGTGATCCGGCCGGACTGCGGAGACTGCATCATGCTTCGTCATCTCCATCGCGCCCAATCGCGGCCCGACCGCCTGCGGGACAGCAGCCTGCTCGTCGGCATCGTCGCCTTCTCGACCACCGTCCTGCTGATCGCGACCCACGCCGCAGCGTTCGCCTGACCGGCAGCGCGGCGGATCCCTGCCCGCCACGCGCGGGTCGCGGTCAGGCCGGCATGGCCGATGAAGCGGGGCCGACGGGCGCGGCCTCCTCGCGCGAATAGGTCCCGATCAGCAACCCCGCCGCGAGCACATGTCCCGACATCGCCTCGACCAGCGCGGTGCGGCCCGGTGATACGCCTGGATCGCCCAGCGCCGCATCGAGCGCGAAAAGCTGGAAGGCGTAGCGATGTTCGCCATGCCCGGTCGGCGGATCGGGCGGCAGCCAGCCTTCGCGCAGATAGGAATTGCGCCCGACATCGCCATCGGGCGTCCCTGCGCCGTCGGCCGTGATCGCACCTTCGGCCAGTCGCACCCGATCGGCAGCGATATGCCAGACGATCGCGTGGACCAGCGGCTGCGGAGTCGGCGCATCCGCATCCTCGACGATCAGCGCGAGCGCGGCGGTGCCCGCAGGCGGCGTGCTCCAGAGCAGCGGCGGCGACACCCCGTCACCATCGGCGGTGAACCGCGGCGGCAACCGCCCCTCATGCGCAAAGGCGGGGCTGGTCAGGTCGAGCGTCGCGAACCCCGTGCCGGCCTGTGCGCCCGACCCGAGACCGGACCGGGCGATCACCAGCGCGTCCGCACCGGCGCGCAATCCTTTAAGTGCGTGGCCGAGCCAGGCAGGCATGTGTTCAAGCATCGTTTCCACCCTCCGAAGGACAGGCGCCGGGGCGCAGGACCGGTGCGCCATCGGCATACCAGCGGCTCTGGTCCCGCATCGTACCGGCATCGTGATAACAGGCCTGCGCCGTGCCACCCGCCGGATCGATCGCGACCATCCAGTTGTGATCGCCGCAATTATGCGCTTCGCAGCCCCAGGAGGCGATGCGCCGGCCCCGTTGGAAGATCGGCGTCTGCGGCCCCGAACGCCCGCGGATCAGCGACCGCAGCCGGGCATCGTCGACCACCGCGAGCAACCCGCCGGCCACCTCGGTGCGATCGAAGAAATCGACGCCATCGACCGCGTCATGCGGATATTTGCCGACATAGGCGGTGAGCGGCGTGGTCTGTGCCTGCCCCGCCACGGGGATCGGCGTCCGCGTGGCAGGCGGTGTGAAATTCGTAACCGCAGCGGTCTGCTGGGAATCGTCGCCCGCACTGCAGCCTGACACGGCCATGGCAAGCATTGCCATCCCCGCACGCAGCGACAGGGTGATCGGCGCAGCCCCGGATCCGATATGCATCGCAGCCCCCTCATGCTCTTTTCATCCCAACGCGCCGATCGGGCCGAGGTTGCCCGCGATGCCCGCACTGCCGGGGCGATCTGGCGATCCGAATCTACGGGTATGCGCGAGTGCAAGCGTGTATCGTCGCCGTCCCGGGGCGCTCCGCCCCGCCGGAAGGGCAGCATCATGGCCAAGAGCCAGAAGAAATCGAACAAGGAAGTCCGCAAGCCCAAGGCCGAGAAGGAGCCCAAGGCGAACGCGTCGAACCCCACGACCAAGGGCAAGCCCGTCGAGATGACGACGCTCAAGTGATCCGGCACGAAATAGGACGATGACGATGGCGGACGACGATTACGTCTATGACGAGGCCAGCGGCGAATGGGTCGCCGCCGACGCCGCATCCACGACCCGCGCGGCGGACGACGACGCGGTCGTGGTCCGCGACTCGGTCGGCAACGTGCTGGCGGACGGCGACCAGGTGACGCTGATCAAGGACCTGACCGTCAAGGGCGCGGGCCAGACGCTCAAGCGCGGCACGCTGATCAAGGCGATCCGCCTGACCGGCGACGCGCAGGAGATCGACTGCCGTTACGAGGGGATCAAGGGACTGGTGCTGCGCGCGGAGTTCGTGCGCAAGCGGTAACGGATGCGCCCCTGATCCTCCCCCTGCCGGGGGAGGAGTTCGGGGTGTGGCGGATCAGACGTCCGCGGGGAGGTAGATCTCGCTGCCCTTCTCGCGGAACCTCTCGCTCATTTCCGCCATGCCCTTTTCCGCGTCGGCATGCGCGCCCTTGGCGAAGATCGCGCGGTTGGCGTCGGTCTGATCGACATCGGCTGCGAGGAACGTGTCGGCGGGGCCATTCTGTTTCGCGGCGAAGTCCCTCACCTCCTGCGTGATCTTCATCGAGCAGAATTTGGGACCGCACATCGAGCAGAAATGCGCGGTCTTGGCGCCTTCTGCGGGGAGCGTCTGGTCGTGATACTGCTCGGCCGTATCGGGGTCGAGGCTCAGGTTGAACTGATCGCGCCAGCGGAATTCGAAGCGCGCGCGGCTCAACGCGTCGTCGCGCACCTGCGCGGCGGGATGCCCCTTCGCCAGATCGGCGGCATGCGCGGCGAGCTTGTAGGTGACAACGCCGACCTTCACGTCGTCGCGGTCGGGGAGCCCGAGATGCTCCTTGGGCGTCACGTAGCAAAGCATGGCGGTGCCGTACCAGCCGATCTGCGCCGCGCCGATGCCGCTGGTGATATGGTCATAACCCGGCGCGATGTCGGTGGTGAGCGGCCCGAGTGTGTAGAAGGGCGCCTCGCCGCAGACCTCGAGCTGCTTTTCCATGTTTTCCTTGATCTTGTGCATCGGCACATGGCCGGGGCCCTCGATCATCACCTGGACATCGCTCTTCCATGCGCGGTGGGTGAGTTCGCCGAGCGTGTAGAGCTCGCTGAACTGCGCCTCGTCGTTCGCGTCGGCGATGCTGCCGGGGCGCAGCCCGTCGCCGAGCGAATAGGCGATGTCATACGCCTTCATGATCTCGGTGATCTCGTCGAAGCGCTCGTAGAGGAAGCTCTCCTTGTGGTGGCTGAGGCACCATTTCGCCATGATCGAGCCACCGCGCGAGACGATGCCGGTGACGCGCTTGGCGGTCATCGGGATATAGGCGAGGCGCACGCCCGCGTGGATCGTGAAGTAATCCACGCCCTGCTCCGCCTGTTCGATCAGCGTGTCGCGGAAGATCTCCCAGGTCAGATCCTCGGCGACGCCGCCGACCTTTTCGAGCGCCTGGTAGATCGGCACGGTGCCGATCGGCACGGGACTGTTGCGCAGGATCCATTCGCGCGTGTCGTGGATGTTGCGCCCCGTCGACAAGTCCATCACCGTGTCGGCGCCCCAGCGGATCGACCAGACGAGCTTGTCGACCTCGGCGGCGACGTTCGACGCGACTGCGGAGTTGCCGATATTGGCGTTGATCTTGACCAGGAAGTTGCGGCCGATCGCCATCGGCTCGGATTCGGGGTGGTTGACGTTGTTGGGGATGATCGCGCGGCCGCGCGCGACCTCGTCGCGGACGAATTCGGGGGTGACGAAGTCGGGGATCGACGCACCGAAGCTCTCGCCGTCGCGCTTATACTCTTTCAGCATCGCGCGGCCGAGATTCTCGCGGGTCGCGACATATTCCATCTCGGGCGTGATGATGCCGCGGCGGGCATAGTGCATCTGGCTGACATTGGCGCCGGCCCTGGCGCGCAACGGGCGTGCGATACTGCCGGGGAATTGCGGCACGCCGCCCGAGCGGTCGGGGCCGAGCTGGCCATTATCCTCGGGCCGGATCGCGCGCGCGTCGTAACTTTCGACATCGCCCCGCGCCTCGATCCACTGGCGGCGGAGTTGCGGCAGGCCGGCGTTGATGTCGATCGTGGCGCGCGGGTCGGTGTACGGACCGCTGGTGTCGTAGACGCGCAAGGGCGGCTCGGAACAGCTGGGGTCGAGCACGATCTCGCGCATCGCGACGCGGACGTCGGGGCTGGAGGGCACCGCGACATGGATCTTCCGCGAGCCGCGGATCGGGCCGGTGGTGACGCCGATGTCGGCGGTCGGGATGCGGGGATCGTAATCGGCCATGCGCTTGCTCCTAAAGGTCTCGGAGCAAGGCATACGGTTCTGTGGCGACCGCTCCCTCCCTCCGCCGGTATCAACCGGATCAGGTTCAGCGGGTCGAAGGCTCCTGCCTTCCTCTCAAGCGCGGATCGGCGCTCCCCCGGGGTAGGGCGAGCATAGGCGCAACGGACGGGGGCGCAAACGAAAAACCCCGCGCGGTCGGGCCGCACGGGGTTTCGGGTCGATCGGCGGGTTGCGATCAGAAGGTGTAGGTCAGGCCCACCGCGCCGAGCCACTGGTCGGCATCGCCGACGTCCGCGACGATCGGGCTGTCCTTGTACTTGCCGAGCATGCGGCCATAGAGCACGCCCGCGCCGACGCCGAACCCGCGGCGCAGATCACCCGACAGGCTCTGCAAGGCAAACGCGGAGACGTTGACGCGGCGGAAACCGCTGTCGTTGATGTCATAGGTGCGCAGGCCGCTGTTGATCGTGCCGATCGGCGTGACCGCCGCATAGGTCCGGCCAAAGCCTTTGCCCGCATAATCCGCCGACAGGCCGAAGGCGACCAGGGTGCGGACCGACAGCGGCGTGGTGTAGTTGACCTGCGGGGTGATGACATAGCTGTCGTGCGTGCCCGACACGTCGTGGATATAGGCGACGCGCGCGGTCAGCGTGTCGTAATCGCTGGTGATGACGCCGGTCTTGCCGATGCCGACAAAGCCGCCGACTTCATAGGCCGTGTCGATCTTGCCGAGCGCGCGGACCTGCCGGTTGTCGACCCGGCCCGTGCGATCGGTGCGGACGGCGGCGATGACGCCGACTTCGTAGTTGATGCCGACCGACCCGGTATTGGGGATCAGGTTCACATAGAGCTGCGTACCGCGCGTGAAGAAATCATGCCCGCGGACCGTACCGATCGCGACCGCGCCGGGGGTGAAGCTGTTGCTGTCCGCACCCTCGTAATCGGGAAGCGACGCGACACCCAGACCGAGTGTGATGCGGTTGTTGTCGGCGGGATCGGTGATTGGCGGGGTCGGATTGGGATCCGTCTGCGCAAGTGCCGGCGTGGCGAGGGCGACTGCCGCGGTTGCGGCAGTCAGAACGAGTGAGAATGCGCGCAAGGACGGGCTCCGGACAAAAAGGTTCCACCGCGCAACGCGGGGCAACCCCATTCGGTCCGTTGCAATCCGTCAGAAGATGTAACGCATCCTGACCTGTTGCATTTCGGCATCACCGACGAGCATGAACCGTGCCGCGGAAAAGCGCGGCGGTCCGAAGCGTACCGCCGCGTTGTTCGAGAAGCCATAGCCCTCGCGCGGGATACCCGCGATCGTGTCGAGCTTGGAGTTGCTGTTCTCGTCATGGATGATCGCCAGCGCATAGCCGCGCTGCGGCAGGCCCGGAAAGCTCGTCGTCCGGACCGCGGCGGGCAGGGTCCGGGTCAGCGCCTTGGCATCGTCGACACAGGCGGGGAAATTGTCGGGGTCGGCGGTCAGACAGATACGGATCAACCCCTTGGCCGAGCGAAGATTGTCGACCTCAACGTCAAGCCGCGTGACCGGGCTCGCCGCCGCCAGAACGGCCCAGAGCGCCGCCGCGGCCAGCACGCGCGGCAGCCTTGGCATGCGATATGCCTGCATCGCCGTGCTCCCGGTCGGTGCCGCAGAGCCGATCCCAGAACCGGAAAGTGAGCTCATAATTGCACCTGTATCGTTCATGATGTGGCTGATGGTGGCTGGCCGTGATCAGCCATGTCCCCAATGCTCCCCTCCACATGAACCGGGGAAAAACCTCCCGGCCCATCGGATTGGCCCCCTCCATAACGGTCATGACCGTCAGAGCCAAACCGAGCGCACCGCCAGGGTCGGAATCGCGACGACCCGTAGCGGAATTATCACAGCAACGGCAGCGCCTAGATTGGAGCGAACGCCTTTGCAGCACACGCGGTCGGCGGGCGCACCCGGTAAAACGTCAATCGCAGACAAGGAGATGACGAGCGTGATCGTCATGCCGCGCTCACAAGCATCTGCGCGTGCCGGGTGATGGCCGCTCGTACACCGCGATCGGGAAGATGACCGCGCGCGCATCCCGCAGAAGGTCGTTGTCGCCGGATCACGACTTTCATAGCATCCTCCGCACGACATAATCGGGGACCACAATAGTGATTTTACTCGCAATGCTGCTGCAATCGGCCCAGCCCGTGCCGACCGCCGCTCCGCGACAATTGCCACCGCTTCACGGTGGGCCTGCAGAAATGACCTGCCCGGTGGGCGGCGAGACGTTCTCGGCATGGCAGCCCGCGATGTTCAGCACCTATGGCGAGCGCCCCGACGGCAAGCCGTACAGCTATTTGCCCTTTCCGTTTCCGCTTCCTGAATGCCCGAGCAACAAGTTGGTCGTTTTCGACAAGGTCTCGACCCAGGACGCGGAAAACCTCGCGCGGCTGATCGGCACCGCCGATTATAAACGGCTGATCGGCTCGGAGACGACCTATTACCGGGCCTATTGGCTCGCCGGAAAGCTGGGCCGGCCGGAGGTTCTGCGTCTCGGACTTTTGCTGTCGGCCATCTGGCAGGTGACGCCCGATCCGAGGTCCCAAATCAGCACCGACGCGCAAAATAGCCAGTTCCAGCGATATCAGACATTGTTCATCCGTGGCGTTCGGGCATTGGGCCCTGCAACGCCCGTAGCGGACCGGCTATGGCTGGAGGCACGGGCCGCGAACGCTGCCCGGCAGATGGGTCGGTTCGACGAGGCAGCGAGGCTGATCGATACGGCCGATCGATCGCTCACGCTCGTTACCGACAAGCGCGGGTGGGATACCTATCTTGCCAAATTGCGCGCCGTCATCGCGCGCAAGGATGCTGGCGTCGAACCGCTCGACATGATCCCGGAGCAAGAGGTCGCCTTCACCTGCCTGCGCCGGCCGCCATCGACCAGCTTCGACAAAGCCACGTGCACGAGCCCGGAGGTCGTCGCACGGATGGCGACGCTCAACGCCAAGCCGAAATAGCCGCCTCGAACGCGGTCAGGCGCGTCGGTCGAGGATCAGGATCGGCGCGTCACGATAACGACCCTCGATGCGCAGGCGGTAGCCGAGGCGCTCGGCGAGGCGGAGCGAGGGCGCGTTGCCGGGGTCGATGATGCAGGTCGTGGCGGCGATGCGCGGGTCGGCCCAGGCCAGGACTGCCGCCATCGCCTCCGACGCATAACCCTGTCCCTGCGCGTCGCCGGTCAGCGTCCAGCCCATTTCGGGGCCGACCGCACCGGGACCGTCGATCGGCGGCAGGATCGCGCGCCGCGCTTCGATCAGACCCATCTCGCCGATCAGCCGGCCGGTCGCGGTCTCGCGCACGATCCAGCTACCATAGCCGAACGCGGTCCACTGCCCGATCGAGCGGAGCAACCGGATCCACACCTCCTCGCGACTGCGCGGCGTGCCGCCGATCATCGCATAGACGCGGGCGTCGGCCCACATCGCGGCGCAATCGTCGAGATCGGCAGGGACATGGCCGCTCAGCGTCAGGCGCGCCGTGGCCAGCATCGGAGCCTGGGGGTGGCGGGGGCCGGGATCGCTGGCGTGCGGTGCGGGCGAAGCGTCGGTCGGGTGTGAGGGGGGCATGGCGGCTCCGGATCTGGCATGGACATAGTGGCGGAGATGGCGGCGGCGCGCCATGCCCGACCTGACGTCCCCCGTCCCTTCGCGTCCGTCACGTGGTGGCCGCGGAAGGCGATGACGTGCGGGGGATCGCCCCGGTGGCGGAAGAGGCCGCCGGGCCGGCAATGCAGGTTGTCTTCGCGCGCGATTGGGCGGGAAAGGCTGTTTTCGCAGGCGCCGGTTTGCGCTAGTCGGAGCCATGGCATCGACGATCTCCTGCGACGTCGCGATCGTTGGCGCGGGCCTGGCCGGCGGGATGATCGCGCTGGCGCTCAAAGCGAAGCATCCGGCGCTCGACGTGCGGCTGGTCGATGCCGCCCCGACGGTCGGCGGCAATCACCTCTGGTCGTTCTTCGACAGCGACGTGGCGGCGGCGGACCGCTGGATCGTCGCGCCGCTCGTGGTGCATGGCTGGCAGGGCTATGACGTGCGCTTTCCAGGGCATGCGCGGACCATAGACGCGCGTTACAATTCGATCGAGAGCGTCCAGCTCGACCGCGAGGTACGCCGCGTCCTGCCGCCACACGCGCTGATGCTCGACCGCAAGGTCAGCGGCGCGAGCGCGACCGCGGTGGTGCTGAGCGACGGCGACCGGATCGAAGCGACCGGGGTGATCGACGCACGCGGGCCGGGCGACCTCACGCTGCTCGATCTGGCGTGGCAGAAATTTCTCGGACGCGAACTGCTGCTCGACGCGATGCACAAGGCGCCGCGGCCGATGGTGATGGATGCGGGCGTCGAACAGCTCGACGGCTATCGTTTCGTCTATTGCCTGCCGTTCAAGGCGCGGCGGATGTTCGTCGAGGACACCTATTACAGCGACACGCCCGATCTCGATCTGCCCGTGCTGCGCGACCGGATCGACGCCTATGTCGCCGAGCGCGGCTGGTCGGTGAAGCGGATCGAACGCGAGGAATCGGGCGTGCTGCCGGTGGCGATGGGCGGCGATTTCGAGGCCTATTGGCGTTCGACCGGCGCGCGCGTCGCCAAGGCGGGGATGCGTGCGGGGATGTTCCACCCGACCACCGGCTATTCGCTGCCCGATGCGGTACGGACCGCGTCGATGATCGCGGCGCTGGGGGATTTCTCGGGCGCACGGCTGCACGACGCGACCTATGCGATGGCGCAGGCGACGTGGAAAAGCCGCGGTTTCTACCGGATGCTCGACACGATGCTGTTCCGTGCGGCGGAGCCCGAGGAACGCTACCGGATCCTCGAGCGCTTCTATCGCCTCTCCCCTTCGCTGATAGGCCGTTTCTATGCCGGACGTTCGACCATGACCGACAAGGCGCGGATCCTGACCGGCAAGCCCCCCGTCCCCATCGTGCGCGCCGTCCGCGCCATCGCAGGCAGTATGAGATCATGAAGACAGCTATCGTCATCGGCGCAGGGTTTGGCGGGCTGGCGCTCGCGATCCGGCTGCAATCCGCAGGCGTCCAGACGACCATCGTCGAGAGCCGCGACAAGCCGGGCGGGCGTGGCTATTATTGGGAGCGCGACGGCTTCACCTTCGATGCGGGCCCGACCGTCATCACCGATCCCGACTGCCTGCGCGAACTATGGGCGCTGAGCGGGCACGACATGAGCGCGGACGTGACGCTCGACCCGGTGCTGCCCTTCTACCGGCTGAACTGGGCGGACGGGACGAATTTCGATTATACCAACGACGATACGCAGATGCGGGCGGAGATCGAGAAGCTGCATCCGGGCGACTGGGCGGGCTATGAGAAGTTCCTCGCCTATTCGGCGGGCGTGTTTCACGAAGGCTATGAGAAGCTCGGCCATGTCGCGTTTCTCGACTTCGGATCGATGATCAAGGCGGCGCCGGCACTGGCGAAATACCAGGCCTGGCGCTCGGTCTATTCGATCGTGTCGAGCTTCGTGAAGTCCGAGAAGCTGCGCGAGGCGCTCTCGTTCCACACGCTCCTCGTCGGCGGCAATCCGATGACGACCAGCGCGATCTATGCCCTGATCCACAAGCTTGAGCGCGACGGCGGCGTGTGGTTCGCCCGCGGCGGCACCAACCGGCTGGTCGCGGCGCTGGTGACCCAGTTCGAGCGGCTGGGCGGCGTGCTGCGGCTCGACGACCCGGTGACCTCGATCGAGACGCTGGGCGACCGCGCGACCGGGGTCACGACGGCGAGCGGCTGGTCGGGCCAGGCGGATGCGGTGGCGGCGAACAGCGACATCATGCACACCTATCGCGACTTGTTGGCGACGTCGCGCAGCGGACAGCGGACCAAGGCGTCGCTCGAACGCAAGAAGTACAGCCCGTCGCTGTTCGTCGTGCATTTCGGGATCAAGGGCACGTGGCCCGGCATTCCGCACCACATGATCCTGTTCGGGCCGCGCTATAAGGGGCTGCTGTCGGACATTTACGATCACGGCGTGCTGGCGGAAGATTTCTCGCTCTATCTCCATCATCCGACCGTCACCGACCCCAGCCTGGCGCCGGAGGGGCATTCGACCTTCTACGCGCTCGCGCCGGTGCCGCATCTCGGCAAATTCCCGGTCGACTGGGACGAGATCGGCCCGATCCTGGAGAAGCGGATCCTCGACGAGATCGGCCGGCGGTTGATCCCGGACATCCACGACCGGATCGTGACCAAGTTCAGCTATGCGCCGAAGGATTTCGCACAGGATCTGAACGCGCATCTGGGCTCGGCCTTCTCGCTCGAGCCGGTGCTGACGCAGAGCGCCTATTTCCGCGTGCACAACCGCGACGATCATATCCCGAACCTGTACTTCGTCGGCGCGGGGACGCATCCGGGGGCGGGAATCCCGGGCGTCGTCGGGAGTGCGAAGGCGACGGCGCGGTTGATGCTTGAGGGCGAGCAGTAAGGGTTTGTTCGCGCGGAGACGCGGAGGCGCGGAGGCGCGGAGATGGTGCGTCCAGCCTATCGGTCGGAAGACCTCTCGGCTGTACGTCATCATAGTATAAGGTCGCTCCGCGACTGGTGCTGCAACTCCGCGCCTCCGCGTCTCCGCGCGAACCCATTCTTTTCTTGCGGCACCACGCGCGCTTCCCCTAGCGAGGCCACATGAAAAGACTTGCTGTGTATTGCGGGTCGGCGACGCCGGCTGATCCCCTGTATATCGAAGGCGCGCGCGCGCTGGGACGGACCTTTGCCGAGCGCGGAATCGGCCTCGTCTATGGCGGTGGCCGCACCGGCCTGATGGGCGCCATCGCCGATGGTGCGCTCGAGGGGGGCGGCGAGGTGATCGGCGTGATCCCGCAGGCGCTGGTCGATGCCGAAGTCGCGCATCGCGGGCTGACCGAGCTCCACGTCGTGCAGGGCATGCATCAGCGCAAGCAGATGTTCACCGACCTGTCGGACGGGTTCGTGACGATTCCCGGTGGTACGGGCACGATGGACGAGCTGTGGGAGGCACTGAGCTGGGCACAGCTCGGCTATCATGCGGATCCGGTTGGGCTGCTCAACACCGCGGGCTATTACGACCATCTGATCGCGTTCTGGGACAAGATGGGCGAGGTCGGCTTCCTGCGACCGCAGCACCGCGACCTGCTGATCGTCGCGGATACGCTCGACCTGCTGCTCGACCGGATGGCGGAGCATGTGCCGACACAGCCCATCGTCCGGATGAACGCGTCAGATCTGTGACCGTCTTCGCGCCGCATACTATCCTGCTCCACCCCGGCGAAGGCCGGGGCCCAGTTGGGGGACGGGGATTGGCCCGCGCTACGCGTCGTTACACTCGCTTTCCCACCTGGACCCCGGCCATCGCCGGGGTGGTAGTAAAGGTGGCGGCATGACCTCCCCCACCCCCACCCGCGAAGCGATCGTCGCGACGGCGAAGGAGTCGATCGCGCGCGGATCGAAGAGTTTCGCGGCCGCCAGCCTGTTGTTCGACAAGCCGACGCGCGAACGGGCGTGGCTGCTCTATGCCTGGTGCCGGCGGTGCGACGATATCGCCGACGGGCAGGATCACGGGCATGGCATGACCGTGGTCGACGATGCCCCGGCGCGGCTCGTCACGCTGTCGGCGATGACAGAGCAGGCGCTGGCGGGCGAGGTCGTCGGCGAGCCCGCATTCGATGCGCTGCGGATCGTCGCGGCCGAGACGCGGATGCCCAAGCGGTTCGCGCGCGACCTGGTCGAGGGCTTCGCGCTCGATGCGCGCGAGTGGCGACCGCGCTCCGAAAACGACCTGTACAAATATTGCTACCATGTCGCGGGCGTTGTCGGCTGCATGATGGCGATCGCGATGGGCGTCGATCCCGATGACGAGGACACACTCGACCGCGCCTGTGACCTGGGAATGGCATTCCAGCTCGCCAACATCATGCGCGATGTCGAGGAGGATGACCGGGTCGGGCGCTGCTACCTGCCCGAGGACTGGCTGGTCGAGATGGACTTTCCGCCGGGCCAGCACATGAAGCCGCCGTTCCGCGCGCGCCTCGCGGTGCTCACGAAACGGATGGCGGACCGCGCGGCGGCGTTCGAGGCGAGCGCACGGGAGGGCACGCCCGCGCTATCGTTCCGATCGGCCTGGGCCGTGCTGTCCGCGGCCGGTATCTATGGCGCAATCGGACGGGCCGTCGCGGCGCGTGGCGAGCATGCCTGGGATCACCGCGTTACGACGTCGGGGGCGCAAAAGCTGGGATTTATCGCGAGAGCCGCGCGGGAAGCAGCGGCGCGGGAGCGGCTGTATCCGCGTATGCCGCGCGATTCGAGGCTGTGGACACGGCCGCGGTAGATCCGGCCCTAGCACATTCAGCGTCTGTCCCTGCCCCTTCCGTTCGCCCTGAGCGAAGTCGAAGGGCCTCCGTTCGGGGCCTGTGCTTCGACTTCGCTCAGCACGAACGGGAGGGGGACGGGCAGTGCCCCCCACAGGAGCGGATCAGCCCCGAATCCTGACCTTGCCTGTCACGGCGATCTGCGCACCCGCGGTGCGGCAGTTGGCGCCGATCATCGGATAGGGGACGTCGGTGTTCCGCGCGAGCTGATCGGGAAGCGCCGCGCGGCACTGCGCCATCGTTTCGTAGCGCGCCGGCACGACCCGGGCCTCGGTGCAGTTCATATTGCCGTCACTGCAACCCATGATGGCCATGACGTAGAACAGCGGTTCCATTTCATTCTCCAGTGGATCGCCGTGCCCGGCGTTGGACACGGTATGAAAAGCGACGAAGTGGCAGGATTGTTCCGTCAACCGCTTTCGCCGGGGCTTGACCACGCCTACATCACCACCAGCAATGCCCCCTGATACCTACACCTCCACCCGCGCGGACCAGCCGTTGCTGCCGACGCTCCGCCGCTTTCTGCCATTCCTGTGGCCGGCGGGGCAGCCGAAGCTGAAGGCGCGGATCGTCGTCGCGATGCTGCTCGTGATCGCGTCGAAGCTGGTGCAGGTCTTCGGCGCGGCGTTCACGCTGAAATATGCGGTCGATGCAATGGCGGGGAACGACCGCGACGCGCTGACGCTCGTCGTGCTGCTGGTGATCGGCTATGCGGCCTCGCGATTCGGGACGACGCTGTTCGACAATCTGCGCAACGCAGTGTTCGAACGTGTAGGACAGGACGCGTCGCGGCGGTTGGCCGCGCAGGTGTTTCGCCATCTCCATGCGCTGAGCCTCGATTTCCATCTGTCGCGCCGAACGGGCGCAGTGACCAAGGTGGTCGAGCGCGGGACGAAGAGTATCGATACGATGCTCTATTTCCTGCTGTTCAACATTGCGCCGACGCTGTTCGAACTCGTGCTGGTGCTGGGTCTGTTCTGGACCAAGTTCGGCTGGCCGCTGGTCGTCGCGACGGTCGTGATGGTGGTCGGCTATATCGCGTTCACGCGGATGGTCACCGACTGGCGCAATGCGTTGCGGGCACGCATGAACGACCTCGATACCGGTGCGGTCGCGCATGCGGTCGATTCGCTGCTGAACTTCGAGACGGTCAAGTATTTCGGCGCGGAGGAGCGCGAGGCGAAGCGCTACGACAGCGCGATCACCGCCTATTCCGAAGCCGCGGTAAAAAGTGAGAATTCGCTCGCATGGCTGAACCTCGGCCAGGCGCTGATCACCAATCTGATGCTCGCGGGCGGCATGGGCTTCGTCGTGTGGCGGTGGAGCCGGGGCGAGGCGTCGGCGGGCGACGTGGTCTTCGTTTCCACGCTGCTGGCGCAGCTATTCCGGCCGCTCGACCTGCTCGGCATGGTGTATCGCACGATCCGCCAGGGCGCGCTCGACATAGCGGCGATGTTCAACCTGATCGACACGCCCGCTTCCGTGGTCGACGTGGCCGACGCCCCCGTACTGGCGGTCAGCGCGGGTCATGTCCGGTTCGAGAATGTCTCGTTCGGTTATGATGCCGGGCGGCCGATCCTGCGCGATCTCGAACTCGACGTGCCCGCGGGATCGACGCTCGCGGTGGTCGGACCGTCGGGCGCGGGCAAGTCGACGCTCGCCCGGCTGCTCTACCGCTTCTACGACCTGACGGGCGGGCGGATCACCGTAGACGGACAGGACATTGCGCAGGTCCGCCAGGCATCATTGCGCGCGGCGATCGGAATCGTCCCGCAGGACACCGTGCTGTTCAACGACACGATCGGCTACAACATCGCCTATGGCCGTGAGGGGGCGGAGATACCCGAGGTCGAGACGGCGGCGAAGGGCGCGGCGATCGCGGGGTTCATCGAACGCCAGCCGCTGGGCTATGCGACGCGCGTCGGCGAGCGTGGTCTGAAGCTGTCGGGTGGCGAGAAGCAGCGCGTGGCGATCGCACGCACGCTGCTGAAGAACCCGCCGATCCTGATCCTCGACGAGGCGACGTCCGCGCTCGACAGCCGCACCGAGGCGGAGATCCTCGACACGCTCGAGGCGATCGAGCGCGGTCGCACGACGATCGTGATCGCGCACCGGCTGTCGACCGTGGTGCATGCCGACCAGATCGTCGTGCTGGAGGCGGGGCGGATCGTCGAGAAGGGCACACATGCCGAGTTGCTGCGGCGCGAAGGTGTCTATGCGGAGATGTGGAACCGCCAGGCGCAGGAGCGCGCCGGCGATGACGCGGGGGCGCTCGCGGCGGAATAGGGTCGTCCCACCATCTTCCACCCCGGCGAAGGCCGGGGCCCAATTGGGAGACGGTAATCACGACGGACTGCGCACCGTTATCGCCGCCTTTCCAACCGGACCCCAGCCTCCGCCGGGGTGGTGTACATCAAGCGATAAGACCCGCGCTATCCTCGACATCGCAGCGGGGATCGCTACCTAGACGGCGATGGCACTCGACCCCCTTCCCGATCTCCAGCGCATCTTCGGCTTTCCTGATTTTCGTGGCGTGCAGCGCGATGTCGTCGACCGCGTGCTTGCGGGGCAGCGGACGCTGGCGGTGATGCCGACCGGAGCTGGCAAGTCGCTGTGTTACCAGCTGCCGGCGACGATGCTCGAGGGGACGTGCGTGGTCGTGTCGCCGCTGATCGCGCTGATGCACGACCAGTTGCGTGCCGCGACCGCGGTCGGGATCAAGGCGGCGACGCTGACGAGCGTGGATACCAACCGCGAGGAGACGATCGCGCGGTTCCGGGCGGGCGATCTCGACCTGCTCTACGTCGCGCCCGAGCGGGCCTCGAACGAGAGTTTCCGCAATCTGCTGTCGCAGGCGCGGATCAGCCTGTTCGCGATCGACGAGGCGCACTGCGTCAGCGAATGGGGGCATGACTTCCGCCCCGACTACCGCCTGCTGCGGCCGCTGCTCGACAGCTTTCCCGACGTGCCGCGGCTCGCGCTGACCGCGACGGCGGATGCGCACACGCGCGCGGATATCCTCGAACAGCTGGGGATTTCGCGCGAGGGGCTGATCGTGTCGGGGTTCGACCGGCCGAACATCCGCTATGCGATTTCGGCGCGCGATAACGTCAACCGGCAGATTGCCGACATCCTCGAGAAGATCCCGGGGCCGGGGATCGTCTATGCGCAGACGCGCGCCGCGACCGAGAAGCTGGCCGAGGCGCTGGGGCGCAGCGGGCGACCGACGCGCGCCTATCATGCCGGACTTGATCCGCAGATCCGTGCGAAGAACCAGGCGGATTTCGTCGCGAGCGAGGACATGGTGATCTGTGCGACCGTCGCGTTCGGGATGGGGATCGACAAGCCCGACGTGCGGTTCGTGGCGCATGCCGGGCTGCCGAAATCGATCGAGGCCTATTATCAGGAAACGGGGCGCGCGGGGCGCGACGGCGATCCGGCGATCGCGCATCTGTTCTGGGGCGCGGAGGATTTCGCGCGCGCCCGCCAGCGGATCGGCGAGGTCGAACCCGAGCGGCAGGCGGGCGAGCGCCAGCGGCTGACCGCGATGGGCGGGCTGGTCGAGACCGCGGGGTGTCGGCGACGGATCCTGCTCAAGCATTTCGGCGAAGAGCGGCTCGAGGATTGCGGCAATTGCGACAATTGCCTCGGCAATGTCGATGCGGTGGACGCAACCGAGACCGCGCGGAAATTCCTGTCGGCGGTGTTCCGGACGGGTCAGATGTTCGGCGTCGGCTATATCGAGGGCATCCTGACCGGCGTGTCGAGCGAGCGCAGCCTGATGAACGGGCATGAGGCGCTGTCGGTCTACGGGATCGTCGAGGGCGACGAGGTGGCGCTGTTGAAACCCGTATCGCGCGCGCTGATGCTGAAGGATGCGCTGCGGACGAACCCGCACGGCGGCCTCGAATTCGGGCCGGCGGCCAAGGCGATCCTAAAGGGCGAGGCGGCGCTGTCGGTGATCGTGCCGCCCAAGCGCGAGCGGCGGCGCAAGACTGCACCGGGGGCCGTGCCAAACCCAGTCGACGATCCGCTGTTCGAGGCGCTGCGCGTATGCCGCCGCGATCTGGCGAAGGACGCGGGCGTTCCACCCTATGTGATCTTCCACGATTCGGTGCTGCGTGACATGGCGGCGCAGCGACCCGCGTCGCGGGCGGCGCTCGCGGTGCTATCGGGCATTGGCGCGCGCAAGCTCGACGCCTATGGAGATGCCTTTCTGGCAGTTATCCGCGAGTCCGCATGATCCGGCACATCAACGAAAGCATTTCGGTCGCGCCGCAGATCGCGGTCGAGCACGTCGCGGACATCGCCGCGGCGGGGTTCAAGACGATCGTCAACAACCGTCCCGACGACGAGGATGCGGGCCAGCCTTCGGGCGACGCGATCCGTGCGGCGGCGGAAGCGGCCGGCCTGAACTATGTCGCGATTCCGGTGACGCATGCGGGCTTTTCGCATCCGCAGATCGACGCGATGACCCAGGCGCTGACCGAGGCCAAAGGCCCCGTCCTCGCCTATTGCCGGTCGGGCACACGGAGCTGCAATCTGTGGGCGCTGGCCGCGGCAAAGGCGGGGCGCAATCCCAACCTGTTGCTCGCGCAGGCCGAGGACGCGGGCTATGACCTGCGCGGTATCCGCCCGATGCTGGACGCGCTCGCAGGGCCGCGATGATCCCGATCGCGCTCGGCCCCGCGGTGATCGGGGCTGCGGTCGCGGCATTGGTGGCGTCGGTCGGCGGTATCGGCTGGGCAACGGCCCGGAAACGGCGCGTGATACGGATCGAGACCGCCGAGGAGGCCGCCGAGGCGGCGCAGGCGCAACTACCGGGCTTTGCCGTGTCGGGCGCGGTCGTCGGCGCCGATGGGCGCGGCGCGCTCGCGGTCGCCGATGATGGCCGTGTCGCCGCGGTCAAGCGTGTCGGCAAGCGGATCGCGGTGCGCGAGGTCACCTGGCGGACGGTGCGCGCGACGCAGGAAGGGATCCTCGTCGAGACCGGCGACCGGACGCTCGGCGCAGTGATGCTCTCGCGGGTCGACGTGCTCGATATCCGGCGGCTGGCGCCCAGGAACATGGGCGTCTAGCGGCCACCCTGTCGGCACCGCGATCGACACGCAAAAAAAGACCCGGTGCGTTGTGCGCACCGGGCCAGGTTGTCCGCAGGAGGAACATCGTGGGTGCGGGCTCGGGCGGCCCGCTACCGAACAGGATCAGTTATAGGCACGCTCGCCATGCTCGCCGATGTCGAGACCCTCGACCTCGACTTCGGGCGAGACGCGCAGGCCGGTGACCGCCTTGGCGATCAGGATCGCGATCACGGTGCCGACGGAGGCCCAGATGATCGTGACGAGAACCGCCTGGATCTGCACCAGCAGCTTGGCGCCGATCGCATAGTCGGCGGCACCCGGGCCACCGAGCGACGGGGCATAGACCACCGCAGTGCCGATCGCGCCGACCATGCCGCCGATGCCGTGGATGCCGAACGCGTCGAGCGAGTCGTCATAGCCGAGCAGCGGCTTGATCTTCGACACCGCCATGAAGCAGATCAGCGAGGCGATCGCGCCCAGCACGATCGCACCGAACGGGCCGGAATTGCCCGCCGCCGGCGTCACCGCGACCAGCCCCGCGACAATGCCCGAGCAGAAGCCGAGCGCCGACCCCTTGTGACCCGACAGCCGCTCGGCGAGCATCCAGAACAGTGCTGCCGACGCGGTCGCGACGAAGGTGTTGATCATCGCCAGTGCAGCCGACCCGTTCGCCTCGAGCGCGGAGCCGGCGTTGAAGCCGAACCAGCCCACCCAGAGCAGCCCGGTGCCGATCCCGGTCATCACCAGCGAATGCGGCGCCATCGGCTCCTTGGGATAGCCGATCCGCTTGCCGAGCATCAGTGCGGCGACCAGCGCGGAAACGCCCGCGTTGATGTGGACGACGGTCCCGCCCGCGAAATCGAGCGCGCCGGCCTTGAAGAAATAGCCCGACGCGGCCCAGACCATGTGCGCGATCGGGAAATAGACGATCGTCAGCCAGACCAGGCCGAACACCATCACCGCGGAGAATTTCATCCGCTCGACGACCGAGCCCAGCACCAGCGCAATCGTGATCGCGGCGAAGGTCATCTGGAAACAGACGAAGACATATTCGGGGATTTCGACGCCCGCGGTGAAGGTCGCCGCCTGCGAGGCGGGGGTGATCCCCTTGAGGAACGCCTTGTCGAGGCTGCCGATGAAGTTGCTGAGCAGCGGATTGGTCACGTCGGGACCGAAGGCCAGCGTATAGCCCCACATCACCCAGATGAGCATCGCGAGTGCTGCGACCGCGCCGATCTGCGTCATGGTCGAGAGCATGTTCTTCGACCGGGTGAGACCGCCGTAGAACAGCGCGAGACCCGGCAGGATCATCATCAGGACGAGGATCGTCGAGGTCATCATCCAGGCGGTATCGCCCTTGTTGACGGTGGCGACGACAGGCGCGGCCGCGGGTGCGACGACCGTCTGCGCAAAGGCGGGCGCGGCGGCGACCAGCGCGGCACCGAACCCCAGAACCGCCGCGGCGGCTGTCTTCATGTCATGCTTCATCGTGTCCCCCTCCCCTCAGAGCGCCGAGTCGTCGGTTTCGCCGGTGCGGATGCGCACCGCCTGGCTGACGTCGACCACAAAGATCTTGCCATCGCCGATCGCGCCGGTGTTGGCGGATGCCTGGATCGCCTCGACCACGCGGTCCACCAGGCTCGTCGCGCACACGACCTCGACCTTGATCTTGGGCACCATGTTGGTCGTGTATTCGGCACCGCGATAAATCTCGGTCTGACCCTTTTGCCGGCCGAACCCCTTGACCTCGGTGACCGTCATGCCCGCCACGCCGAGCGTGGTGAGCGCTTCGCGCACCTCGTCGAGCTTGAACGGCTTGATGATGGCAATGACGAGTTTCATCGCGCCCCTTCCCCTTTTTACGTCGAACACAACGCAACGACCGTGCCAGTTTACCGGCAGGGTGCGGGACGGGGCGGGGACGGCGTGCCGGGCGCGCCGGGCCGTTAGAAACTGTGCAGCGCGCGACGATTGCCTTAAAAACGGGCAGCGCGTCGCCGGAAGATTATTCGCTCAGCGGTCGGAAATGATCGCGCGTGCCTCATCGAAATCGTCCGCGTCGACCATCACGCGGACCGGGATCAACAGATCACTGCCGTCGCCGATCGCCATGTCGCCGTCGAACACGATCGCGGCGATGCCCTCGCTTTCGAGCCGGCCGGCGATGATCAGCGCCTCGTTGCGGCTGTAGCGGCCAAGCTCGGCGAGACTCATCGGGCTGCACCGGGCGCGACGGTCGGCACGCGCGTCGGCAGACCGTCGATGCTGCGCGGATGCTCGGCCCATTCGGCGAGCCGTTCGGCATCGCTCTGCCCGGCATGATATTTGGACAGAGTCTGGCGTTCGCGATCGAGCGTCATCACGGGCACGCCCCATCCGCAGCTCGTCTGCACTTGGTCGACCGCGATCTCGAAGATCTGCCGGGTCCCCGGCAAGGGCGTGAACTGCGCATAGAGCGCGTCCCAGCGATCGTCCTGCGGCAGCACCGCGGTGCCGTGGCCATAGATGCGGAAGATGAGCGCGGGGCGGTCGAACGCGCAGAACATGATCGTGATGCGTCCGTCGGCGGCGAGATGCGCATTGGTCTCGTTCCCCGAGCCACCAACGTCGAGATAGGCGACGGTGCCAGCGTCAAGAACGCGGAAGCTGTCCATGCCCTTCGGGCTGAGGTTGATCCGCGCACCCTCGGCCGCGGTCGCGACGAAGAACACGGGCTGGCGTTCGACGAACGCGCGGTGCGCGTCGGTCAGGGCGGGGAAGAAGTCCATGGCAACACCCTATCAGGACCACCGCTCAGACGCGAACGGTGAACCGCTTTTCCAAGCCACTGAAAACGCGGTTTGCGAATCGGTCGCAACGCTATTGCAAATCAGTCGCGACAACAGTAGCGAGCCGGAAAGGGGTTTTTCATGTCCGATCGTCGCTTCGCCCGCCTGCTGCTCGCCGGCACCATTCTCACGGCCGCGCTGCCCGCAACACCGGCCTGGGCCACGTCCGCCCCGGAGGACACGACCCCCAACGCATCTGTGGCAGCGGCAACAAGCCCGAACGAAACCGACGCGTCCGAGCCGCAGGATCATGGCGTGATCGTCGTGACCGGCGAGAAGGCGACGACGATCGCGTCGTCGGGGACGAAAAGCGCGACGCCGATCGTCGAGACGCCGCAGTCGATCAGCGTGATCACCGCCGCTGACATTGCCGGGCTGGGACTGCAGAACCTCAATCAGGCGCTGCGCTTCGTTGCGGGCGTGACCCCCGAGACGCGTGGCGCATCGGCGGAAGTGTACGACCAGTTCAAGCTGCGCGGGTTCGACGCACCGGTCTATCTCGACGGGCTGCGCCAGTTCGGCAGCGCGACCGGCTATGCGGTGCCGCAGGTCGACGTGTCGCGGCTCGATCGGGTCGAGATTATCAAGGGCCCGGCCTCGGTGCTCTATGGCCAGTCGAGCCCGGGCGGTCTGGTCGCAGAGGTCAGCAAGCTGCCGCTTGATCGCGCAACCTATGGTGCGGTCAGCGGCACCTATGGCACCTACGACCTGTACCGCGTCGACGCCGATATCGGCGGGCGCGCGGGGAACGACGTGCTGTGGCGCATCTATGGCAGCGCGAACGGCGCCGACGACCAGCAAACGCAGGGTCAGGGCAAGCGCGAGCGCCAGACGATCTCCGCTGCGGTGACCGCAGGCGCAAACAGCAGGACGAGCTTCACGCTGCTTGGCGCCTATTCGCACGATCCCTATAACGGCAATTACGGCGTCTTCCCCGCGCTCGGCACCCTGATCGACAACCCGGCGGGCAAGATCTCGACGAAATTCTACGGCGGCGAGCCGGGCGATTTCTTCAGCCGCGAACAGGCGGCGCTGACCTATATCTTCAACCATGATTTCGGCAGCGGCTGGGCGCTGCGGTCGTCGGGTCGCTATCAATATGTGAAGAGCAATCTGGGGATCGTCTATACCGGCGGGCCGGCGCTCGATCCGTTTGCGACGGCGCCGACCGTCTATGGCCGCTACTCCTATTCGACGCGCGAACAGCTGAACAACTGGACGTTCGACAATCAGCTGACCGGCAAGGTTGTGACCGGACCGCTGACGCACAGCCTGTTGTTCGGCGTCGATCGGCAGGTCGCGCATTCGGCCGGACTCTCGGCCTTTGGCGGCGCGTCGCCGATCGACGTCTTCAACCCGGTCTACGGGACGATGCCGACACCGCAGTCGCCGTTCGTGGTCGCGGGCTACGCCTTTGACGGCAGCCTGGCCCGCGTCGATTCGGCCAATGTCCGCCAGCGCCAGCAGGGGGTCTATGCGCAGGACCAGATTGCGGTCGGCGGACTTCGCGTGACGCTGAGCGGCCGCCAGGACTGGGCCCGCCAGGAACGCAACGGCAAGGCGCAGAAAGACGAGAAGTTCACCTGGCGCGCGGGTGCGCTGTACCTGCTGCCGTTCGGGCTGGCGCCCTATGCAAGCTACTCGACCTCGTTCCAGCCGCAGAATGCGGAACTGCGCGATGGCAGCCCCCCGAAGCCGTCGCTCGGCAAGCAGATCGAGGCGGGGGTGAAATATCAGCCGACCGGCACATCGATCCTCGTCACCGCAGCCTGGTTCCGGATCGAGCAGACCAATGTCGTCGTGTCCTAT
>NZ_JPDP02000006.1:28049-92659 GCF_000732685.2 Sphingomonas sp. STIS6.2
GCCGACCGGCACATCGATCCTCGTCACCGCAGCCTGGTTCCGGATCGAGCAGACCAATGTCGTCGTGTCCTATCCCGATTTCACGGCGGAGCAGATCGGCAGGGTCCGGTCGCAGGGTGTCGAGGTCGAGGCGAGCGCGCCGCTGCCCTACGGCTTCAACGCCAAGCTCGCCTATAGCCGCCAGCGCGTGAAGAAGGTCGAGGACGTCGTTGCCGCCAATATCGGCCTGCCGCTCGCGACGGTCGGGCGCGGCGGAATCTCGGCGAACCTCGAATGGGCGCCGACCGAGGGGCCGGCATCGGGCTTTGCGATCGGCGGCGCGGTGCGGCACGTCGACAAGACCTATGCCGATTTCTATTCGGACGGCGTCGCGCGCTATTCACCCGCCTATACGGTATTCGACGCGCTGCTGCGTTACGATCTGGGCAAGCTCAGCCCACGGCTCGCCAATGTCGATCTCGGCGTCAACGCGACCAACCTGTTCGACAAGAAGTATCTGACGAGCTGCTTCGCCAACTATGCCTGGTGCTGGTACGGCAACCGCCGCACCGTGCAGGCGACGATCGGATATCGCTGGTAACGGGCCGCTCGACCCTGCGCAGGCGGTTTATACGCAGGTCGATGGCACATCTTGGCGTGTCGGCCGTTCAGCGGTCCGAGCGCATTCGTTCCGGATGCCGTCCAGCATAGGAGTTTAGCATGAACACGACGACCTTGAAGGGTGAAGGCCAGGATCTGCTCGGTTCGGTGAAGCAGGCAGCAGGCAATGCAACGGGCGACAGCTCGCTTCAGGCCGGCGGCGTCGCCGACCAGATCGCAGGCACCGCGAACAAGGCGATCGGCACCGCGACCGACACCGTCGCACCGCTCGCCGACAAGGCGCGTGCGTTTGCCAAGGATCGTCCGTTCGCCACCGCGGCGCTGGTCGGCGTCGTCGGCATCGCGCTGCTCAACACGCTGCGCGGCAAGTGATCGCCCGGGGCCGCGTCCGCGCGGCCCCGCTGGTCGGAGGATCCCGGCGGTGTCGGCATGGGGTGACCGCCTCGTGAGTCGACCCGCCGGCCTCTGGATCGGCACCAATCGTGGTGGGCTCCATCCGCTACGACACGGCGATGGCTGGTCGACCGGCACGCCCTATCCTGACGCGGTGAACGTGTCCTTCGGCGTCCATTCGCCGCGCTATGATCTTCATTATCTCGTCGACGAACGCGATGACGGCGCGATCGGCGTGTATCGCGCCACCGCCGACGGCTGGCGACAGATCGCCCGCGTGGCGGTCGATGGGGACGCGCCCTGTCATCTCGCGCTGAGCAACGACCAGAGCCTGCTCGCCGTCGCCAATTATGCGAGTGGGAGCGTGTCGGTCCTGGACCTCGATACCGACGGCCTGCCGATCGCGCCAGCGCACGTGTTTGCGCATAGCGGATCTGGTCCGAACCGCGAGCGTCAGGCGAGCCCTCACGCGCATTGGGTCGGGTTCGATGCCGAGGATCGCTGGCTTTATACAACCGATCTGGGAACGGACGAGATCCGCGCCTTCTCGGTGGCGCCGTCGCCCGGCGGCAACCGTGTACGGGCGGCCGGCACAGCCTTTCACGCACCAGCAGGATCAGGGCCACGTCATCTGCTGCTGCATCCGCACGTGCAGCGCGTGGCGTATCTTGCCAACGAACTTGCGAACACGCTGACCGTGCTGGTCGGCGGCGAGGGTCGATTCTCGGCGACCAGGACCGTGTCGACGCTGCCCGAGGAGTATGAAGGTCCGAGCATCGTCGCACATCTGGCGATCAACCCGGCCGGGGACCGGCTTTACGTCTCGAACCGTGGGCATGACAGCATCGCGGTCTTTGCGCTCGACGCGAAAGGCGACCCGCGGCTGGTCCAGCATGCACCGGCCGGGGCGGCCTATCCACGACATTTCGTGCTGATCGAGGACGAGGGCCTGATGGTCGTCGCGAACGAGAAGGACGAATGCGTGACACTGCTGCCGATCGACGCGGACGGGCTGCTCGGGCCGCATGTCGCCCGGGTCGCGGTTCCGGGCGCGGCGTTCGTCCTGCCCCTCTAGGCTGCGCGTCTGCACTCAGCGATAGGCGAGCGCCCAGCCGGGCGGCAGATAGTCGGTCGACATGTAATAATAGAAGAGGCAGCTGCCATCGGCGCGGTAGGTGCCGCCCTTGACGAGGCCGAGTGCGACCTGCCCTTCGAAAACCGGCGCGCCGCTGTCACCCGACTTGCATGTCGGCCCTTCGACCGCGACCCAGGTCGGCAGGCACGCGCCGCCGCACAGATCGCCCGCGGGGGCGAAATCGACCATCGCGACCGGCGCGCAGCTATAGCCGGTGCGCTCGCCGCGGTGACAGACGAAGTCGCCCGCGCGCGTGCTGGTCCGGTTGCGCCATGTCGCGACGGTCCTGAGCCGGGTCTTGGCGGTATCAGCAAAGAAGGCGGGCAGCCGTGGCGCAGTCGCCGGCAGCGCGGGCGCGCGGTTGATCTGGACGTCCTGATACCCCCAGCCCCATTGGCCGATATAGGGCAGCGCGATCGCCCGCCGCTCCGTGCCCGCCGGCGGCCGCCCGACATAATCAAGCGTGTCGGGACAATGCGCGGCGGTGGCGATCGCATCCGCGACGCCATCGGTGACGACGAATCCCGTCGTGCAGATATAGCGCCGGCCGTCGACCGTCCCGACCACCCGCCCCCCGCCCGCGACGTCCGGCATCACGGTCACTGCGTCGGCACGCGGGATCATCGCCACGGGGATCCCGGGCACTGTGGCGCCCGGCGTAGCCGTTACGCTCGTCTGAAGCGCCATCGGCAGCATCGGGCGGTCACTGGCTTCGATCCGCACGGGAACGCCGGTCATATCGGCGAACTTGGCGGTAAGTGCGCCATCCCGGTCGAGTGCAAGGTCCGCGGTCGCGACCATCACGACGAGCGTACCCGTCCGCTGATCCGCACCGATGCCGGGGGGATGCGGAAGCGCAGCGCGGATCGCCGCCTGAAAGGTGCGGATCTGGCCGAGGATCCGGTCGAGTGTCGCCGCCGCGCCGGTCCGGAACACCAGCGGGACGCTCATCCCCCCCGCCTCGACGACGCGGTCCGCGACCGGGTCGGTGCCGGTCAGAAGTACCACGATCCGGTAGGCCGGGTCATGCTCGACCGCGATGCCCGCGAGTCGATCCGCGAATTCGAGGCGCAGCGCGTCGGTGACGGGAATCGTCGCCGCCTGCGCCCGCATCCGATGGAGCGCGACATCGAGCGGCACGCCGAACCGCCGCGCATATTCCGCCGCGTCCTGCATCGCCGCGTCGACGGGGAGCTGGAGCTGGGGGGCGTCGACCGGCGCGATCGGTGACGGGGCGATCGGCAATGGGACGGGCGGCGCGACACCGGTCTGCGCCGCGTCGGATGGTGCCGGGAGCCACAATCCCGCAACCAGCGCTCCGGCCAGCCCAGCCTCTATCCATTTCGCTGTCATGATCGGCAAACGTCCAGTTTCGGGGGCCAGCACCGGGTCGCGGACCGTGCGCCATGACCGCCCCTGACCCCGACCCCGCCTAGCGCACCGGCGCGGTGTCGCGCGAGACGGAATTTAACGCGCGTCGCGCGCACGCCCCCGCGGGATCGCCGCCATTGTGCCCTAGGTTCGGCGGTGCAGCACTGCGCTGCGATTACAAAGGAATGCCACAGTGACTCTTGCTTTACCCGCCCGACATTTCTCGCCGGCCCCGCGGCCCGCAACCGCGACCACAGCCGGGATCGCGGCCCCCGCCCCAACCCCACCGCTGTTCGCGCTCGACCAGCTCGAGGTGACGTTCGACCCGCAGGCCGACACGCTGTGGACCTATATGCGGCCAAGGACGCGGCCAAGTTTCAACCCTGCGCTGCTCGCGGACTTTGGTCAGTGGCAGGCCGATATCCACAGCGCCCACACCTCCGGGGCGATGCCGATTCGCTATCTCGTGCTCGGCTCGCGATTCCCCGGCGTCTTCTCGCTCGGCGGTGATCTCGACCTGTTCGCACAGCATATCCGTGCCGGTCACCGCGAGGCGCTGGTCCAATATGGCCGCGCCTGCGTGCAGATCCTGCACCGCAACCTGCGCGGCCTCGATCTGCCGATCGTGACGATCGGTCTGGTCGAGGGCGATGCGCTGGGCGGCGGGTTCGAGGCGCTGCTGTCGTTCAACGTCGTCGTCGCCGAACGCGGCGCGAGTTTCGGGCTTCCCGAGACCGTGTTCGGACTGTTCCCCGGCATGGGGGCGCACTGCTTCCTGTCGCGGCGTCTGGGCGCGGCGCGGGCCGAGCAGATGATCCTCAGCGGGCGCAACTACAGCGCGGAGGAGCTCTATGATCTGGGTATCGTCCACGCACTCGCCGACCCCGGCCAGGGCCGCCGGGTGGTCGAGGACTATATCCGCCAGAACCGGCGTCGCCACAGCGGGCATTGCGCGATCTACGAGGCGTCGCGCGCGGTCAATCCGCTGACGCTCGATGAGCTCGAGGCGGTGGTCGACCTGTGGGCGGACGCCGCGTTGCGCCTCAGCGAGGGGGATCTCAAGCTGATGCGGCGGCTCGTCGCGGCGCAGACCCGTCTGCTCGACAAGCCGAAAGGCTGACGGACATCGCCCCCGGCCCTCAGGACAGCGCACGCATCCTGGGGGTTTCGTCGGCAAGCAGGTTCGCCACCTGGCTTGCCGACATCGGGCGCGCGAGCAGGAACCCCTGCACCGCGGTGCAGCGGGTGCGACGCAGCTGCGCAAGCTGGGTCGGCGTCTCGATGCCCTCGGCGACCGTCTGCATGCCGAGCGTCGCGGCGAGATCGACCACCGTCTGGATGATCGCCATCGACGCAGGATTGTCGTCGAGCGCGGTGATGAACGACCGGTCGATCTTGAGCGTCTGGAACGGGAATTTGGTAAGATAGCCGAGCGACGAATAGCCGGTGCCGAAATCGTCGAGCGTGGTGCCGACCGCCATCCGGTTGATCGCCGACAGCGCCGCCAGCGATGCGTTGATATCGTCGAGCAACACCGATTCGGTCACTTCGAGATCGAGCCGCCCCGGCGCGAGCCCGCTGGCATCGAGCGCGTCCTTCAGCACCTTGGCGAGCCCGGGCGACAGGAGCTGGATCGGCGACAGGTTGACCGCGACGCGCACCGTGTCCGGCCAGTCGCGCGCGTGACGGCAGGCCTCGCGCAGCACCCAGGCACCGATCTCGACGATCAGCCCGCTCTGCTCGGCGATCGGGATAAATTCGGCGGGCGACACGCTGCCGTGGCACGGGCTGTCCCAGCGCAGCAGCGTCTCGCAGGACAGGATGCGGTGCGTCGCCAGATCGAAGATCGGCTGGAAGGCGAGCCACAGCTCGCCGCGCGCGATCGCGCCGTGCAGGTCGCTGGTCAGCGCGCGCGTCCGTTCGATCTTCTCGTCCATCACCGGCTCGTAGAAGCAGAAGGCCCCCCGGCCGCTTTCCTTGGCGCGGTAGAGCGCGAGGTCGGCATGTTTGAGCAGCGTGTCCGCGTCGCGCCCGTCGATCGGTGCGATCGCCACGCCGAGCGAGGCGCCGACCGTCAGCCGGCGTCCGGCATAGGCCACAGGCTGTGCGACGAGGTCGAGGATATGATCGGCGATCGTGCGGGCATCGTCGCGCGCGCCGATCGCGCAGACGACCGCGAACTCATCGCCGCCCAGCCGCGCGACGATCGCGTCACCGGCCACCCCGATGGTGCCGCCATCGGTGACGAACGCGGTCTGGAGCCGCTGCGCAACCTCGGTCAGCAGCACGTTGCCCGCCAGGTGACCGAGCGAATCGTTGATCTCCTTAAACCGGTCGAGATCGATCCAGTGGATCGACAGGAGCTCACCGGTCGATTCCAGTCGGTGCAGCCGCCGCTCGAACCATTCGCGAAACGCGGTGCGGTTGGCGACTCCGGTGAGGTCGTCGCGCCGCGCGAATGCGGCGTGATGTTCGGCGAGCGCGGTCTTTTCGCTCGCCGCGATGGTCGCGCCGAGGATGGCCTCATAGGTCTGCAGCGTGATGTCGATCATCGCCAGCACGAACAGGATGATGACGATCGCGAGCACGGCGTTGAGCGGCTCGCCCGACAACAAGAGCCCCGCCGCGAGCGGCAGCGACGCGAGGCAAAGCTGTGCGAGCGCGATCGTCGGCCGACCCGCATTGCGTCCGGCAATCCCCGCCGCATAGCCGATCGCCGTCGTCACCGAGAGGAGATGAAGCACGCCGTCCGCGGTCCGGGTCAGCGTCAGCAGCCCGAACATGCCGAGCAGCGCGGAAAAGGCGAAGGCGCCGATGCGGTAGTAAAACTCCCACTGTCCTGCCCGCGGGCGCTCGGCGGCACCCCGATCAACAGCAAATCCGTCAGCGGCCTGTTGATCGGGCACGCGCTGGACGATGCCGATGATCCGCAGTGCGGCGACCAGCCCGATCAGCACCGCGAAGCCGGCAAGCCAGCGATCGCCACTGGTGACGGCCACGACCGTGGCGATACCCGTGCTCGTCAGCGCACCGATCACCAGCGACTTGGGTGAGGCATAGAGCGAGGTGACCAGAGTCGCCCGGACGTCCGCGGCGACCGCGTGATCCGAGTGGCGAAGCTGCCTCAACCGGGTAATGAAATGCGTCATGGCACCTTCGAACAGACTGTAACCGTAGGGTAAAGCGGTTAAGCAAACGCTACGATCCCGCGCGCGGGCGGTTCGCCGCAATGGGGTTCAGCTTCGACCGGGTGTCCGCTAGCAGGGATAATGATCCCAATCGCACCGCGTTCCGATACGCCCGGCCTGCTGGCCGCCCTCGCGCTGTGCGCCATGCTCGCCGGCTGCGGCACGACGCGCTACCGCCCGGTCAGCGACTATCCGGTCAAGATCGGCCGCCCCTACAGCGTGCGCGGCACGACCTACCGGCCCGCCGATCTGCCGGGTTATGACGCGGTCGGCATGGCGAGCTGGTATGGCCGGGAATCGGGCAACCAGACCGCGAACGGCGAACGGTTTCGCGTGAAGGGCATTTCTGCCGCGCATACCGTCCTCCCGCTGCCGAGTTATGTCGAGGTCACTGCGCTCGACACCGGCCGGACGATCCTGCTGCGGATCAACGACCGCGGGCCGTTCACGCCCTCGCGGCTGATCGACCTGTCACGCGGCGCCGCCCGGCTGCTCGGGATCGAGCGCCTCGGCCGGGCCGCGGTCCGCGTCCGCCGCGTCGAGCCCGACGCCAAGGACCGCGCGCGGTTACGGGCCGGCAAGCCCGCATCGGCGAGACCCGATGCCTCGCCCGACGAACTCGCCGCGTTGCGCGCGCGGCTGACGGATCAGTCCTTCCAGGCCCAGTAGAGCTGTGCCGGGGGCACGTTCCACCATTCCATGTCGTGATCGATCGATTCGAAATGCGGGGTGAGGAAGTCCTTCACCTTCGGGCTGAACTGATAGACCAGGAACGCGCCGCCGCTGCGCAGCACCGAATGCGTGCCGGCCGCGATCGCCGGACCGACGCCGGGGGGCAGCGTCGAAAAGGGCAGGCCCGAAAGGACATAGTCGGCCGATTCGAAGCCGTGATCGGCGACGATCTTTTCGACATCGGCCGCCGAGCCGAGCACCGCCGAGAACCGCGGATCGGTGATCGTGTGGCGCAGATAGCGGATGAAATCGGGGTTGGTATCGATCACGATCAGCGTCGCGTCGGGCGCCATCCGGTCGAGAATCGGGCGGCAGAAGGTGCCGACGCCGGGTCCATATTCGACGAACACCTTGGTGTTGTCCCAGTCGACCCGACCGAGCATCTTGCGGATCAGCTTGTCCGAGGACGGCACGATCGAGCCGACCATGACAGGGTGTTTCAGGAATTCGGTGAAGAACATCTGCCACGGGGAGGGCACGCCGGCGGGGCGGGTGCGCGCGCGCCGGGCGGCTGTGGTCGGACTGGGCATCGTGTTCCTTACGATCAGGGATCCCGCGCGCACGCGAGGCTTTGAGCCCCCCGTCGCACGGATTCCAAACGTGTTTCAAGGCCTGCGGGTTGCATCACGCGACGAACCGCGCCGAACGCGATCAGTGCCCGGTGCCGCAACCCGCGCTTGCCAACCCCCGGGCTTGGCTTAAGCATTGGGCATGCACGACGATCGGACGGGCCAGACGGCGGTCATTTTCATGTCGAACCGTAACGGCACCGACCCCGCCGGCTATGCCGCGGCAGCCGCCGCAATGGAGGCGCTCGCCGCGACTCAGCCCGGCTATCGCGGGATCGACAGCGTGCGCGACGAAGCCGGGCTGGGGATCACGATCAGCTATTGGGCGGACGACGCCGCGGCGATCGCGTGGCGCGACGATCCCGACCATGCCGCGATTCGCGAGCGCGGGCGGGCGCTCTGGTATGACCGCTACCGCGTCACCGTCGCACGGGTCGAGCGCGACTATGACTGGGCGCGGCCATGACCGGCATCGATCGCGACGATGCGCGGATCGATCGTCGCTTCGCGCTGATGTTCCTCGTCATGCTGACGATCGCGGCGGGCAATACCGCGCTGCAATCGGTGCTGCCCGCGCTCGGCCGGTCGCTGGGCGTCGCCGACAGCGCGGTGGCCGGCGCGTTTTCGGTGTCCGCGCTGCTGTGGGTGATCGCCGCGCCGTTCTGGGCGAACCGGTCCGACCGACATGGGCGCCGCGCAATGATCCTGCTCGGCATCGGCGGGTTCAGCGTGTCGCTGACATTGTGCGGGCTGTTCCTGATGGCAGGGATCAACCACTGGATCGGCGGGACCGCGGCGTTCGGCTGCTTCATCGCCGGGCGGCTGATCTATGGCGCGTTCGGGGCCGCCGCGCCGCCCGCGGTGCAGGCGCTGGTCGCGGGCGAAACGACGCGCGCGGAGCGGACGCGTGCGCTGACCCTGCTCGCTTCCGCCTTCGGGCTCGGCACGATCCTGGGGCCGGCGATCGCGCCCTATCTGATTCTCGGGTCGGTCGGCGGGCTGGAGGTGGGGCTGGCGGGCCCCGCCTTCCTGTTCGCGCTGTTCGGCGTGGCGGTGTGGATCACGGTGCGGCGGATGCTGCCCGATGACCGGATCGTCGCGCCGCATGACGATACGCACGGCGCGAGTTCGGCCTATCCGTCGATCGGCGGCGCGCCGAGCGGCGCGTCGGTCACCGCCGCGACCCAGTCGCATGTCGAGCAGGTCGGTTATACCGATCCGCGCATCCGCGCCTGGATGATCGCCGGGCTGGTCATGGGGCATGCGCAGGCGATGACCGGGCAGGCGATCGGGTTCCTGGTGATCGACCGGCTCAACCTGGCGCCCGCACTCGCGCTCGAGCCCACGGGGATCGTGCTGATGATGGGCGCAGGTGCAGCGCTGCTCGCGCAATGGGGAATCATTCCGCGACTCAACCTGACCCCGCGCCAGCTCGTGCTGACCGGGCTGGTGCTGGCGGCGGCGGGCACCGCGCTGACGGGGATCGCGACATCTCTCTACACGATCGCGACCGCCTATGCGCTGGCGAGCCTCGGCTTCGGCTTCACACGGCCGGGCTTCACCGCGGGCGCCTCGCTCGCGGTCGGCGCGAATGCGCAAGGGTCGGTCGCGGGCAAGGTGACCAGCATCAACGGCGCGAGCTTCGTGCTCGGGCCGTCGATCGGCGTCGGACTGTACGAGGCGCAACATTCGCTGCCTTATCTGGTCGCGGGCGCAGCGTGCGTGGTGTTGATCGGCTATGCCTGGGTGACGCTGAATGAGGCGAAGGACGCGTCGGGCGGCTGACCCGGGATTCATCAGGCCGCGGTTCCGCTATTTCGCCGACATTCCGATGCAGTACAGAAGCAGCGGAACCCCGATCAAGAGGATCATCAGTAACAAGTTCATCTGGATCAGTCGGTTGAGCCATTTCGGCTGCCCAGCGGAGTCCCGATCGGCCTCTTCCTTCGAATAATCCTCGACGATTTCCATATCGAATTGTTTCGAAAAGAAACTCCTCGGACGCATCCGCAACGAGGCTTTCGGAGACAGGGCGTCTTCATCGACGTCGCGGCGCGCTGGCGAGTGATCGCCAGATTCAGAGGCTGGGCCTGACATTGCGTGGTTTCCGTATATTCGAGATCATGGGCGTGCAGCGCACGTCCCAAAGGTCAGATCGAATAAAGCCCGAACTCCAGCGGCCTATAGCCGCGAGCTCGGGCTAACCCCGTGCGGCGAGTTGGCCGGCGTGATCGAGGAAACGCTTATGTGTCGCGGATGCGTACATGAAAGTTACATTGGACCCGTGCCCGGTAATGTCAACACATGGCACAAGATCAGGGCCATTCGGCCAGTCGACTATCGACCGCCGAATGGAACCATGCTGGCGGTAGCCCCTCTCCCGCCAAGGAGAGGGGCGATGATCACGCCGCGCCTTTGCTGGGGAAGGCGAAGCCGATCGGCTGGATGGCGGTCGCGTCCTGTTTCAGGCGGGCGGCCATCTGCTCATATTCACGCTCGGTCTCGGGCGTGACGCTTGCGCGCGATTCCTTCAGCGCATTGTCGAAATCGGCCATCGTCACGTCGGTCGAATCGATCGAGCGACGCAGCGCGACCAGGCCTGCGCGGCGGACGACGTCCTCCAGATCCGCACCCGAAAACCGGTCGGTGCGGTCCGCGAGACGATCGAGATCGACGTCGGACGCGAGCGGCATCTTCTGCGTCTGGATGCCGAGGATCCGCCGGCGCCCCGCTTTGTCGGGCACGCCGACATAGACGAGCTCGTCGAACCGCCCCGGGCGAAGCAGCGCCGGGTCGATCAGATTGGGGCGGTTGGTCGCGCCGATCACGACGACCGACTGGAGCTCCTCCAGACCGTCCATCTCGGCGAGGATCGTGTTGACGACGCGCTCGGTCACCTGCGGCTCGCCCGCGCCGCTGCCGCGGGCGGGCACCAGCGAATCGAGCTCGTCGATGAAGATCACGCACGGTGCGACCTGACGCGCGCGCTGGAACAGCCGGGTGATCTGCTGCTCGCTCTCGCCATACCATTTGCTGAGCAGGTCGGACGATTTGGTGGCGATGAAATTCGCCTCCGCCTCGCGCGCGACCGCCTTGGCGAGCAGCGTCTTGCCGGTCCCTGGCGGGCCGTAGAGCAGGAAGCCCTTGGCCGGGCGGATGCCAAGCCGCCGGAACGCGTCGGGATTCTTGAGCGGAAGCTCGACGCCCTCCTTCAGCCGCATCTGCGCGTCGTCGAGTCCGCCGACATCGGCCCAGCGCACGGTCGGCGCCTGGACCATGACCTCACGCATCGCCGATGGCTGGACGCGTTTGAGCGCACCGAGGAAATCCTCACGCGTGACCGACAGGTCGTCGAGCACCTCGGGCGGGATCGTGCGTTCCTCAAGGTTGAGCTTGGGCATGATCCGCCGCACCGCCTCGATCGCCGCCTCACGCGCCAGCGCGGCAAGATCGGCACCGACAAAGCCGTAGGTCGTGCGCGCCAGCTCGTCGAGATCGACCCGGTCGCCCAAAGGCATGCCGCGCGCATGGATGCCGAGAATCTCGCGACGGCCGCGCTCGTCGGGAACGCCGACGACGATCTCGCGGTCGAACCGGCCGGGACGCCGCAGCGCCTCGTCGATTGCCTCGGGACGATTGGTCGCGGCGATCACGACGAGATTGGCGCGTGCCTCCAGCCCGTCCATCAGCGTCAGCAGCTGCGCGACGAGACGCTTTTCCGCCTCGCCCGACACCTGCCCGCGCTTGGGTGCGATCGAATCGATCTCGTCGATGAAGACGATCGACGGTGCGGCCTTGGCGGCCTCCTCGAACACCTGGCGCAACTTGCCCTCGGACTCGCCATAGGCCGACCCCATGATCTCGGGGCCGTTGATCAGGAAGAACTGCGCGTCGGATTCGTTGGCGACCGCGCGCGCGAGCCTCGTCTTGCCGGTGCCGGGGGGGCCATGCAGCAGCACGCCCTTGGGCGGATCGACACCCAAGCGCTGGAACAACTCGGGATAGCGCAGCGGCAACTCGACCATCTCGCGCAATTGGTCGATCGTCTGCGCCATGCCGCCGATGTCGTCATAGGTGACGTCGGCGCGGCGTGCGTCCTGTGGCTCCTCATATTCGGGGCGCAGCTCGATCTCGGTATTCTCGTCGATATGGACGACGCCCTTGGGGCTGGCGGCGATCACCGCGAGGCGGATCTCCTGCAGTGCATAGGCGGGCGCGTTCATGAACTGCTGGACGCCCGCGGGCATGTTGCCGACGCGCTGATGCCCCGCGGTCGCGACGATGTCGCCCTGGCAGATCGGCCGGCCGAGGAATGTGCGCTTCAACGCGTTGGTCGAGCCCTGAAGCCGCAGATTCTGCTGTGCGGGTGCGAAGACGACGCGCGTCGCGGGCTTCGATTCGGCCTTGCGCACCTCCACGAAATCGCCCGAGCCCACACCCGCATTCGCGCGCTGGAGCCCGTCGATGCGCAGGATGTCGAGCCCCTCGTCCTCCGGATACGGCCCGACGGCACGCGCGGGCGTGTTCTGCTTGCCAAGGATCTCGATCACGTCGCCCTCGCCGATGCCGAGCGTCGCCATCAGCGCGCGCGGCAGATGCGCCAAGCCGCGGCCGCTGTCCTCGGGACGCGCGTTCGCCACCTGGATTTTCCGCGTCGGGGTTTCGCTATCGGGCATCTCGACTCCTTCAAACTCGAAGCGTGTCAGATGGGGGGCCGCCGCCGGGCTTGCGAGGACTTGAAAAGACAAAAAAAGGGCCGGCCAATGAAGGCCAGCCCATGAAAGTTTTTAGGAGAGGATGCCTGAAAGGCGAGGTCTTTTTGCGTCGAGGCGGTTCATGTTGCAAGTGCGAATGGATCCGCTACGATTGCGCTAACTGCAATCGTAGGCTTCAATGCGGCCAATGATGCGGATCACATGCATCGAGTCGGATAAGGGAGTCGGGGAGGAATCATGCGGAGGCTGCCGCCACTCGGGGCTATCGAGGCGTTCGTCCAGGTCGCGCGGCTGGGCTCGATCAAGGCCGCCGCGGAGGATCTCGCGCTGTCCGCGCCCGCGCTCAGCCGGCGCGTGCAGAGCCTCGAACGGTTCATCGCCAAGCCGCTGTTCGCACGCCGGCATCAGGCGATGGTGCTGAACGCCGACGGCGAACGCCTGCTCGCGCAGATCGCGCCGGTGCTCGATTCGCTGTCGGATGCGGTCGAGTCGATGACGAGCACGACCGAGGACAGCGGCTGCGGCTGGGCATCCTGCCGCTCTATGCGTCGCAGAAGCTGTTCCCGCGGCTCGGCGAACTGCGGGCGTCGCATCCCGAACTGCATCTCGACATCGATACCGCGGCGCATTTGGTATCGCGGCTGGGCGACGGGCTGGACGCGGTGATCGCCCTGTCGCGCGAGATCGATCCGGCCTTCTATGCGCGGCGGCTCGATCGCAATTCGGTCTATGTGATCGGTGCGCGCACGCTGCTCGACCGCGCCGATCCGATCACCCGACCCGAACAGCTCTCGACGCTGACCGCGCTGGTCCACCGCGACATGACGGATACGTTCACCGCGTGGCGGACGGCGGCTGGGCTCGACGATATCGAGCCGCTGGCGATCGATCATTTCGATTCGGGTGCGCTGATGCTCGAGGCGGCGGCGCAGGGGCTGGGCGTCGCGTTCATGCATGCCAGCCATTTCGAGGATGCGAACGATCCGCGGCTCGTGCGGCTGTTCGAAATCGAGGTGGAGAGCCCGTACAGCTATTGGTTCGTCTGCCGCCCGCGCGCGTTGCAGGGCAAGCCGGTCAAGCTGTTCCACGACTGGCTGATCAAGACGCTAGCGGAAGTTTAGCGAGGCGCAGCCTCCGCTCGGATACCGGATGTACGGTTGAGAGAGGGTCAGGGTAGCAACCGCGACGCGCTTCTGACTTGAAGCGCGTCGCGGCTAAGCCGCGCCGTCGGACGGAGCGTTGCTCCGCCGGCCGGCTTCGACTGTCTCCGACGCAGCTTGGCTGCGCCGGTGCAGTCTTCAGCTCAGGCTGCGCGTGCCTTGACGATCTTGCCGGGTGCGCGCGGCGGCTCGCCCTTGGGGAGCGCGTCGATCAGCTCCATGCCGTTGGTGACTTCACCCCAGACGGTGTACTGCTTGTCGAGGAAGCGCGCGTCGTCGAACACGATGAAGAACTGCGAGTTCGCCGTGTCGGGCTGGTTGGTGCGCGCCATCGAGCACACGCCGCGGACATGCGGCTCGGCCGAGAATTCCGCCTTGAGGTTCGGCTTGTCCGAGCCCGACATGCCGGTGCCGGTGGGATCGCCGCCCTGCGCCATGAAGCCCGGGATCACGCGGTGGAACACGACGCCGTCATAGAAGCCGTCATTGGCCAGCTCGACGATGCGCTCGACATGCTTCGGGGCCAGATCGGGGCGCAGCTTGATCGTCACGTCACCGCCGTCGAGGGTCAGCGTCAGCGTTTCGGGGGTATCGGCCATTGGGTCTTCTCCTGAATTGATGCGCGGCAGATAGGGATCCACCCCGCGACTGGCAAATGCATGCGCGGCGCGTTAGGGCCCAAGGCGCACGCTTTTAAGGGAGGCAGCCATGAGCGAACTCGAGCTTCCCGAGGTCGAAACCGAGACCCAGCCCGAAACCCAGCTTGATCGCGACGACCGGTTGCGGCCCGAGTTCGTCCGCGCCGTGCTGGACGCGGTCGAGGACGGCGACAATGCGGCGGCGCGCGCGCTGGTCGAGCCGCTGCACCCTGCCGACATCGCCGATCTGTTCGAGCTGACGCCGCAGGAGGATCGTGCGGCGCTGGCGCGCGCGGTCACCGATCTGCTCGACGGCGACGTGTTCGCCGAGATGAACGATTATGTCCGCGAGGATCTGATCGACGCGCTCGAGCCGCACCAGGTCGCCGACCTTGCCTCCGAACTCGATACCGATGACGCGGTCGCGATCATCGAGGACATGGACGAGGACGAGCAGCGCGCGGTGCTGCGCGCGCTTGATCCCGATGATCGCGCCGCGATCGAAGAGGCGCTGAGCTACCCCGAGGAATCCGCGGGCCGCCTGATGCAGCGCGAGCTGATCGCGGTGCCCGAGCACTGGACCGTCGGCGACGCGATCGATTATTTGCGTGGTCACGAGGAGCTGACGACCGATTTCTGGGAAATCTTTGTCGTCGACCCCGCGCACAAGCCGATCGGCACGTGCCAGCTGTCGTGGATGCTGCGCACGCCGCGCGGGATCGCGATGGCCGACGTGATGAAGCGCGAACAGACGCTGATCCCGGTCGACATGGACCAGGAAGAGGTGGCGCTCCGCTTCCAGAAATATGCGCTGATCTCCGCCGCGGTGGTCGATCATGGCGGCCGGCTGGTCGGCATGATCACCGTCGACGACATCGTCCACATCATTTCCGAAGAGGCGGGCGAGGATACGCTGCGCCTGGCGGGTGCAGGCGACGGCGACATCAACGAGCCGATCCGGCTGACGGTGCGGACGCGCTTCACCTGGCTGGTGGTCAATCTGGGCACTGCGATGGTCGCGTCGTCGGTCGTCGGACTGTTCCAGGGGACGATCGCGAGCTTTGCTTTGCTCGCGGTGCTGATGCCGATCGTATCGGGGATGGGCGGCAATGCCGGGACGCAGACGCTCGCGGTCGTGGTCCGCGCGCTCGCGACCAACCAGCTGACGAGTTCGAACACCAAGCGGATGATCGTCCGCGAATTCCGGATCGCCACGGCCAATGGCGTCATGCTGGGCACGCTGATCGGGCTTGGCACCTATGTGATCTTCCGCAACACCGATCTGTCGATCGTGATCGCGGCGGCGATGCTCACCAACAACATCACCGCAGGGCTTTCCGGCGTGCTGGTCCCGATCACGCTCGACAAGTTCCGGATCGATCCCGCGGTCTCGTCGGCGGTGTTCGTGACGACGATGACCGACACGATGGGGTTCTTCTCGTTCCTCGGCCTTGCCAGCCTGTGGGGGCTGCACGGTTGACGTTCCGGTTGACTGGCGCGGATTAGCGCCCATTTCCAGACGGATGCCGCTTCACCTCACCAAAGTCGCGTTCGGCGCGGACAGCGTCGACCATCTGGCGGAGCGCCTGCGGCTGCGCGGCGAAGAGGGCCCCGTGTTCCTCACCACTCGCTACCTGCCCAAGCGGCACGAGGAGGTGGCGGGGCCGGTCGGCGAGGGCGGTTCGATGTACTGGATCCTTAAGCACCAGCTGATCGCGCGGTCGCCGATCCTGGGCTTTGGCGAGGCGGAGGGCGGACGCGTCGCGATCCATATCGACCCCAGACTGGTGCTCGTTCAAGCGCGGCCGAAGCGCGCACATCAGGGGTGGCGGTATCTGGAGGGCGCCGATGCGCCGCTCGACCTCGGCGGCGACGCGACCGGGCTCGACATCATGCCGCCCGCGCTGATGACCAAGCTCGCCGAACTCGCGCTGATCTAGCCTGCGCGGCTAGCGGCCGCAGATCACCGGGCCGGTCGCCGCGGCCCGGACCGTGCAGGCGGCGGTGCCCGCGACCGTGACCGATCCGGCCCCGCCGTTCGTCACCTGCGCGGTGCGGCGCGCCGAGGCGCGGGTTTCGCCGACGCCGTCCTGCATGACGACGAGATCATCGACGGCAAGTGCGGTCGCGTCGATCAGCCCCGGACCACTGACGGTCAGACGCGCGCGCGCACTGCGCCCTGCCAGCGTCATCCGCCCCGTGCCGATGACGGTGGCGTTCAGCTGGTCCGCCTGCGCATCGTTCACCGCAAGGCTGCCTGCACCGCTGACCGCGAGATCCAGCCGCAGCCCCTTCATGCGATCGATCGTCAGCCGCCCCCCCGCCACGACGCTGGCAAAGGCAAGACGCGGGGTGGACAGCGTCACGATGACCGGGCGCTGCGCCCCCATCTCGGGGCGCTCGCCCCAGCGGCTCGTGCTCCGCCGGACCGACAGCGTCGCACCGTCAACGCGGATGTCGACCGCCTCGGTCGCATGCGGATCCCCCGAGACCTTTGCGCCGGGCGATCCCGTGACGAGGCGCACGTCGAACGGACCGTCGATCCGGACCCGCTCGAAGCTGCCCACCGACACGCTACGATCGGCCGCGGCTGCGGCAACGGGACAGGCAAACAGGAGCGGCAGGACAAGAAAACGGATCATCGCCAGATCGTTGCCGCTTCGGCGCACCGACGCAAGCCGTGCGCGCAGCGGGTCACGGTGCGCAGCGGACCGAGCCGGAGCCCATCTTGGACACGGTGCACCGCGCCGCGCTGCCCAGGTCGACATCGCCCGACCCCATCATGTCGACGGTGGCAGGGCCATCGACGACCGCGCGGACGCTGCCCGAGCCGGCAATCTCGACCCGCGCGGACCGGGCCTTGAGCCCGGCTGCGTCGACATCCCCCGAGCCGGCGATCTCGACCGCGAGCGCGCGCGCGGATCCTGCCGCCGAGACGCTGCCCGAGCCCGCGATCGAGACGGCGAGATCGTCGACCTTCACTGCCGCGACGCCCAGGCTGCCGGACCCTGCGACATCGGCTGCGAATCGCGTTCCCTCGACCCGGTCGACGGTCATGTCCCCCGATCCCGATATCGCCGCCGCCGCCAGCCGCGGCAGCGTGACGAAGACCTTGACCTTGCCCGATCGCCCCCAGTTGAGATTGACGCCCTTGCGCCGCCCGATCTCGAGCGTGTCGCCGTCCCGCTCGATCGTCAGCCGGTCGAGCGCCTCGGCAGGCCCCTGCGCACGCACCGAAAAGCCAGTTCCCACGCGCACATCGACATCGCTCGCACCGCGCAGGTCGATCGTGCTGAAATCGCTGACCATATAGGTGCGGGTCGTGCCGGTGCCGCTCGGCGATGCCCCCGCCCCGTCATCGTCCCCCGACCAGCCGAACGAGCAGGCGGCAAGCGGCATCATCAGACCGAGCGCGAGATACTTCATGGCATCCTCCTGTGTATTGCCCAAACAATACACCCGATCGGCGAGAGGCGGAAGCGGAATCCGTGGTGGTCATCGGCCGGCGGGCCAGAAACGCAAAAGGGCGGCCCCGCGGGACCGCCCTTGCGTCATCGAACGAAGCGCCAGCGGTCAGGCGGGCAGCTTGTCCTTGTTGTAGATCGCGGCGGCGGCGCGGAGGATGTCGAGGATCTTCTCCTGCGCCTTGGGCTCGTCAATCTCTTCCATCGCGGCGAGTTCGCGGGCGAGACGGCTGGTCGCACCTTCAAAGATCTGACGCTCGGAATAGCTCTGCTCGGGCTGGTCGTCGGCGCGGAACAGATCGCGGACCACTTCGGCGATCGACACGAGGTCGCCCGAATTGATCTTCGCCTCATATTCCTGCGCGCGGCGCGACCACATGGTGCGCTTGACCTTGGGCTTGCCCTTGAGCGTGTCCATCGCCTCGCGCATGGTCTTGTCCGAGGACAATTTGCGCATGCCGACGCTTTCGGCCTTGTTGGTCGGAACGCGGAGCGTCATGCGCTCCTTCTCGAAACGGAGGACGTAAAGTTCGAGCGTCATGCCGGCGATTTCCGAGCGTTGCAGCTCGATCACACGGCCGACTCCGTGCTTTGGGTAAACGACGAAATCACCGACGTCGAAGGACAGTGCCTTGGCAGCCATTGGGGGCCTTTCCGGATCAATGCCTCCACGCGGTGCCACAGCGACGCGTTCGCCGGATTGCACCGTGGAGGAATAGGGTTCGAACATACTCCAGGCGGACGACTTGACATATCGCGCCCGTCACGGACCCAATTACCATCTTTGCAACAAAATTACCAGCCGATCGTGGCAGCCCTCGTGCCCCAATCCGCCATAAAGACACGAATTTCGTGCGATTTTCAGTCGCCGGCGCCGGGCTCCGGCGAGAAATACTTGTCGAACTTGCCCTCAACGCCCTTCATCGCGTCCGCATCGGGCGGCGTCTGGTTGTCGTTGCGAGTGACGTTGGGCCATTGCGCAGAGAAGGTCGTGTTGAGCTCAAGCCACTGCTCCAGCCCGCTCTCGGTATCGGGCAGGATCGCCTCCGCGGGGCATTCGGGTTCGCACACGCCACAGTCGATGCACTCGCTGGGATTGATCACCAGCATGTTCTCGCCCTCGTAGAAGCAATCGACCGGGCACACTTCCACGCAATCCATGTACTTGCAGCGGATGCAGGCATCGGTGACGACGTAGGTCATTGCAGAACTCCTGGGCCGGATTCCTTCCCGGCGACGAACGGCCTGCGACTATGCGCGCAGGCCCGTCGCGTCAATCATAGCAAGCCTTCTGCGAGACGTTATCAGGCTTTGCCGCTGGCTTATCCTTCCCCGCCAGGGGGAGGATTCGGTTGGTCGAGGGCGGGGGTCTGGCCGGCGATCAGGTCTTGATAGCACGCCTGCGCTTCGGGGGCGGGACCGCGGCGTGTCGGCAGTGCCTCGATGCGGATTACGCGGACGCGGTCGTTGGCGGCGAAGGTGAGGACGTTGCCGATCCGGACGGGACAGTGTGCGCGGTCGATCGCGCGGCCGTCGATTCGCAGATGCCCCTTCTCGGCGATCGCCTGGGCCGCGCTGCGCGTCTTGGCGAGCCGGACGAACCACAGGAACCGATCGATCCGCATCGCGCCTTCAACCATGGCGGACCAGTGCGGCGAGCCCGGCAAACGCGTTCTGCCGCGACGGGTCGATCGGCGTCGCAGGGACCGCGCGCGCGGGCGGGCGGCCGCGCCAGACCCAACGCGGCGTGTCGCCCGCCAGCGCCTTGAAGCCGAGCTCGGCCATCAGCCGCTCGATCGACGCAGGCTCGAGCCCGATCGAGGTCGCGAGCGCCGGGTCGGGCGCGAACGGTGCGCGGCCGGTGCGCGAATCATGCGCGGCGCGGGCGATACGCTCGATCAGGTCGACACGCACCGCCTGGAGCCCCAGCGGGCGGAACCCGGCCTCGAGCGTCGCGCCGTCGCTGCCGCGTGCGAGCACGGTCGCCCCGTCGCGCGGCGCGGTGATCACCGTCCCGCGGATGCCGGCGAGGATACGGCGCCAGCGCGCCGGCTCGGGCTTGAGCAGGCGGATGTCGAACAGGTCGAGCGCGCCGACCATGATGCCGATCTTGCGCAACCGCTTGCGCTCGTCGGGATCGACCGCGTCGAGCGCGAGCCGCATCGGCAGGCGGGGCAGGATCCCGCCCGCTTCCTCGATCGCGCTGGCGACCGCGCGCAGCGCCGGGGTCGCGTCCGCGTCGCGGCTGAGCGCGGCAAGATCGACGAGCACCGCGAGCCGCCGCTTGAGCATCGCCGCGAGCCAGCGCGACAGGCGCGTCTCGATCCGCTCGCGCGCCGCCTTGTCGAGACAGTCGAGCGCGCGATCGAGGATCAGTTTCGGGCGGGCGAAGGACGGGCCAGCGCCGAGTCGGGCGACCGGATGCCCCGCCCAGACGATCTGCGCCGACTCGTCGAGCGTGATATCCGCGTCCGGCGCATCGACGAGCGACTGGCCGCGCCGCGTGCGTTCGCCCGCCAGCCGCTTCTCGGCGGCGGCGAGCAGCAGGCGCTTGTCGCTGGCGCGCGCGTCGGCGGCGACGGTGAAGCGGAATCCATCGAGGCGGCCGATCGGGTGATCCTCGACCATCACCTCGCCCTCCGGACCGATCACGACGGGAAGCGACGCGGCGTCCGCGCCGATCTGACGCATCAGCGCGGTCGTGCGCTTGTCGACGAAGCGCTGCGTCAGACTGGCATGGAGCGCATCGGACAAACGCTCCTCGAGCGCGGCTGTGCGCGCGGCCCAGTGCGCGGGCTCGGCGAGCCAGTCGGCCCGCTGCGCGATATAGGCCCAGATCCGGGTCGCCGCGATCCGGCCCGCGATGACCGGCACGTCGCCCGCGACGGTGTCGAGCCGCGCGATCTCGTCGGCGAACCATTGGTGCGGGATATGCCCCCGCCCCTCGCTGAGATGCCCGAACACGCGCGAGACGAAGCGCGCATGCGGGTCGAGCCCGACCTTGCGGAAATCGGGGATGCCGCACGCCGCCCAGAGCCGCGCGACCATCTTCGGATGCCGCGTCCGTTCGCGCACCCAGCCCTCCTCGGCGAGCCGCTTGAGCACGCCGAGGTCGAGCGCCTGGGGTGCGGCACGCAGGACGCCGGCGGGCGGACGCGCCTCGAGGCTGGCAACCAGCGCGTCGATGCTGGCGAAATCGGGTTCGCCCTGCCGCCAGTAGAGATTTTCGAGACGCGGGAAGCGGTGTTCCTCGATCGCGAGCACCTCTTCGGGCAGGAACGCGCCCGGCCCGTCATCGGACAGCGCGCCGAACGTCCCGTCGCGCTGATGCCGGCCCGCACGGCCAGCGATCTGCGCCATCTCGGCCACCGTCAGGCGGCGCTGGCGCTTGCCGTCGAATTTGTTGAGGCTCGCGAACGCGACATGCGCGACGTCCATGTTGAGCCCCATGCCGATCGCGTCGGTGGCGACGAGATAATCGACCTCGCCCGCCTGGAACATCGCGACCTGCGCGTTGCGGGTACGCGGTGACAGCGCGCCCATCACCACCGCCGCACCACCGCGCAGCCGGCGGAGCATCTCGGCGACCGCATAGACCTCCTCGGCCGAGAAGGCGACGATCGCGGACCGTTTGGGCAGGCGGCTGATCTTCTTGGCGCCCGCATAGGTGAGCGTCGAGAAGCGCGGGCGGTTGACGATCTCCGCCCCGGGCACGAGCGCCTTGATCATCGGTCGCAGCGCCTCGGAGCCGAGAATCATCGTCTCCTCGCGTCCGCGGGCACGCAGCAGCCGGTCGGTGAAGACATGGCCGCGCTCGGGATCGGCGCCCAGCTGCGCCTCGTCCAGCCCGACAAAGGCGACGTCGCGGTCGGGCATCGATTCGGCGGTGCAGAGCAGCCAGCGCGCATCGGGCGGCATGATCTTTTCCTCGCCGGTGACCAGCGCGACGCGGTTCGCACCCTTGATCGCGACCACCCGGTCATAGACCTCGCGCGCGAGCAGGCGCAGCGGGAAGCCGATCATGCCGCTCGAATGCGCGCACATCCGCTCGATCGCGAGGTGCGTCTTGCCTGTGTTGGTCGGCCCCAGGACCGCGGTCACGCCGCCGGACACATCGTCACTCATAGCCCAGAACATCGGGCGTAAGGCCGCGCGGCGCAATGACCGGCAGGACAAGTTCGCCGTATTCCGCGCACGGATTTCCGTCCGCCCCCGCCGCACCACGCCTCGTCGCCACGCGTGGCGGGCGTGCGGCGGGTTAATTTGACTTTAGGACCCTTGCTGCACAGGACTCCGACCCGCGCCGGGGGGAACGGCGAGCCTGGCCGGAAATGTGCGCCAGGAATTTGGGCCACGAGGTGCGCGACGTGTATCTAGGGACGGAGCAGGAACTGGGGCTGGCAGGCGGCATCGACGCCCGAGGTTTCGGGCGCGCCGCCGCCACCGGTTCCGACGCAATTCCCCGGGGCGTCACGCGGTTGCACGACGCCGCAGCACGGATCGACTGGGTGCCCGATCTGGGCAGCGCGATCGGTAGTGCGACGTGGTGGCGCGGCCTCGCGACCTGCACCGCGCTGTGTGCGGCAACCGTCATGCTCGCCCCCGGCTTTCGTCCGCTGACCGGCAGCGTCCCCGCACCGCTGGCCGGTTCGGCACGCGAGCAGGCGCGGGCACTGGCGATCGCGCCGCTCGGCCAGGGCGCGGATACGGGGCGGCGGATGGCGGCGAACGACCTTGTCGTACCGCTCGCGCAGGCCCCCGAACGGCCAAGCGTCGACCTTGCCGCGACACTGGGTCAGGGCGATGCGTTCGACCGGGTCTTGATCCGCGCGGGCGTCAGCCGGCGTGACGCCAGTGCTGCATCGGCGCTGATCGCGCAGACGGTCGATCCCGGCGCGATCCCGGCGGGCACGCGGATCGCGCTGACGCTGGGCCGGCGCGCGGATCGCACGGTAGCCCGCCCACTCGAATCGCTCGCGGTGCGCGCACGGTTCGACCTCGACGTATCACTGCACCGCACCGCAGCGGGTCTGGCGATGACGCGCGCGGCGATCGCGGTCGATCGCACCCCGCTGCGGATCCAGGGGCTCGCCGGATCGAGCCTCTACCGGTCGATGCGCGCCGCCGGTGTCCCCGCCAAGGCGGTCGAGACCTATATCAAGGCGATCGCGACGCGGCTGTCGATCGGTCGCGACGTCAGCGCGACGGACCGTTTCGACCTGATCGTTGCCCGCGAACGCGCCGCGACCGGCGAAACGCGGATCGGCGCGCTGCTGTTCGCCGGGATCGACCAGGGACGGCGCACGCTGCAACTCGTCCGCTTCGCACCGGCCGCTGCGACCAACAACCAGTCGGATCTCGCCACTGCAGAGGGCGAAGACGCCGGTCGCGGCGGCTGGTTCGATGCCAATGGCCAGACCGAACGCCGCGCCGTGTCGGGCATGCCGGTGATCGGCCGCATCACGTCCGGTTTCGGCCTGCGCGTGCATCCGCTGCTCGGCTTCACGCGGATGCACAAGGGACTCGACATCGGGGCGCCGAGGGGCGCGCCAATCCATGCGATGACCGACGGGGTGGTGAGCTTCGCGGGCCGGACCGGCGGCTATGGCAATTTCGTCAAGCTCGTCCACGGCGGCGGTCTGGCGAGCGGCTATGGCCATATGAGCCGGATCGCGGTCGCATCGGGCACGCGCGTACGCCAGGGCCAGGTCATCGGCTATGTCGGCTCGACCGGTATGTCGACGGGGCCGCATCTCCACTGGGAAGTGTGGAGGAACGGCGGCGCGATCAATCCGCGATCGGTATCGCTGGCGAGCGCGGCACGGCTGTCCGGCCCGGCATTGCGCGCGTTCAAGGCGCGGGTCGCCCGCCTGCTCGCGGTCCGCACCGGCACCTAGCGACGCGCGCCGCGCCGTACGTGTCTGCACCCGGCGTCGAGTCCCCGCAGATGGCCGTACCAACTGCGCGCACTATTGATCGATCATCTTTTCAAATTCTCGCAGACTAGGCCGCTGTCGATCCTGATCACGGATGCGGCGCCCATACTAAAGTCCGGTTCGTAGTTCTACGATATTACAGTGCTGTCATGCACCATGCTAGGCGAGATGCACCATCGCTTTACCGGATATGTGACGATCATGCAGACAGGGCTCTCCTCGACCGCGACCGGACGGCTGATCTCGATCCAGGGCTATGTTCCGGGACGCGCGATGCGCCGCGAGCAGGACTGGGCCCTGCGCGGTGCCAGCCGACCGCAACCGCGCCCGACACCCGTCACCGCGATCCGGCCCGCCCGCGCGACGCCCGTGCCGGCCTTGCGGACGGTGCTGTATCTGAGCAAGATCAAGCCCGATATCGCGATGGATCAGCGCGCGCTGATGGACATCGTCAACGATTCCCGCGCGCGCAACGCGCAGGCCGGCATCACCGGTGCGCTGATCATCACCGATCTGCACTTCGTCCAGCTGGTCGAGGGACCGGATCCGGCGATCTCCAATCTGCTCGCGCGGCTGAGCGCCGACCGGCGCCATAGCGACGTGACGATCATCACGGACATGATCGGCCTCGACCGGGGGTTCCGGCGCTTTTCACTGGCCTATTCGGGTCCCGACACGTTCGTCGACCAGCAGCTCATCCCGATGCTCGCCACCCCGAACGGGCCCGGCAAGCCGGAGATCGCATGCCGCCTGATCAACCGGCTGCGGCTGATGGCGGACAACGAGATCACCGAAACCGACTACGCCGCCTAGGCGCCGCCGCGAGTAGCACCCGCCACGACGACCGACAGCCGGCTCACTTGCCCTGCGCGCGCCATTTCAGGATCGTCCGGTCGATGATCTGCTCCTCGCCGCCGACATCGCGCCACAGCGCCGAGAAGAGCGGATCGCTCGAGGCGGGGCGGCGCGTGTCCTCGAGATCGTCGAACGCGACGCGGATCGGGATCGTCACGCCCTCCCCGCAGATAATGGCCTCGCGATTGCGCAGCGCGGGGATGGATTCGAGAAAGCCGCGTGCGCCCTCGGGCATCGCCGCGCGGACAAAGGCCTGATCGCGTTCGTTGTTGAGCCGCATCGCGACGATCGTCCCGCACTGCGACAGGACGCCTTCCGCCAGATCGGACGGGCGCTGCGTGATCAACCCGAGCGAAACGCCGTATTTGCGACCCTCTTTGGCGATCCGTCCGAGGATCCGCCCGACCGAGCTCTCCGCCTGACGATCGTTCGGGATATAGCGATGCGCCTCCTCGCAGACGAGCAGGATCGGTCGCTGCGGCTCGTTGCGCGACCAGATCGCGAAGTCGAACGTCATCCGTGCGAGCATCGCGACGACGACCGCGGTGATGTCCGACGGCACGCCCGACACGTCGATGATCGAGATCGGCCGGCCGTCGCCCGGCAGGCGGAAGATACGCTGGAGAAACGCCGCCATCGTGTCCGCGACGAGCATCCCCGAGAACATGAAGCCATAGCGCGGATCCGCCTTGATCTCGTCGATCTTGCCCTTGAGCCGCAAATAGGGGCTGGTGTCGCCGGCGCGGTCCATCTTGCCCATCTCAAGGCTGATGATGCCGGTCAGGTCGCTGAGCAGATAGGGGATCGGCGCGTCGACCGTCAGCTTGGCGATCGCCTGGCCGAGCCGGCTCTTCGCGCGGGCGGCGAGCAGGCATTTGGCGAGGATGTCTGCATCGAACTGGCGCTGTTCCCCGGTGCTGGTCAGGAAGACCTCGCAATGCTCTTCGAAATTCATCAGCCAATAGGGCATTTGCAGGTTCGAGACGTCGTGGATCGCGCCGTTCGTGCCAAAGGCCGCGGCATATTCGCCATGCGGGTCGATCATCACGATATGCCCCTGCGGCGCAAGGTCGCAAATCCGGTGCAGGATCAGCGCGGCAGCGGTCGACTTGCCCGTGCCGGTCGAGCCGACGAGCGCGAAATGCTTGCCCAGCATCGCATCGACATACAGCGCGGCGGGAACGTCGGCGGTCGGATAGACGGTGCCGATCGCGATGTTCGCGCGGTCCTCGGCGGCATAGACCTCGCGCAGGTCGCGCGTCGTGACCGCGAACACCTCGCAGCCCGGCATGGGATAGCGCGTCACGCCGCGGCGGAATCCGTACAACGCGCCAGTCGCCCGGTCCTCGTCCCCCTCGCCAAGGAAATCGATCTCGCCCGCGATGACGCTGCCCATCGCCGCCTCGAGCGCGAGCGAGCGGACATTGGCGATGATCCATGACGTGCCGACCCGGATCTTGACCTGGCTGCCGACCTGGCCGGCGGCGGCGAGCACCGCGTCGGGGTGCGCGAGCAGCGGCGCGATCGCGGCCCGATCGAGCAGGACCCGGCTGCTGGCACCGGCAATCGCGGATATGACGCCGATCGGGGCGTCAGCCTGTCCCCCCGGTGATGCGTCCGGCCCCGCGCCGTCCACGATCGCCGCGGCGGCAATCGCCCGCTGGAACAGATGGGCGGCGGGCATGTCGGTCATAGGCGGTCGGTCCTCGATCCTCCGGCTTTTGCCAGATGTCCGCATCCATGCCGCGCACGGGTAAAGAATGCGTGAGCGCCCGCGCGCGTGCTGGCCTCAGACCCGGCGTGCGATCCAGCCGGCCGCCCAGCCGAGAAAGATCGAGAGAAAGACCGCGACCAAGCCATAGGCGATCGCCGACCGGTCGGCCGCGCGCGCGACGAAACGTTCGAACCCCGATTTGCGGATGTCGATGTCGCGCACCGCCGCGGCCAGCACGCGGCCATCGCGGATCAGGAAGGTTTCCGCGGTGAAGCGCCCGACCGGTACGCGCGCGGGCACCGACACCCGCGCACGGTACAGCACGTCATCAGTGATCTCGACCGCGCCCGGCGCCTCGTAATACAGCCCGGCACGCCGTTTCAGGTCGACCAGGCCGCGCTGGAATCGGTCCTGCGTCGGAATCGGCGCGCTCGAGGCGGGCGACAATTGCAGGCTGTCGAGGCCGAGTTCGTAGATCGCCCGGGTGCGGTCGTCGACCAGCCGCCCGATCGGCTTGGACGAGGCGATCGCATAGAAACTGGGCGCGGACCGATAGCGCAGCCGCGACGTGTTGACCCAGATGCCGGCGACCTTCTCCTTCTCGCGCATCACGATCGACTGGGTCGGCCCCTTAACGACGACGACGATGTCGGTGGGACTCTCGCCGCTCGGCAGGCGCCCGCCGGGATAGAGGATCGCGCCGAACAGCAGCAGTTCGGCGCCGGTGAAGCTGTAGGCGATTTCGATATTGCGCTGCGACACGTCGGGGACGAGCACCGGCTTGGCCTGTGCCATCAGCAGCGGCGCGAGCAGGAGAAGCGGCGCGCCCGGCTTCACGACAGCGTGACCGAGAAGATCTCCTCGGGCCGCCACACCAGCCCGAGCACGATCCGCGCGCCGACAAGCAGGACCATCACGGCGAGCCCGAGACGGAGATATTCGGGGCGGAATTTGGTCGCGAACCGCGCACCGATCTGCGCACCGACGACCGATCCGATCAGCAGCAGCCCGGCCAGCACGATGTCGACCGCCTTGGTCGTCGTCGCATGCACCATCGTCGCCACCGCGGTGACGAACAGCGTCTGGAACAGCGAGGTCCCGACCACCACCGACGTCGCCATGCCGAGCAGGTAGATCATCGCCGGTACCAGGATGAACCCGCCGCCGATCCCCAGCAACATGGTCAGGATCCCGGTCGAAAAGCCGAGCAGCAGCGGCGCCAGCGGCGAGATATACAGGCCCGAGGCGTAGAAGCGGGTCCGCAGCGGCAGCGCGGCGACCAGCGGGTGATGGCGTCGCTTGCGCGGCTTGGCGGGGCGGCCGGTCCGGGCGCGGCGGATCGTCCCGATCGATTCGCTCGCCATCATGCCGCCGATCGAGCCGAGCATCACGACATAGACGATCGCGATCACGGTATCGATCTGGCCGCTCTGCTGGAGCAGCCGGAACAGCCAGGCGCCGAAGAACGCGCCCAATATGCCGCCTGCGACGAGGACGCCGCCCATCTTCACATCGACGCCGTTGCGGCGGAAATGCGCGAACACGCCCGACACGCTCGCCCCCGTGACCTGGCTGGCAGACGAGGCGGCGGCGACGGTCGGCGGGATGCCATAGACGATCAGCAGCGGCGTCGTCAGAAAGCCGCCGCCGACCCCGAACATCCCCGACAGGAGCCCGACACCGCCGCCGAGCAGGATGATGACGAGCGCATTGACCGACAGGTTTGCGATGGGAAGATACAGGTCCACGCGCGTCGTTATACGCAAACCGGCCGCGGGGGCTAGCGGCCGGCTAGAAGTCGCTGCCGACCGAGAGTGCGGGACCCGAGCCGGGGCGGGCGGTGCCGGCGATACGCTGGCGCCAGTCGAGCGCGAGACGGACCGATCGTCGGCCGAGCGGCGCTGCTAGGCCGAGCGACGGACCGATATCTCCCCGTGTCGCCCCCCGCTGAGCGCTCACCCATGCGCCGACCCCCGCGTCGAGGCGGAGCCTGCCGCGTTCCGCGACGCCGTGCGTCAGGCGCGCACCGGCGTCGACGAACCCTTCGACGCCGTCGCGCATGATCGCCCCTGCCTGACCATAGGTCTCGATGCGCGCACCAGGTGCGATCTCGGCGGGGCCGTAGCCCGCGATCACGCCGACCGTCGGGCCGCCGCGGCCCCCGTCGAGGACGAAGCGCTGTTCGGCGATCAGGCGGACGGGCCAGCGGGTCGGCCGCCATTCGATGCCGAGGGCCGCCTCGCGTCCGCGCCCCTCGAGCGGCGCCGCGAGCCGCGCGGTCAGCCCGAGCCGCCGCGATGGGTCGATTCCGTAGACGGCCCGCACCCCCGCCTGCGATGCGCCCAATTGCCCCCCCGATACCGTACCCGACGCGCCACCGCGCGCGAGCAGCCAGCCGCTGACGCTCAGCGGCGCGTGCGAAGTTGCACGGGTCGCGCCGATCGCGGCCGGACCGAGCGGCGGGAGCATCGCGATCCGGCCCTGCCGGTCAAGCGCAAGGTCGGGCTGGACGTCCATCCCGAATGTGGCGTCACGGTCTGCGGGCCTCATGCGAACGTAGGCAGCGCGCGCAGGCCGTTTTAGGATGACCGCAGCAAGCATCGGCGCGGCGCGGGCATGACCGGGCGACGCGCGGGGACCGTGCCCGATGGCCCCGTAAGGCGGTTGCGGCGGCGTGACACGCCGGTCGGGGCGGTGGGCCGCGGCAGCAGTGATGTTCGCATCGGCGGTGGCGCGACGATGGTCGGTAGCGGCGATACCGACGGCGCGGGCTGCGGGCGAAGCTTGCCGACCGTGCCGCGTGCCCGCCACGACAGTAGGACGCTGCAGGCTGCCAGATCCGCCGGGCGTCAGCACTCCCGCGGCATAGGGTGACAGCACCAGGATCCGCATCGCGACCCATCCGCCGAGCGCGGCGGCGAGAAACCGCAGCGGCCGCCCGCCCTTCACCCGTAGCGCAGCGTGCGCGTCCCGCTCACCCTCCCGACGATCGGAGATCGGGAAATTCATGCCGGGTCTTGTCCCAGACCAGCGCCGCGCCGCGGAGCATCGCAATATAGCGGACCACGGCGCGCGGCGCGGCGATCAGGCTGATGACATTGCCGACGACGAAGCGGGGCAGCGACCAGAATGCCTCGGCCAAGCCGTAGATGCGCGCGGTGAAGGCCATCCGCATGCCGAGCCGCCACACGAGAAGCCCGATATTCGCCCCCGCCAGCCAGACGACCGGCATCGCCGGCCAGCCCTGCGCGGCGGGGACCATCGCATGAACCAGGAACGTCAGGATCCAGGCGGTCAGCCCGACATAGGCGGCGGCCAGCACGACCATGCTGAGCGGCGCCCGCCGGTCGCGCATCCGCATCCAGTGGTCGGCCAGCGCCTGCGGACGAGCCCAGCCGGTCCGGTCCCAGCCGGCCAGCGCGATCCCGGTCATCCAGCGCGCCTTTTGCCGGACGGCGGCGTCGAAGGTCGCCGGGAAGAACGCCCGCACCGCGATCAGCGCGCCCGCATCGTCGACGATGCGGGCAAACCGTCCGGCCCCGCCGAGCTGGGCGATCCGCAGCCCGAGCTCATAATCCTCGGTCAGGCTGGACGCGTCGAACGGATCGCCGTCGCGGGTCGCCGCCACGGTATCGAGGATCGCGGTGGACATCGCACACCCCGTCCCCGCGAGCGGCATCCCCGCACCGAGCGCGGTACGGATGACCAGCTGCTTCATATGCGCTTCGCCTAACTGCGCGTTACCACAACTAGCGTGCTAACAGCCCTTCGTAGCCTGCTATGCGAGGCAGCTCTTTCCGAGCGCTACCGTTAAAAGCATGGCTAAATCGTCCTACTTTTAAATTTGCTAGGCGTTTTACGTTTTCGTGCGTATTACACCTCGGACTGCGCTGTCCCAAGGGATCAGCGCTTTTCTTGTGCAACGGGTTACATCGCCTATATCATAGGCAGTTGTTAATTCGATGAAGGTAGGAGGTGCAGATGGTCTGGAATGTCGTACAGCTTGTGCCCATGCGCTCCATCCGGGCTCGCGCCATCACGACGCGTGATCGCATGCCGGGTTTTCGCTGCGCATAATCGCGGCTGCACAATGAACAAACATCGCCGTGCTTCACCCTCTTGAGGAAAGAGGTGTGTTTTTGCGCGTGCGCAGGAGAACAAATATGACCGACAACATCGTCAAGTTGGACTACAACGGGCTGACTAAGCTTGTTCGTGACACAAACGTGACCGTTGCACATACCGATGCGGATGCGCGCGTGTTTACCGTGTTCACGGAAAGCGAGCCGCTGTTCTGCTATGACGCGAATTCGATCGATGAGGTTCGTTCGCTAGTGATCGATACTTTCAGATCTTATGCAAAGCACTTCCATGACGTGGACGGCTTTGAAGTCGACTTTCGCATTGTGGGCGCGGAAACCGAAGAAAAGCTGCCAATCGAGCGTGTCCTTTCAGCGCAAAACCTTGAGCCTGTGTTCGCTGAGGCTGCCTGATAGTGCCGTGGGTCCGCCTCGCCCCTGACCGGCTCTTTGTGCTATCGCTCTTTAACATTGAGCTTCTTCATGAGGAAGAACACTTTCTGTGGTACGATATGCCGGGAAAGGGTAAAATGCGTGTGCAGAAAAAATCGCCGCGCATTTGGTTCGAGAGCACGGCGGACGCGCATCAGGCAGGGGGGCAGGGAATTCTGCTGACCGGCGCTGGAGCGGGCGACAAGGCGGTCCCAAAAGAATGAGAAAAGGCCCGGTTAACGCCGGGCCTTTTTTATGCGCGCTGCCGCGTAGCGATGGCCAGCACCTGGTCGATCCGACGATGCACGACGAGGTCGACGCCGCGCAGCTTGTCAGCCTTAGGCAGCAGTTCGACGCGGTCGATCATGCTCCTGATCTGCGGGATCGCTTCTAGATGGGCGTCGGGTTCCATCAGCAGCCTTTCGAGATCGTCCATCTCGCGACGGTAGCTATCGGCAAGGCCGGGGTGAAGCGTAAGCACCGGCAACGCGTCCATAGACGCTAGAGCGCGCTTGATTCGGTCGTGATCGTCGCGCGCGGCCGTCATTGCCGCGCGAATCTGCGGAAAGCTGGATCCACCCTCACTCAGGGCAGCGACCAGCCTGTCGAGCTTGCGCCCGGCTTCGGCCAGCTGGCGTTCGGCGCGATCACGATCGCGGCCTAGCTTCTTGCTCTCGCGCGCATGTTCAAGGTGATACTCCCGCACGAATGCGGCCACGACGTCGGGCGCAAGCATTTGACCCTTAAGATCCGCCAGCACGCGGGCCTCGTAGACATGGCCTAAAATCAGCCGCGTATTGGTGCAGGCTTTCTCGTGCGCCCTTGCACATCCCCAGCGCCGGGCGCCGGCCTTGCCGTTGTTCCCGGTGATGATCCAGTTTCCGCCACAGACGCCGCAAAAGCCTAAGCCTGACAGAACGTGCTTGGGCCGGCGATGCTTCTCGGGCCGGTCGCCGGTGTTCTGCTCCAGCCTCAGCTGAACGGCGCTCCATAACACGTCGTCAATGATTCGCAGCGCTGGCACGGCGCCGACCGATACCGGGTCCACGGCCGGGCGTATGGTCTGCTTGCGCGTGGTCGGCGACTGAACGCCGATCGTTCGGCCGTACACGAGCTCACCGACGTACAAACGGTTCCGAAGGATGCCGGTACCGAGGGCTGCATTGCCGAGTAGGGTTCCCGCCCGCCAGAACCCCCGCCGCGGTGGAAGCACTCCCTCCATGTTTAGCCCCTGCGATATGGCCATGGCACTGCGTCCCGCCGCGAATTCTACGAATATGCGGCGCACGATCGCGGCCTCGTCGGCATCGATCTCGCGCAACCCACGGACAAGCTCGCCGCGATCGTCCAGCTTTGGAGTTCGCTGGTATCCGAACGCGACCGAACTTGGCGATCGGCCGCTGGTCGCGACGCCGCGGTGACCGCGGCGAACGCGCGCGGCGAGATCTTCGCGCATGCGCGAGTCCATCAGGCTCTTGATGGTGCCGGTCAGTTCGTCGACCTCGCCATCGAGCAAGGTGAACAGCCGACAGCCGACGAAGCGCAGCCGCTCGCGAATGCCAAACGCATCACCCTGATGCCGCGCTATGCGGTCGGTCGACTCTGTGAAGATCTGATCGATCCCGCCAGCCTCAGCGCGCGCGAGCATGGCATGCAGACCTGGGCGCTGTTCGGCGCCGACGCCGGCAGCGCCGCTGATAGCATAATCGGTGAACACGTCGACGATCGGCCAGCCCTCGCGCTCGGAGCGGGCGCGGAGAAGCGAGATTTGATCCTCGATCGACCGGGCGTTTTGTAGCTGACTACTATAGCGGGCGTAGAGGAGGGTTCGCACCAATTCTGTCCTTGCGAGCAGCTGCTATGTCACGCTTTACCGCGAGACGTGCAAGCGCCTTCGCCAGTTCGATCAGTTCCGGCGGCGATGATGACCGCTGAAGGGGGATCGAAACGTGTTTCACGCGGCGGCACGCTCCGCAACATAGCCCATGCCTTGCAGCTGCTGATTGACCATTGTGATGAAGCGTCGGCTTTCGTAGCGCGGACGCTCCTGCCACCATAGCATCGCCTCAATCGCGGCCGCGTAGCTCTCCCAGCGCAAATACGGCAGCACGCGCAGCGACCTCGTGTCGTGCGAATCGTGGATCGTCCAAAGCTCGTTGAGCGATAGGGCATCTACGGACGGGCCATACTCATTAGCCATCGCTGCCCGGGCCTGATCACGTCGCTTTTCGGCCCCGGCTAGCACGGCCTTTAGGTCTGCGATCTTCTCCGCGTCGGTCGTTCGATCGACCGGGGGTAGCTCCATGGCCGCATATGCTTTCCAGTCGACGGCGATAGCGGTCGAAATGCGCAGCCTGTTTGCGGCCGCCTCCCTAGTCAGCTTTCCCGCGTCTACGAGCCCGGGATCGCCTTCCGCACGGTTCCTCCGGACGTCTTCGGCGACCAACGCCATTTCGGCGTCAGCGTAGATGAACCGGGGGCGCATCATTGTGGCCCCTGATCAAATCTGTTGACTGCAAACCCGAGCCAGAACGGGCCTATCATCAATGCTATCCCGCGCGTGCTGCCAGTGATCAACTCCGCGCCGATCGCGAAAAACGTCGGTGCAAAGCCAAGGACGACGCCGCCTGCGTGATTGCGTGTCGCGCGAAAGAACGTGCGCACCGACCACTTGATCTGTGCGTCCATACTTACGACGACATGCCGCGGTGACTTGCCGCCCGCATTGCGGGCTGCTTCCCGCACGATGGCGGCGAGCCAAACCCTTCCGTCTTCGTGCATTTCGTCCCATGCGCAAGCGGCGTAGGTGGAGATGACGGGAGGGCTGTCCACGATCTGCCGAGCAGCATCCATCTCTGCGATCGTCGGGTGGATGAATGGAGACATCATGCCGCTCCTTGGAATGCAGCGCGTGCGCGCTTGAATTGACCGATGGTCAGTGTGGAGCCGTCGTCGAACTCCGGGTCCCAGCGAAGCGACACGCCGTCGCTGTCGTGCTGGGCGTGCCAGTCGGCGAGACGCCGACCGTGGTCGTCGTCGATCCGGGCGGTTGCGAAGGGCTTAATTGCCTCCGCGAGTTCGCACGCCAGCCTGAAGCAATCCTGCATCGAGCGGGGAGCGACAGCGAGAAACGTCTTGTGGTCGGGGGCACCAAGTCGACGCGCGACCAGATCCATGGTCGCCATAGACGGCACGATCATGGGCAGCCTCCTGCACGCGCGAGTGTCAGGACTGGACGGATCTCTTCGCTGTCGCCCAGATCGAGCTGCCAGCCGCGCTGATAGCCGTGCTCCGTGGCCCAGGCGGCAAAGACGGCGTTCAGCCGGCGCGAGAGATCCGCGCAGGCGTCCTCGTCCCAATGCAGCGGCCCGCCCTCGCCGTCCTCGCCGAAGTTCTGTTCGTTAAGCGTGTCGAAGTGATCGATGACGGGCGCGACGTTGGGCTCGAACACATTGAGGTCGTTCTCGAAGGGCTTGCCTTCGGCGATCCAGAATCGGGGGCCGTGCCGTTCCCTGCCCTTCCCGATAGCAGCGTCGCGCGTTTCCGATGGACCAAACCAGAATTCCGACGCCGCGGCTGGTGCATGATACCAAGGCATCAGAACCGCCCGGCAATGTAGGCGACCGCAAGGCCGAACAGGATCCACGCGCAAAAGCTGGCCGCGGTCACGCCGATCGCGAACAACAAGCGTCGCTGGCGGCTCGACTGCCCGTCGCGGGCAAGCAGCGGCAAATCAGGCCGGGGCTTGCCTTGGATCGCGCGCAAGCGTGCGACGCGCTGTGCCAGATCGTTCGGTTCTTTCCGTTCGATCGCAAAGACATTGTCAAACGCAGCAAACGGCCGTGCGGCAATCTGGCGGCGCAGGGTCTGTGGTGTCCCGGCAAAGGCCGGTGCGGGATTACCAAGAACCGCGAGAAAACATGCGAAGGAGCACGGCTGGTCAGCCTGCCCGGGTTTGGTGTCGAGGCGCATTTGCAACTCCCATCGGGCGGGGTGCCCTGATGGAAGCTAGATGCGTTAGATCAATCTAACAGTCAACTATCGTGTTAGATTAAACTATCTTCAAAAATAGTTGGCCCGCACCACGTGTATGTGAGCGACACGTTTCCTCTCAACGCGAAAAACCGTGGACGGGTTATGCTGTCGAAGTTCGACGAACGTCGATGTGAACCGAACCAGCTCCTTAATCAGCACCATCTTGATCCGTTCACCGTCGTTGCCGTCGTCCCCGCGCAGCTGGACGATGACGTCGTCGCCGATCGATACTGTGGCTTTAGGATTCACGGATACCCGTTCGCCAGGCTTGAACCGTGGCGCCATAGAGTCGCCTATGATCCTAAGCGCGTATGCCCTCGGATCGTTTGCAAGAGCGATAGGACGGGCAACTCGGTCAATCACCTCGTCCATATGCAGTTCGGTTAGCTCAATATCGCTGTCCAGATCGCCAAACTCACCTCCCATCGCCGTTCCACGAACTTCCAAATCGGGTAACCTTTCGCCGTGGAACACAGATCGTGCCGAGCCGGGGATGGACTCAACCTCGGACAAAACAGTGCCGGCAATCCGAGCCTTTTCCCGGTCATAATCAGCCATCGTTTTGCCGATCACCGCTAGCAGCTTGCGCAGCGTTTCTTCGCCCGGATTCCCATGGCCGCGAAGGTCGTTAAAATAATTGCGGGCCAGCTTTGCCTCCGAGGCCCAGCGACCCAAGGCGAGGTCGTCGGGCTTCAGCGCAAGCAAAGCGGCGTAAGTTGGCGGGTCGTTGTCAGGTTTTGGCATGTGAGAATTTTCTAACATTGCCGCTCGTGCGGCAACGATAGAAGCATCTAACAAATACGGTTGACCGTTAGACAAATCTAACGCATTCATCATGCATGATTGTCCCGTCGCATGCACAGCTGATCGCGTCGATCGATGCGTTCCTCAACCGCCATCCCGAGATCGGTGAAGCGAAGTTCGGCCGTTCTGCCACTGGAGAGCCCGGTCTGCTGCAACGGCTTCGTGCGGGTAGCTCTCCCACGCTGCGCGTGATGACGAAGATCAGCGAATTTATGGCCGCTGCCGATGGTTCGATTGAAATGAGTGATGTCGTCCATAACGAAATGGATACGGTACAGTGAGCGCTCCTGTCCGCCCGCCTGTTGCGCTCCTGACGGAAGAGGACGCCCGCGAGATCTTGTCGCGGCCGCTCCGCGCGCTTTGTTCTGACCACGGCCCAACCCGTGTCGCCAAAGCACTGGGCGGCATTGATGAAAAGACCGTGCGCAACGCCCGCGACGAGCGTTCAATGCTATGTCTCGACACCGCTGCGAACCTGCTGTCGCTCGATCCGCACGCCCTGGACGGCTTCCTTGCCCATTTTGGTCGGCGTTCCGTTCCTGCCGATGCGGTCTGCGATACCGATGCGTTGCCAGCGATGACGGGCGCCGTTCACAAGCTGGTCGTTGCTGCGGCCTCGTCATCGGACGGTGGTGCGGCACTGACCCGCATCGAATTGCTTGAAGCCAAGCCGGATATTCGCGCGGCTTTTGACGCGCTCGGCGCCCTGCTCGGCCGAATTGACCGCATCGAACGAGGGGTTGCAGCATGAAAAAGGGACTTCTGCGGCTCGGCGTCGCCGTGCCGAACGAGGGCGCGCGACGTCTTGCCCATTGGATCCAGCACCAGCCGGTCGGCGCTTTGAGTAAGCTCATGCGCAAGACAGGTATCGGGCAGATCTCGATGGAGCGCATGATGTCGGGCGACGTCGTGCCCGATGCGCCGCTCGCCTATCAGATCTTCGCAGCCACGCGCTGCGCCGTACCTATCAACGCTTGGGACGCGAAGCCCGAGGGCGGCTGGTTCGATCGAGTTGCACAGCGCGAGCATGAGCGGAGGGCTGCGTGATCGCGATGGCAACTATGCAGATGCTCGCTGCCCATGACGAGGCTCCTGGCGTTGTCGCCAGTCCGACCCGGATCGACGCGTGGATGGAAGTCGCCAAGCATGGCGACGTCTTCACGTATGCCACCCGGCTATGCCTGCCCGTGAATTCGGCCGGGGCGAAGCGCATGCGCGACCTCGCAGCGCTCGGGCTGGTCGTGCTTACGCGTCCGCGATCAAACATCGATCCGACCGTGTTCAACTATCGAGCGCAACGGACTGGCAAGCCGACGCCGCTGACGCGGCCGGTGCGGACCGTGTTGACCGCGCCGTCTGCCAAGCTGGTCGACGACGAGGCCGCAATCGTCGACGCATTGCTCCCGGTGCTGGAGCGGTTCGCATCGCATGCCCGCCCCTGCCCGACCGACAAGCAACTGGCTGACAAAGCGCGGCTGACCGAGGACGCGGTGAAAGCCGGACTTGAGGCGATGGTCGCCGCTCACCTGATCAAAGTGCTCGGCTGCGCGGCGCCAACGTATCGGCGTGTCGTCATTCTCGGCACCGGCGCAATCACGGGATTTGCGAAGTCATGACGATGAACATCGACCGCGCCGCGAAGCCCAGCGCGCATCAAGGGCGCCGCTGAGTCATGGCCCACGCTAAAATCAACGTGGCGCGCATGTACGACTGGATCGAGCGCAACATCGAGCACAATACTGCTCTGCCGACCGATGCGCAGATCATGGAGCGGTTCGGCTTCGACAGCCCAGAAAGTGCGCGCACTTTGCTTGCCGAGTTGGCTGACGCCGGTCGGATCACGATCAAGGGCTATGGCGAGACACGTATAATAACGCTGGGGCGGACGAAGGCGACGCTTACGCCCGCACCGCGCCCGGTGCCGACTGCGAAAAGGCCAGATCCGGTGATTGACGCGGGCGTCGCCAAGATTGCGGCGATCGTCGCGCGTGGCGGCAATGCCGGATCGGCGCGCGCTGCGCAGGCTGCCGATGCGCTCAAGACCGTCCGGACGAAACCTGCGCCTTCCAAAGCTCCTGCGGTCAATCCGACGCCGAAGGCGTCGGTTGCCACGCTCCCGACTAAGGTAGCCGTTCCCTTGAAAAAGCCTGTCCCGAGTACCCCGCCCATCGAAACGGCGACGAATCCAACGTCAGACTCTGCGCCGACGCTCGATGGCCTGTTCCAAATGATCCGGCAGCACGTCCAGCGTGCCGGCCACCACCAGTCCAGCGAACTCGCGGCAGCTGTGGCGCGCGCTGGCGCTGCGGAAGCCCGGGCCGATGCGGCGGAGGCGGCGCTTGCACGGATCAAGGCGGCACTCGCGTCGTGAGGCTGAAGCTCGACACACAAGTGGAGCTTGCTGTGCAGCAGCTGCTGGACGGCCGCGAAGAAGAGGTAACGGTCGAGGTCGTCCTCGATGGTCTGCCCTCGCACATCAGGTCCGCTGCACCCTCTCGTAAAGCCATCGTCCGTGCGGTCATGGCCGCAGGATGGAAGGCTGGCCGCACGCGCGCTGGCACGGTCATCTATCGCCGGCCGGACGCACCCGAGGGCGACGATCCAATTCCCGAGGGCGACAACATCGCGGCCGATGAACTCCGCCTGCTCGTCGAGCGCGCCGAGCGTCTCGAAGAAGAGAAGAAGGGCATCGCCGACGACATCAAGGATGTCATGGCCGAAGCCAAGGGGCGTGGATACGACCCGAAAGCCATCCGCAAGATACTCTCCATCCGCAAAAAGAAGAAGGAAGAGTATGAGGAAGAGGAAGCCATCCTCGAAGTCTACCTGCAAGCACTGGGGATGATCTGATGAGCAGCGTGAACAAGGTTATCCTCGTCGGGCACCTGGGCAGGGACCCGGAGCCCCGGACGTTTCCGAACGGTGGCGAGATCGTCAACATGAGTCTCGCGACGTCCGAACGCTGGAAGGATCGCACGTCTGGTGATCAGAAAGAGCGGACCGAATGGCACAACCTCGTGATCGTGAACGAGGGGCTGGTGAAGATCGCCAAGCAGTATTTGCGGAAGGGCTCCAAGGTCTACATCGAAGGCACCCTGCGCACGCGTAAATGGCAGGACAGCGCCGGCAACGATCGCTGGTCGACCGAGATCGTGCTCGGCACATTCAATTCGATGCTGGTGCTGCTCGATCGGCGCGAGGCGGATCCCGGTCGCACCGACTATTCGAGCTACGGCGACACGCGTGGCGGCGCAGCTGGTGGCAACGCCGGTGCCGGCGCTAGCGGCTCGCGCGGTACCTTCACCGACGACCTGGACGACGACGTGCCCTTCTAACGGACGCGCCGTCGCGCCGCTGGCAGACCGGTATCGGTCGTCTGCCTCCAACTCTGCCGGGGGCATGATCTGTGAGCGTTTCCACTTCGTTGCCGTCTCAGCTTGAGTCGGCGCTGTCTTTCGCGCGCCGTGGCTGGCCGGTGTTTCCGTGCTCGGTCAAGAACAAGCGGCCGCTGGTACCGCAGGACCGCGATAGCGACGGCAACCCGATCAAGGGGTCGGGCGGCGTATCTAAGGCGACCTGCGACGAGGATCAGATCCGCGCCTGGTGGCGCAAGTGGCCCAAGGCGATGATCGGCGTCTCGGTCGGCAAGGCCAACCTGATCGTGATCGACTTCGACCCCCGCATTGATAACGCCACCGGTGAAGAATGGACGCTGGAGCAGCTGAAGGCCGATCTCGAAGAACAGATCGGTTGTGCGCTGCCAACCAGCCTTGCGGTTCGCACGCCATCGGGCGGCGTTCACGTCTATTTCGAAATGCCTGAAGGTGAGCCAATCGGCAACCGCGGCAACCTGCCCGATCACATCGATGTCCGCGGTCTCGGCGGCTATACGATCGTGCCGCCCAGCCATTGCGAGGGCGACGGGAAGAACGCGACCGGGACATATCGCTGGCTGCGTGGTGATGCTGACGCGGCGATCGTGCCGATGCCGGTCGAACTGGTCGCCGTGCTGCGGTCGCCCACCGGCAAGCGCAAGGCTGCCGATGCCGGCAAACCGACGTCGGGCTACGTACCGCGCGACGTCTTCCCGGTCGACGTCGATGCGCGTCACAAACGGTACGCCCAGATCGCTCTTCAGGAGGAGATGGACGAACTCGCCGCTACGCCGATCGGCGGTGGTCGCTGGGGTGGCCGTAATCAGGGCATCTATCATGCCGCGCTGAAAATGGGCGGTCTGGTGATGGCGGGCGCGATCGCCGAGAACTTCGTTCGTGCTGGCCTCGAATCGGTCGTGCGGGCCATGCCGCAGAATGACGATCTGGCGGGCGCATTGAGGGCGATCGACAACGGCTTCGCGAATGCAAAGCCCCGCGATCTCGGCGCCGTAGGCGCACAGACCGCACGCGGCCGCGACAGCGGACGGGCAGCATCATCATCGCCATACGCGCCTGAGGTTCCGCCTCTCGATGCCTATGCCGAGGATGTCGGTCAGTTCGAACCCGCGCCCGGACCCGGCGAAGATGGAATTTCCGAGCCCTTCCAAACCGGAACCATCAGCCCCCCGGCACAGGCTGGGGGGTCAGGGGGGCGCATTGCGCCCGCTAAGGACGATGCGCTGGATCGCCAATGCGCGTTGTATCAGGCTACCGACCTGGGGAACGCCGAACGATTTAGGACGCGGCACGCATGGCGCTTTCGCTTCTGCAACGAACTGGGGTGGTTCGTGTGGGACGGGAAGCGCTGGGAGCTGCTGTCCGAGGAAAAGGATAAGATCCCGGGGAAGGTCAGTCTTGCCGTTTTCGATACCGTGCGCTCGATACGCCACGAAGCGGATCTTGTCGCGGCGAGCGGGCTGAAGGAGGATCTGCCTGAGGATGCTACCGACGAGCAGCGCACTGCCGCGCTCGACTTCATCGTCCGCTGGAAGGGCAGCGGCGATAACAAGGTGCCGATCTATTACAGCGACATGCTGCGCGACCACGCCAAATCGAGCGAAGGCTCGCAGCGCCTCGGATGCATAGCCGGCCTCGTCAAATCGTTCGTCGACGTGGCGATTCGCGCAGATGCAATGGACGCCGACCGCATGGCTATCAACCTGCTCAACGGCACGCTGCGACTGACCCAAGAGGGCAAGCGATGGGTGATGGTCGAAGGTGTCCTCAAGCCGATTACGACGGGTGATCGCTGGGGCATGCGAATGGACGATCATCGCCCGGAGGATCTGATCAGCAAGATCGCCAATGTCGTGTTCGATCCGAAGGCACTCTGCCCGGATTACGATACCTTCCTGGCGGTGGTGCAGCCCGACGACAAAATGCGGCGCTTCCTTCACCAGTGGGGCGGTCTGAGCATCACCGGTGACATCAGCGAGCAGAAGCTGGCGTTCTTCCACGGCAAGGGCCGCAACGGTAAATCGACGCTCGTCGACGCGTGGAGTTACATCGCCGGCGACTATGGCGGTTCGGTCGGGATCGAGACGTTCCTCGATCAGGGCCGTGGCCGCAAAGGCGGCGAGGCGACGCCCGATCTGGCGCGCCTGCCCGGCATCCGTTTCCTGCGGACGTCGGAACCCGAAAAGGGGGCGAAGCTTGCTGAGGCGCTGATCAAGCTGATCACGGGCGGCGAACTCATTGACGCGCGGCATCTGAACAAGGGCTTCTTCTCGTTCCTCCCCTCTTTCAAGGTAACGATCTCTGGCAACCACAAACCGAAGATCACCGGTCATGACGACGGGATCTGGCGGCGCGTCATGCTTGTGCCGTGGGACGTGCAGATCGCGAAAGAGGCGGTCGACAAAGCGTTACCGGAGAAACTGAAAAGAGAAGCTTCCGGCATCCTGAATCGGCTGATCGAGGGCCTGTTGGACTGGCGCGCGCACGGGCTGGTCGAGCCTGAAAGCGTGTTGGCCGCTACGGCCAAATACCGCGAGCAGAGCGATCAGCTGGGCCGCTTCCTGGATGAGTGCACCAAGCCGGTCGATGGCGCGCGGTCCAAGTCGTCGACGCTCTTCGAACTGTTCAAGGCATGGTCGAAGGAAACGGGCGCGGCCGAATGGCAGACAGTGGGCTTCTCGAAGGCGATGGAGGATCGCGGTTTCGAGAAGAAAGCGTCGAACGGGATGCAGTGGCTCGACATCGAGATGACGAAATCGCCTGCTGACTATGCCGATACGGATGCTGGGCGTTCGCAATATGCCGGCGATCCCGGACCCTACCCGGACGATATGCCGCTGTAGGCTACATTTGGAAGGGGTTTGCCTTCCAGCTGGAAGTACGATTGGAAGGACGAAAATGGCGGATTTGTGCGGGTTTGGAAGGGGTGGAATGACTTTGCTTGGTCCCCCCGTCATGTGCGCGTGTGTGCGCGCATGCGCACACGAAAGACCCTGAATTATCCTTCCAACCCTTCCAATCTCTCTCACTACTTACTTCAGACAATCATCAAACGGCGGAAATCCGCCGTTTCTGCAAACACAAAGGACCGTTGCAATGGAAGGACCGAGGCATGACACGATCTCTCCGATGGAAGGAGCCGTCCTTCCACAGGGCTTCATGTCGTTCGATGACGTGCAGGACCGGCTGGTCGAGGCGATGCTGACATGCTGGCGCTATCCCGATCGCGAACGCGGCTGGCAGACGCTGCGTTGCGCCTGGCCGGAGATCAGTCGCGATGTCTGGGCTGGCGACTATGACGCGCGCGGTGGTGACGGGACCAGTGGCGACGTCACGCTTCGGCCTGCATCGCAGACGCGCGCTGAGATCGCCGAGATGGACGAAGCCTTCGGCTGGCTCGATGCGGTCGCGCCAAACGATCGCAAGCTGATCGGGCTGGCTATCCGTGAACTGGCGCGCGGGCGTCGGGAGATACCATGGCGCTCGCTTATGCCGCTGTTGGGCATCCGCATGGGGGTCACTGGCGTCCAGATGCGCTATTCGCGCACCATCACTGCCATTTGCCACGCTGTGAACCGCAGAAACCCTAGTGTTGGTGTGTCAACCGGCTGAAAGTGCGTAGCGGCAACATTCTTTTGTGGTCCTATCGCATCAAAACCACCTATTTATTGACACGCTGGGTTGGGCCTTCGGGTTCAACGTAGCATCCCTACCGGTTCCCTCGAAGGGCGGCGCGACCTCGGTCTCGCCGCCCTTCGCTGTTTAGGTGCAAGCGCATGGGCCGACTGAAGAGCCTGCCCCCGCGTTTGTCCGCGCCTGCCTCCCGGCTGACGTACCTGCCGGGTGATCGTCAGGCGTTCGATCGGGATCGAGATCGGCAGGGCTGGCGCAGGTGGTACAAGACGGCGCGGTGGCAGAAGCTGCGCATGTCGGTGCTCGTCCGCGATATGTTCACCTGCCAGATGGCGGGATGCGGCAAGGTCGAGGGCGACACGTCGCAACTGGTCGCTGATCATCGTCGTGCGCACCGCGGTGACGAACGGCTGTTCTGGGATGAAGGCAACCTCCAGTGCCTGTGCAAGCCGTGCCACGACAGCACGAAGCAGCGGCAGGAGCGGCGCGGCCTCGCCTGATCCGAGGGAAGGGGGGGGTCGAAAGTCGCCAAGGGCGCCGGCCGCTAGACCGCTATCGTTCTCATTTGGAGGTTTTTTTTGGCCGCAGCGAAGTTTTCGGAGGTCGACCTATTTGGCGACGCCGTTCTTCCGGCCAAGGAAGGCCGTGGGCGGCCCGAACATTCGTGGTCCGCTGCGAACTCCAACAAGGTGCTGTTGGCATTCGTGCGCGGTCTGACGGTCAAACAGGCGGCAACGGCAATCGGGGTGTCGGTCCCCACTTTGCGCAAGCATTATTCTTCCGAGCTTGCACAACGGGAAGCTGCCGCCATCCGCTATGAGATGGTCCAGTTCAGCCGGCTCAATGAGCTGGCGAAGTCCGGCAGCGTGGCGGCTGAGAAGGAATTGGCCCGCCGCCTGGAGAAGGCACGCCTCGACGACCTGTCGGATCGCGTATCGAACCACGCCCGTCCGCCCCGCGTGAAGCCGCGCGGCAAAAAGGAAGAGGCGTTGGAGGATGCGCAGAACGTTCGTGGGTTGTATGAACCGCCTGCCCCGCCGCCCGGCTTGCTCAATTGAGCAGTCTAATCTTGCCACCGCCGCTCTGGACGACGGCATGCCCTGACTGGGAAAGGCGCATCGTCGAGCGAGAAACGCTCGTGCCATTCGCGCCGTTGTTCCCAGCTGAGGCTGAAGCGGCGCTCGACATCTTCAAGTCGCTCCGCATGGTCGACGTGGCTGGCCAGCCGACGTTCGGCGAGGCATGCGAACAGTTCGTCTTCGACCTCGTCGGGGCGATCTTCGGGGCCTACGACGCGAACGCCGGACAGCGGTTGATCGAAGAATTCCTGCTGTTGATCAGCAAGAAGAACGGTAAGTCGACGATCGCCGCAGGCATCATGCTCACCGCGCTCATTCGCAACTGGCGGCATGACGCGGCGCTAAGCATCCTTGCGCCTACGCAGAAGGTTGCTGCGAACAGTTTTGGCCCGGCCGCTGCCATGGTGCGGATCGACCCGAAGCTGAAGAAGCTGCTGCACGTCGTCGACAACCAGCGGATGATCAAGCACCGGGTCACCGGCGCCGAACTCCGCGTGATCGCGGCCGACACCGGCACGGTGGGCGGCAGCAAGGCCGGGTTCGTGCTCGTCGACGAGCTATGGATCTTCGGCAAGCAGAACAACGCGGAGTCGATGCTCGAAGAGGGCACCGGTGGCCTTGCGTCGCGGCCCGAAGGCTTCGTCATCTACCTGACGACGCATAGCGACGAGAGGCCCCGCGGCGTCTTCAAGGATAAGCTCGACTATTTTCGCGGGATCCGTGACGGGAAGATCGAGGATCCGCGCAGCTTCGGAATGCTCTACGAGTGGCCCGAGGCGATGCGCGATGACGAGTCCTATCTCGATCCTGCCAATTACTACGTCACGAACCCCAACCTGGGCCGGTCGCAGTCGGTCGGTTTCATCCAGCGCAAAATCCAGCAGGTCAAAGAGGGCCGGGGTGAGGACGGGGATACCTCGCTGCAAATCGTGCTGGCGAAGTATCTTAACGTCGAGATCGGTCAGCGGCTCTCTCGCGATCGTTGGCAGGGTGCCGAGTTCTGGCCGCGCTGCGCGGTACCGGCGCTCTCGCTCCACGACCTTATCGCCCGTAGCGAGGTCATCGTTGCGGGCGTCGATGGTGGCGGTTTGGACGATCTTCTGGGCCTGTGCCTGATCGGCCGGGAGAAGGGCAGCAAGCGCTGGCTGATCTGGTGTCATGCGTGGGCATGGTCGATCGTATGGAAACGTCGGCCTGATATCGTCACCATCCTCGACGAGCTTGTCGCCGAGGGCACGTTAACCCGGTGCGAGATGCCCGACGAAGCCGACCTTGGCCTGATTGGCGAGGGCGACGACGAGACCGAGGAAGAAGACCTTAGCGCCGATGTTGAAGGTGTCGTCGCCGTTCTCGTGGCGGTGCGTGACGCTGGTCTGCTGCCTGACCGTGATGCTGTCGGGCTTGATCCCGCCGGGGTCGCGGCGATCGTCGACAAACTTGCGAGCGAGGGTTTCGAGGACGCGCAGATGAAGGCGATCCAGCAAGGCTGGCGCCTCACCAGCGTGATCAAGGGGCTTGCGCGCAAGTGCGCAGCGCGGACCGTCCGGCATGGCGGATCGAAGCTGATGACGTGGTGCATCGGCAACGTGAAGCAGGAGCCGCGCGGCACGAGCGGCGTGGCGATCACGAAGCAGTCGGCCAGTGCCAAGATCGACCCGTTCGCGGCCATGATGTCGGCCGCGACGCTCATGATACTTAATCCGGAAGCTATAGGAGGCGACGGCGTGGACGACTTTATTGCCGCGCTGAAAGCGGCCTGATGAGTAGCTGGCTTTCGACCGCCTGGTCGTATGTGACGGGTGCGTCATCCGCGTATATCTCGGACGGCGAATCCGCGAAGTTGAGCGGCGCACCGGAAGACGAGCCGACGCGCATCAAGATCGAGCTAGGACGCGATCTTGGCGGAGGCTCGGTCAACGCGCAGACCACATTAGGGTTGTCGACGGCATGGGCCTGCATTGGGTTAAAGTCCGAACTGGTCGGTTCGATGGGCTGCGGCGTGTACAGCAAGAGCCCGACCGGCGGGCGTGTATCGCGTGATGATCACTGGCTTTATGATCTCCTGCATGAGTCGCCGAACGCGGATCAGACGCCGTTCGACTTCTGGGCCGGGCAGACGGCATCGATCGACCTGTGGGGCAACAGCTACGCGCTGATCGAGCGGCTAGGTCAGCGCGTCACGTCGCTGTTGCGGGTCCACCCGGCTCAGATGGAGCCATTCCGCAAAGACGGCGTGAAGATGTACCGGTACCGGGATCGTGGCCGGACCGAGGATTTGCCTGCCGAGAAGGTGTTCCACATCAAGGGCATGAACTTCGGCGGTGACGTTGGCCTGTCGGCGGTCGAATTCGGGCGCAGGACGATCGGTGCCGCCCTGGCAGCGAACCGGGTCGCCAACTCGGCATTCTCGAACGGCCTTCAGGTCTCGGGTTTCATGGAGACCGGCGCCGCAAAGCTGACGCCCGAGCAGCGCCGCGATCTGGTCGATATCTTTGGCGAATTCACCGGCGGCGACATGGCGGGCAAGGTCCTGCCGCTGGAGAAGGATTTCAAATTCGTCCCGCTGACCATGAAGCCCGCCGATGCGCAGCTGCTGGAAAGCCGTCGCTGGGACGTCGAGGAAATGTGTCGCTGGTTCGGTATGCTGCCGGTCCTCATCGGTCACGCCGCGCAAGGGCAGACGATGTGGGGATCCGGCATCGAGCAGCTGCTGCTCGGCTGGCAGACGCTGCGCCTCAACCCGCTGTTGCGCCGCATCGAGCAGGAAACGCGCAAGCAGCTGCTGCCGGTCGCCGAACGCCGCAAGGTGTATCCCGAGTTCAATCGTGAGGCCGGACTGGCGGCGGACAGCGCTGCCCGTGCCGCCCTCTATTCAGCCTTCGGGCAGAATGGCGTGATGGACCGCAACGAGATGCGGTCGCGCGAGAACCTTGATCATCGTCCAGGCGGCGAGTTCCTCACGGTGCAATCCAATCTCGTCCGGCTCGATCAGCTGGGCGCGGGCGGCGGGAGTTCGTCCGAGCAGCAGCTGCGATCGGCGCTGTTCGGCATGCTTGGCGTCCAGGGCGGCGATCTGGAGTCGCTGATCGCGGCTAAGGTCAATTTGATGCTGGGTCAGATCAGCGGCCCGCAAGTGGAGAGCTGACAATGGCCGTCGCCATACCGTTTCCCGAGGCCAACCTTGTTCTGACCGCGCCCACGCCTGAGGATGCGGCGGCCGGAACGGTCTATGATCTCTATGTTCACCGTTATCGCGACCTAGACGGTCAAACCAACGTGTTGAGCAAGTGGCGGCTGTCGCCGGAAGAGTTGGCCGCGGTTGTCGCCAGTGGCGGCGATCTTTGGTTCAATTGCTGGGGCGCAACTCATTCCCCGATGTGGATCACAGGTACAGATCCCTTCGTTCGTTCGGAGAACAACTGATGCTGCTGCACACTCCCGCCGCCTTCGGGCGTAAACATAGCGGAGCATTGAAGGTCCGCGACTTCGATCTCACGACCAAGGCCATCGGTGATGACGGCACGTTCGACGGTTACGGCTCCGTCTGGGGCGTCGTCGACAGCTACGGCGAGATCGTCGCACCCGGTGCGTTCACGGACAGCCTGAAGGAACTGGAGGCGAAGGGCCGGCCGGTCCCGGTGCTGTGGCAGCATCGCGCGGGCGAGCCGATCGGCGCATGGAGTAATCTGCGCGAGGACGAGAAGGGCCTCGCCGGCAAGGCCGAACTGCTGATCGCTGATGTCGCCCAAGCTCGCGAGGCGCATGCGCTGGTCAAGCGCAAGATCGTGACCGGCTTGAGCATCGGCTACTGGGTTCGCGAGAGCAGCTACGACGAGAAGACCGGCATCCGGACGCTGACCAAACTCGACCTCGTCGAGATCAGCCTCGTGACGTTCCCGGCGAACGACGACGCACGCGTCGAAGCCGTCAAATTCAAGCTCGCCCACGGCGAACTGCCGACCGAGCGCGAAATGGAGAAGGCCCTGAGGGAGTTAGGGTTCTCCAAAACTCGAGCCGCGGGCGTCGTCGCCCACGGCCTGACCGAATTGCGGCGGAGGGAGTCCGATCGCGAACCAGACGAACAACCAGAGCTCAAGGCTTTGACGGACACCCTGGCCGGCTTCTCCCTGAAGTCCGCCTAACAAGGATTACCGCATGAACATGATGACTTCCGCTGCGGCCATGACCGCGGCTTCGATCCCGCTCGCCCGCGAGTTCGGCAAGAAGGAAGGTCCCGGCACCGGTGCGACGCTCGATCAGCGTCTCGCCAGCGCACTCGAAGAGGTGAAGGGCTTCGCGACCGAATTCAAAACCAAGAGCGAAGCCGGCGAGAAGATCTCGACCGAGACCAAGGAAAAGGCTGACAAGGCGCTGGTCGATCTGGCCGGTATCCGTGCCGAGGTCACCGAACTTGCGCAGAAGTTCGATGCGCGCCGCCCGAACGACGAAGATCACGGCTACAAGTCGATCGGTCAGCAGGTCGGCGAAAGCCCCGAACTGAAGTCGTTCGCTGACAATGGTGCCTCAGGCACTGTCACTCTGTCGGTCAAGGCCGTGACCAGCGCGACCGGTTCGGGCGCCGCCCTCATCGTGCCCGATCGTCAGGCCGGGATCGTCGGCATGCCACAGCGCAAGCTGCGGATCCGCGATCTGCTGACGCCCGGCCGTACGACCAGCAATTCGATCGAGTACGCCCGCCAGATCACGCGCACGAACAGTGCCGCGCCTGTCGCCGAAGGCGCGCTGAAGCCCGAGTCGAATTATGCCTGGGAAGTGGCGAACGCGCCGGTTCGCACCATCGCGCACTGGGTGCCGGCATCGCGTCAGGCGATGGACGACATCCCGCAGCTGGAAAGCCTGATCGATGGCGATCTGCGCTACGGTCTCGACGACGCCGAGGATCTGCAGCTGCTGCTCGGCGATGGTCAGGGCCAGAACGTCTACGGGCTTTATCCGCAGGCGACGCCTTACTCGGCACCGATCACGGTCGCCGGTGCGACCCGCATCGATCAGCTTCGCCTCGCGATCCTTCAGGTCGAACTGGCCGACTATGATCCGGACGGCATCGTGCTGCACCCGGCCGCATGGACGGGTATCGAACTGACCAAGGATGCGGCTGGCGGGTATATCTTCGCCAACCCGCAGGGGATTGCCGGTCCGACGCTCTGGGGCCGTCCCGTCGTGCCGACGAAGGGCATCGGCGCGGCAAACTTCCTGGTCGGCGCATTCAAGCTCGCCGCCCAGATCTTCGATCGGATGGAGACCGAGGTCCGGATCTCGGATCAGGACCGCGACAACTTCATCCGCAACATGCTCACCATCCGCGCGGAGAAGCGCCTCGCGATGGCGGTGAAGCGTGCGGCGGCAATGGTTCGCGGCACCCTGCTGTGATCTGACGAGGGGGGCGCCAATGCGCCCCCCTCCTTCGGGAGAAACGTGAAATGAAAACGGCTTATGTTCTGGTCGCTCATGTCGGCGATCGGGGACGCAAGGACGAGGGTGACATCATCCCCGACCTGACGACGCAGCGGTTCGAGGATCTGGAAAAGGTCGGTATCGTCCGCGCCGCCACTGCTGCCGAGATCAAGGAGTGGAAGCCCCGCTTCGAAGCCGAGGCCGACGAAAATCCCGTCCGCACCATCGTCGTCGACATCGCTGACCTGCAATCGCTTCGCGAGTCGGTCACGAAGCACACCGACACGATCGTGGTGCTGACTGACGAACGCGACGCCGCCCGCGCTCGTGTGGTCGAGTTTGTCGACCTGCTGAAGGGCGCCAACGTCGAGATCGAACGCCTGAAGGCTGAGCTTGGCACGGTCGTCGGGCTCAACAAGCAGCATGAGGAAAACATCGTGAAGCTTACCCAAGAACGCGATCAGGCGCGGGCCGCGGTCCCCGTCGAAACGTCGACCTCGCCTGCCGGTGGCGAGAAGGAAGCCGTTGCGCCGGAGAGCAAGCAGGCCCCAACGCACGATAACAAGCAGGCCCCCGCCCCGAAGACGAAGAGCTGATCATGCGTGTCGTCGTCGTCGAAGCCCCTGCCCCAGTTGTGACCTGGGAGATGGCTGAACAGCATCTGAAGCTCGACGGCGACGATACGCAGAAGGACTATGTCGAGGGCCTGATCGCAACGGCGACGGGGTTGCTCGACGGCCCTGAGGGCTGGCTGGGCCGGGCCATCGGCATGCAGACGCTAGAAGCCTATCTGCCGATGCCGTTGCGCTGTGCCGTCGTCCAGCTTCCCTACCGACCGATCGTCGATCTCTTGGCGGTTGAAACGCAGGCGAGCGCCGGATGGGAAGCAATGGAGCCGGCTGCCTATTCGCTCAGTGGCATCGCCGTCAGTTTCCGGTACCGCTCGACCACGCTGACAGCTGCCGCACCGGAGGGTCTGCGCATCCGGTACCGTGCCGGCTATAATGATGTCCCGGCGCCAATCCGCACCGCGATCCTCATGATGACATCCGAGCTTTACCGGAACCGCGGTTCCGGCGAGGCATCGTTCGCAGCCGCTAAAATGCTGCTTTCGTCCTTCGAGGTCTATCGCTGATGGCAGGGCTTGACGAAGGCACGCTGCGCACCCGCGTGACGTTCGAACAGGCCAATCTGATCGACAACGGCCGCGGGGGCCGGACGCAGGCGACCGGTCAGGACGCATGGAAGCCGGTCAGAACCGTGTGGGCGGAGTGCATCGCGTTGCGTGGCGGCGAGGCGCTGGCAAACCTCGTCGAGCGTTCGACCCAGCTTTGGCGCGTCACCGTTCGCGCCCGCCCCGGCCTGACGACTGAGATGCGCATTACATGGACCGATGCGCTGATCGGCAAGGTCGTAGGCAACATCCGGAGCCTCGCGCCGAATGAGGAACGCGACGGGCTGGTGATGACCGTTGAGGCGAAGAAAGTCTGATGGCACGCCGTCCAAACATCCGCGGCCTGATCCGTACGCGGCGATTGCTCAAGAAGCTGCCCGGTACGGTGCGCGGCGAGATCATCGTCGAACTCAACGTCACAGGCCGGCAGATCGCCGCGGTGATGGCGGCACGCACGCCGCGCAAGTCGGGACGGCTCGTCGCTGGAGAGTCGTACAAAGTTTTTCCGCGGACGCTGCGCCTGCAAATCGGCCTGCTCCAAACCCGTCGCGGCGCCGACCCGCTGTTCTACGGGCGTATTCAGGATCTTGGCCGCAAGGCGCAGGTCGTGCTTGTGCAGCGTCGCCTGCGCCGGGCCAGCTCGAAACTGACCAAACGGTACCGGATGAAGGTGCGCGGCAGCGAGGGGAAACGGTTCGTGACGGGCCGTTTCCCGGAACTTCGCCGCACCCTCAATCAGAACCTGCGCGGGATCTTCGGTCGCGCGCTGGCAAACGCAGCAGGTGGTGGCGATGAGTGACGCGAAATCCGTAGTCGAGGCAGCGGTATTTCGCGCCCTGGCTGAAGCGGTCAGCACCGCGACGGTGTATCAGGACGCACCAGACAATGCTCCGCTGCCGATCGTCGTCATCGGTGACATGCGCAGTGCGCGCCTCGGCGGTAAGGCTGCCTCGCCGGACCGTTCAGTGACCGTCGCGATCGTCACGCTGATCGAGGCGCAGGAGCGCGCGCCGCTGCTGGCGCTGATGGACGAGATCGAGGGTGCGCTCGACGGCGTCACCTTCGAGGCCGATGGCTGGACGCTGTCGGGTTCGTTTGACGACGACGAGGCAGTGCTCGCCGATGACGGCAGCACCTATTCGGGCCTGTCGTCTTTCACGTTTCTCGCGCTCGCAGACTGAGCGCTCACAACTTTTCAACAGCCCGCCGCGCTCTCGCCGGCGCGGCTTTTCGTATGGGAGAAGACGCATGGCGAAGAAACTCGGCAATGACTATCGACTGTTCGTTCGCGGAGCGGACGGCACCACGTTCAGTCAGCCGGCCGGACAGGGCAACCTGACCCGCAATGGCGGTAAGAACTTCTCGTCTAACGCGACGAAGGACACCGAGGGCTATGACACGCAGCAGCCGGGTCTCCGGACGCTGACGCTCAAGCAGGACATGATCCCGTCCCTGCCCGATCCGACCGGCTACACCCGGATGGAGACGCTCGACAAAGCGAACGGCACCGAGATGTACCAGATCCGCAAGAAGCCGTTCGCGAGCGGCGACGTCGTGTTCGAAGCGGTCATGTACACCGGCCTCGACGACACGAGCTTCAATCAGGGCACGAGCGTGACCGTCGGTGTCACCCTGACGCTCGCCGAAGCGCCAACGGTCGACGCGCTGACCTGATCCGCGCCTGACCACCCTCCCCCGTCGCTTTTCAACCTAGGAAACACCGATGCCGATCAAACTGGCGGGCAAGTCCCGCAAGACGACCCGTCCCAACGATCTCGACAAGCAACTCATCGCGGCAACGGGCTGCGGTGAGAAGGAAATCGAGATGCTGTTGAGCGCCGGCCCCGATCGGGCCGCACGCGCGCTGCGGCCCTTCCTCGAAGACGGCGTATTGCCGGGGCCGGAACTGCCGCGTGCCATCGCAGCCGATCCGGCCGCGATCGACGCCATCCGGCAGCTGTACGCGGCACCCGTTGACGAGGCGGCTCCAGCGGGTGGCGAAGGCGAGTGATGGACGGCAATCGTGCCCCGGTCAGCGACCGGGGCGAAGCATCGCTCGTGTTCGACGGTACCGTGATGGGGCTGCGGCCGTCGTTCGAGGCGCTCGACGCCATCGAGAAGACGCTGGGTCGCGGCCTCGTCGACCTTGCCGGCGCCGCGATCCGTAAGGAACTTTCGATGTCGGAAACGGGGCAGATCGCATGCGAACTTATCCGCGCGTTCGGCCGCGAGACCGAGAACGACGGTGCCGCCCGCTCGAATGCTCCGCGCGTGACCAAGCTGATCATGGCGAGCGACGGCGGGTTGCTGGAGGCCATGAAGACGGTCGGGGGCGTCCTCGCGATCGCGGTCAACGGCGGGTACGACACCGAGGGAAACCTGAAGCCGCTGGCGACGACGACGACGACCGACGAAGCCCCCGCCGGCGGCTGATGGGCGCCGCGTCCGCTGCTCTCGGGTGGCGGCCGCGTGAATTCTGGGCGGCGACCCCGCCCGAATTCTGGGACGCGATGAATGGGTATGAGCGGATGAACCGCGTACCCGATGAAGAAGGGTAGCCATGGCGGACAATACCGAACGGCTCCTCCTTCAGGTGGACGCTGCGACCGAACTGTTGCGGCGCCACCTCGCCGAGGGCGAGCAGCCGCTTGCCAAATTCGAACAGCGTGCCGCCAAGATGGCGGACAATGTCGACCGTTCGGTCAATGACATGGGCAAGCGGTTCGGGCCGTTTGCGAAGATGGCGGAGGAGTCCGCGAATCGCGCGCAGCGTGCGTTCGAGGAAAGCTTCAGCGACATCCAGAAGCTGGCCGCAAAGGCGATCGAGGCGCCCACCGTTCGCGGGAGCGTCAACATCGGTGCGGCTGATGCGCGTGCGGCTGCTGACAATGCGCAGCGGCAGGCGCTTGCGACCCGGCTGGTGGCGGAAGCCGCGGAGCGCGCGTCGGTCGGCCAAGGCGAACTAACCGAGCGAACGCGCCTTTACGTCCAGGCCGCGCGGGCCGCTGCCCTCGAAGCCGATCATCATGCCACTGAACTGGCGCGCGAGGCCGGGGCGCTAGAGCGCGTCGAAATCGAGTTGAACCAGGCGGGCGCCGGGGCGCAGCTGCTCGCCACTCGCCAGCGCGGCGCGTCGAACAGCGCGGGCGCAATGCGGTCGGCGATGCAGGGCGTGTCCTATCAGGTCCAGGACACCTTCACGCAGCTGAGCATGGGCGCGAATGTCCTGTCGGTTGTCGCCATCCAAGGTGGCCAGCTGGCCGGTCAGTTCGCCAACATCGAAGGCAAGGCGGGCAGCTTCGCCCGCTTCATGATCGGCCCTTACGGTCTCGCCCTCACTGCCGCGCTCCTCGTGCTGGGGCCGGTGACCAAGGGCATGTTCGAGTTCGGGGATGCGACCGACAAGGCGGTCGACAAGCTGAAAGAGGACGCTGCGGAGAGCGAGATCACGGCGCGCGCCAAAAAGCGGTTCGCCGAATCGGTAGACGGCCTGACAGCTGCGCTGAAAGATCAGGACAAGGCGCTGCGCGATACCGCGGCAAACGAACGCTCGTCGGCCGAACGCGCGAACATCGCGGCACGGGCAAAGCGCGACGAGGCGCTGGCGATCAGGCAGACGACCGCCGCGCGCCTCGCTGATGCCATCGCTGCACGCGACGGCTTCAGCATCACCACGGGCGGCACATCGTCCGTATCGATCCAGCAGTCGGCAGAGGCGGCGCGCGTCGTCGATCTGCGCAAGCAAGGCGTCGCGGCGAACAAGGCAGTTGCGGACGCCGAGCGCCAACTGAACGTCACTCGCGTTGATCTGGCAGCCGAACAGGCGGCGATCTCGATCGACCCGATCCGGCGCGTCACCAAGCTTTACGACGATCGTATCAAGGCGCTGAAGGATCAGCAGCGCGAAGAGGCGCGTCTAGGTCGACAGATCGGTGCGGAGTCCAAACTCCGCCTCCGCCAACTGGAGGCGGAGAAGAAGACGGCTGTCGAAGCTGCCCAGGCGCGCGAGAGCGCCTCGAAGCGCACGCCGAACAACAACCAGCTGGGCCGCACGGTCAATGTCGACGAGGCGCGCTCGATCGTCGCATCGATCGGGGGCCGTGTTACCAGCGGTACCCGCAGCACCGAACGTCAGTCACAGCTATATGCCGACTTCCTCGCTGGTCGGCACAAGGGTCCAGTAGCGAAGCCCGGTACCAGCGACCACGAGCGCGGACAGGCCGTCGATGTCGCCTATGGTCCCGGGATCAGCATTGCCAGCCTGCGCGAGGCTTTCCGCAAGCAGGGCGTCTCCCTGCGGCAGATTATCGACGAACCGGCGCAACGCGTTATCCATGTCGCCTTCGGCAAGGCCGGCCCGTCTCGTGAGACCGTCGCCAAGCGGGAAGAGAGCGCCCGGCAGAAGGTACTGACCGACGACAGCGCCTATACGAACGACGAGCGGCAGGCACGGCGTAAGCTGATCGAGGCGACCCGCAAAACGGCCGCGACCGAGCAGAAGCGCGAAAACCTGCTCGCCGAAGACATCGCGGCCGAGGCGACCGCCAATCGCCGCGTCATCGCCAACGATCTCAGCGCCGGCAAGATCAACGCCGCGCAGGCAGAGCATCTAACGGCGCTCAACAATGCGACCGAGACGCAGCGCCTGGCAAACCTGCTGACCGAGCGGGCGACCCGCGCGATCGAGCAGCGCTACGATGTGGAGCAGGCTGATCTGCAAGGCAAGGTGACCCTGCTGCGCATCAGTGAAGGTTTGGCGGCGACGGAAAGCGAGCGCCGCACCGTATCGCAGCAGATACTTGAAACCGAGCAGGCTCTTCGCCGCAAGGCACTAGAACGTCTGCGCGATACCTCGCAGGATCCGGTCCAGGTCCAGTCTGCGATAGATGATCTGAAGCGGCTGCCCGCGATCGAGAGCGGCGAGCAGAAACAGGCCGATCGCGCAAATGCTGCACCGCTCGATCAGTATCGCCAGCGTCTTCGCTCTGCATCGGACGATATGGGACGCGGAGTGGAGGATGCCGCAGTGCGCGGATTTGGCGCGCTGGAAGATGCAGGCTCGCGGGCAACCGCAAGTGCGGTGACGAATTTGCTGCATTTGAAAGGCATAGCGGGCGAGGTCGTTGGCAGCATCGTTGCCGACCTCGCCCGCCTTGCGGTGCAAAAGGCGATCGTCGCAGCGATCGGCGGGGGCTTCGGCTTTGCCGGTGGTGGGCAGATCGGTGACGCACCCGGTTTCGCCGAGGGCGGTTCTCCCGGTGGTCTCATTCAGGGGCCGGGCACAGGCACGTCGGACAGCATCCTCGCCATCCTCGGCAATGGGCGCGGTCCTATACGGGTGTCGACCGACGAGTTCATCGTCAATGCGGCTGCGACCAAGAAGAACCTGCCGCTGTTGCATGCGATCAACTCGGGACGTTTGCCGGGATATGCCACCGGCGGTTCGCTTAGTGGTCCGAACCTACCGAGCCTGCGATCCCCTCGCCTTCCCGATGCGGTCAACGGCAGCAATCGGCGCCGAGACATGCTGCTGGTCGACGGAAACATCAGGATCAGCCCTACGGCCGAATTCGACGCGCGGATGGAGAATGTCTCCTTCCGCACCGTCAGTGCGGCAGCTGAGCCAATCATGGCCGGTTCCGAAAACCGTACCATCCGTCGCCTGAATCGTCCCGAGCTACCTGGAGCGCCCATCTGATGCTAATCAGTATGCCTGCCGCCCCGGTGGCGGCGAACATCGCATGGGATATCGATCAGCCCGGGCAAGCGAACCGTGGCGAGTTTACCGGTAGGCGCCGTGCCACTTTGCTGGCGCAGGCGCCGCGCTGGTACGCTGAGGTCACGTTGCCACCGATCATCGGCGAGGCACGGGTGCTCGACTGGCGGGCGTTCGTCGTGGACTGCGACGGCATCGCCAATAGTTTCCGTGTGATCGCCTGCGAACGTCCCCAGATCACGGGCGTCACGGTCACTGTGAAGGGTGCCGGGCAGTTCGCGCATCAGCTCGTTACGCAAGGCTGGGGCGCGGCCGGGCTGAAGCTTCGTCGCGGTCAGTTCTTCACCGTGAACGATCAGCTGCTGATGTTACAGGCCGACGTCGTCGCGGATGCCAGCGGCACCGCGGTTCTGAAGTTCAAGCCGTACCTTCGGTTCTCGCCCGCGAATGCTGCCGCTGTCGAGGTCACCCGGCCCTATGCCGTCATGGTGATGTCGGATCCGCGTAGCGGCTGGAAAGTCGGTATCGGCCAGAATTATGCCGTGACGTTCAAGTGCGAGGAGGCCTTCTGATGGATAGCCGCCCCGATATCAGCGCGCAGGCTGCGCTCGCAGCCTCGGTCCGGCGTCCGGTGACCTTCGCATTTCTAGACCTGAAGGGCGAGCCGATCCGAGTAACGAATGCGCCCTACAGCTTCACATTCGCAGACACGGGCGACGAGGATCTCGACGGCTTCACGTTCGATGCCGTCGACCCGCGTGTCGTCTCTGTCGGACCGGTGAAGGCGCGCGAGGGCGGCACCGAGACGCTGACCTTGCAGTTGTCCGGTCTCGCCGGCGTCGACGACGAACTGATGACGCAGATCGGTAATCGCTCGAACTGGGCTGGTCGCGATTGTCGACTGTGGAGAGCAATGCTCGATCCGCATGACATGACGCGCATCGGTGCGATCTGGAGTTTCTATACCGGCTATATGTCGGTGCCGAAGATCAGCGGCGACCGCACGGGCCAAGTTATCAACATGTCAGTCGAGTCCTACCTCGCGTTTTTCGGGCAGGCCTCGAACCGCACCTATCTCGACCAGCAAAGCTACGATCCGGGCGACCAGTCGGCCGCGCTCGCCATCGCCATTGCCAACGGCGCCTCCAAGCGCAGCTGACGGAGCAAACATGTATCGGAAACCCGACTGGGAGACGCGGCTCGCCGCGTATCTCGATCCCTTGCGGCTGCGTGCTTTCGTCTGGGGGCAGCATGACTGTTGCACCTTTGCGGCCGGTGCCGTTGAGGCGATGACGGGGGTCGATCCCATCCCTGAATTCCGCGGTCGCTATTCGACCGCACGGGGATCCGTGCGCGCACTGCGCAGCGTCGGCCGCGGGGATCTTGCGTCGACGCTCGACGCAAAGTTCGAAGCTGTTGACGCAAGCCTTGCCCAGCGTGGCGATATCGTCATGTCGTCTGGTCTGCTTGGAGTGTGTTTCGGTGCCTTCCTGATCGCTGTCGGCCGTGATGGTGAACGCGAGGGCTTGATCCGTATCGATCGCGCCGCGTGGGATGCCCCACGCGCGTGGCGCGTCCGTTACGGCGTCTGACGGATGGCAAAAGCACTTAAGACCGCCGCACTCGTTGTCGGTGCGGTTGCGCTAGTTGCGACCGGGGTCGGCGCGGTAGCCCTTCCGGGGTTCGCCGGCGCGCTGACTGTCGCGGGCATTTCGACCGGTACGTTGTTCCTCGTCTCGGGCGGTCTGACGGTTGCCGCGAGCCTGCTTCAAAAGACCCCAAAGGTTCCTGCCTCGCAGACCGATCGTTTGAGCGCATCGGTCAACCCGGGTGCGTTTCGGCATACCGTCCTCGGGCAGACAGCCATGCCTGTCGAGGTGCGGTATGAGGAGTGGTCCGGCAAGGATCAGGAATATTGCGACTGGATTGTCTTGCATGCGAGCCACGCCTGCGAGGCGATCGACGAGATCTGGTTCGAGACGACAATGGCATGGTCGCGCGCGACTGGCGTCGTCGGTAAATATGTCGGTTACTTCACGGTGCCGCATATCATCCTGGACGGCAGCCCGGCGAACGCTTTTACGCTCGGCTCGGGCAAGTGGAATCGAGGTGCTCGCCTAACGGGGTGCGCGTATTCGCACTGGCGTTTCAAACTGACTGGCAACAGCAAAAAGGCTGAAAGCCCATTTGTGTCGGGCATGCCGAGCCGCATCACTGTGATCGGGCGCGGCGCCAAGCTGTACGATCCGCGCCGTGACAGCACCGTGCCCGGTGGCAACGGTCCGATGCGTGCCGATGATCAGTCGACGTGGCGGTTCACGACAGACGACGGCGTGACGATCGGCGAAAACCTGCCGTTGCAGATCCTGCGCGTCGTGCTCGGGTGGCGGATCCGCAATCCGTCGACTGGCACGCTGAAGCTTGCGACCGGCTCTGGCGTGCCGCCACGGCGGATCAATTTGGCGTCGATCGCCATTGCCGCCAATCTAGCCGACGAAATGGTCAACCGGTCGGCAGGCGGTCAGGAACCGCGCTATCACGGCGCTGGCGTCGTTTCCGAGGGTGATGATCCCAAGACGGTGCTCGACATGCTCTGCACCGCCTGCTGCGCCCGTTTCCGGGATACCGGAGGCAAGCTGTCGCTCGTTGTCGCTCACAATGATCTTGCGGCAGCCGCTACCGAGGACGGGCTTAACGATGACGACGTCGTCGGCGCCTTCACCTGGGACCCGGATGCAGCGCTGGAAGCCACGCCAAACGTCGTGCGGGGCAAGTATGTCGATGCGACGGCGAACTCGCTCTATCAGCTGATCGACTATCCCGAGATCCGCTTGCCCAGCCTCGACGGGCAGGATCGCATCTTTCCGCTCGATCTTGGCGTCGTGGAAAGTCCCAGTCAGGCGCAGCGGATCGCCAAGCAGATTTTGCAGCGCAAACAGTATCCACGCGAGTTCTCGGCGCCGTTCGACATCCGCGCGTGGAAATACGGCGTCGGGGATGTCGTGCCGTTCACCTTTGCGGCATTGGGCTTCGATCGCGCCTTGTTCCGGATCAAGGATCAGGAGCTTGGTCAGGGCGGTGTTTGCAACATGACGCTGACCGTCGAGAATGCCGCAATCTACGCATGGGATGCCGACGACGCCGCGCCGGTTCAGCCGGCTGAACCGATCGTCTATGACAGCCGGAATAACCCGCTGATCCTCGCGATCGACGAAGCGGCGACAACGGCCGAATGGGATTCGGTGACCGATCCAACCGGTACGAAGCCAGACAATAACGCCGACGTCACCGGGGAGCACACGTCGAAGGACACCAACGCGGTCGGGGGCAAGCCGGCCGACGCGTTCCTTGAGGAGCTGGCAGCTGCCCAGGCGTATCAGAATGACCTGAACAACAATATTATTCCCGCGATCAATGCGGCGGTGACAGGTGCCGGCGAACGGATTGAGGCCGTATCCAGTCAGGCGAATGCTGCCGTCGCTGAGGCAGATAGGCGGATCGCAGAAGCTCAGACCAAGCTCGACCGTGCCGTGCTGGATCTTGCGGCCGAGATTGATCGAACCCAGGGCGTCGCCGAGGACCTGACGCGACGTGTCGACGCGATCGCGGCGGGCGGCACCGGCCCGAACGGCGAAGATGTTCAGGCCCTGATCGAGCGTATCGACCTTGTACGCGCCGATGGTGATAGTGCGCTTGCCACCGCGATCCAGAATGTGGCGACAGCATACGAAGGCCTCGATGCCGCTACGAACTCCCGCATCGCGGATCAGGCTATCGCCCTGTCGGACGCGCGACGTTCGATCGCCCAGCGCATCGAAGAGGTCGTCACCGAGTTTCATGGCCTAGATGCGGAAACCAACGTTCGGATTAGCCAGCAGTATGATGCGCTTAGCGATGCCGACGAGGCGCTTGCTCGCCAGATCGAGACAATCTCGGCCAGCGGAGGCTATGACGACACGGAAGTGAGGTCCGAAATCCGCCGGGTCGACACCGCCGCAATTGAACGTGACAGCGCCGCTGCGCAATCTGTGACTGAAGTGACTAGCAGCCTGTCCCGCGGTGGCGGCAATCTGCTCAGCAATACCGATTTCGTCACTACCGACGGTTGGTCGGAAAATTACAATCCTAGCCGACCCATCTATGGGATCAACATTGCCGGAGCGCCGTATCATCCGGTCGGCGAAAATGTCCTCTCGATCTATCAGGCGGGGCGAGCTGGCGGTGCCGACGCGTATGCTGATTGGATATCCGATCCGGTAGCGATCGTCAGCGGATCGTTCGTTCAATTCTCTGCTATGTTCGCCTCACACCGTGCTGACACCCAGGCTTTTCTCGGCTGGGTTGGATCGGACGGCGTCATTTTCGAGTTCGTCAACGGCAACCGCAATACCTCCACCGAGAAGTTCGCAAACGATCCGAACCTGTTCAAGCGGTCCGGCCTGATCGCTGTTCAGGCCCCTTTGCGCGCAGTGGCAGCCCGATTGCTGATGCGGAAGAACGATACTTATGAGGGTCAGGGCGACAGCTACGCTTGGTTCTGGCGGCCGTATATTGGGGCGGCCCGGCAAGGCCAAAACAGTTGGAACGATTGGTCACCGGGCAGCGGCCGTGCTATCCAGCTGCGATCTGACGCCGCGATCAGGGAAGCGGCAACAACCGCGGCAACGGCCAATCAATCGGTCGCCGATCTGTCAACGAGCGTCTCGACCCGGTTCCAAGGCGTCAATCTTACCCTCAGCGGCTACGATCAGCGCATCACCAGCCTGTCATCCGACCAGCAAGGCTATGTCGGGCGAACCAGCACGCTTGAGGCGCAGATGTCGCGCCAAGCTCCTAGCGCGCTGAATAACTTTACGGACGACGTCAATAATCGGCTGACCCAAGTCGATGCGAACGTGAATGCGCGGATCAAGTTCAGCGAAGATGTATTAGCTGACCTGCCAAACCGTTATGCTGCGGCATCCCGAACGGCAACTCTAGAAGCGCAATTTCGGCAGGAGGTCGGAAGCCCGCTCAACGATGCGGTCAATTATGTAAACGGTCGTGTAGATACATCGAATACGCAGCTGACCGCACGCATCGAAGAACGCGCTACCGCAATTGCCGACGCGAAGGCAGGCGCTGTAGCCCAGACGCTCGCGCAGCTGCGGGCCGAATACAACGGCAGCGCCGCGACCATCGCACAACAGACCGGCGCCATCGCCGGCATTGATGGCCGCACCAGTGTCTTCTGGTCGGTCACGGGCACGACGCCTGACGGCAGCACCCAGATCAGCCTGTCGAAGTCTGACGGATCGGCTGGCGTTTTCTACATCGGCGCCAATCTGTTCGTCGACGGCAACGCGATCTTCAACGGCACGGTGACGATCCGCGCACTTGATCGGTCGACCATGACCGCCACGACCGCCAGTTCGGTAGCGGGTTCGTACGGCGGCGCAGGACAGGCGAGTAAGCAATACATCCCGAACCTCGGCGCGGACATGTTCATCCGGTCGGGTGGATCAATATACATCGCCTTCTCGGGCTTTATCGGCGGGCAAACGAACGGGACACGCGACACCCAGCCAACATTTGAGATCATGAACGCCGCGGACAACGGGATCTTGGCTACGGTTCCGCTGCCGGAAAGCGGCTTTGGCAGCACAGGCCGATTGGATAATTACACAATCCGGGTTCTGAATACGTTCGGTGAGTTGACCATACGCTGGAGGGTCGCTGTCAGGGCTACCGAGCGGACTTGGTCGATCATCCGAGACCCGGCCCTCTCTGTCTACTGGACCGCGCTATGAAGCATCTGGCTATTTATCAGACCGAAACCGGTCGAGTGATCGGCACATTTTCTGCTGATATCGTTCCCGATCCGGAATCCGGTTATGCATACATAGAGTATGACACCGCGATTGATCCTCGCGATTGGATCGTCGCTGATGGCAGGTTGGTACCTAGTGACGCGGCTACGCCTGCCCTCATATTCTACACCTTCAATCAATGGGTCGACCTGTTCCCGCTCGGTGAGCAGGTGGCAATCGTCACGGCTACGATGTCTGACCCGATGGCCAAGCTGATCTACGATCGCGCGCAGTCTGCGTCCGGTAGCATCGATCCAAAAGATCCCCGCACCCAGGAAGGTGTCGGCTATCTCGTCGAGAAGGGTTACGTGTCTAAGGCCACTGCCGACCGGATCGCAGGTCTGTAATGCGGCGGTTGCGTGATGTAGCGCAGCAGCTGCTCGTATCGGTCGATCAGCTTGCCCAGGTCGTGATAGTCGGCCTGTTCTACATTTTACACATCACCGACGCCTGCCCTTCGGCAGACGAGACAATCAGCAGCTATGTCGGCCGCGCGCAGATGCGAGGCGCATGGTGGGCCAATCTGATCGCCCCAGTCATCGATCTGCTGTTTGTGCTGCTTGGCGAGAAGCCCGGCCATTGCCGGCGAAATGTCGAGACCGCTTTTCTAGGCCAAGCGCCAACCCCCTGAGAGGATCAACGATGAGCAATACGAGCTTCGCGGCCCAGGCGGTCGCGAATGGCCCCCGCACGATCGCGCAACCCAGCTTCGAAGGCATGGGTTGGCTCGTCGTCATCAACCTTGCTGTCATGACGATCGGAACGCTCGTCGGGCTCATGGTGGTGATGAAGCTGGTCGGAGACGGCTGTAAGCATCGCCACCTTGATACCTGGCTGTCACCAGCTTGGATCTACCGTGCGCTCGGCATCCTGTTTGCCTGTGCCATCACGGTCCGCTGCGGTGCCGAAGCGTTGACGCTCTGGGGCTATGATGCGCGCGATCCCGTAACGTCCGGCTTCTACGCGACGGTAAAGCGGCTGTTCGATCCGTTCGCGGTCACCTTCGGCCTCTCGGGCCTCGGGCTCTACATTTGCTCCGAGCCCGGCATGATCGAGCAGCAGCGCAAGGAACCCTTTGCGATCGACATGTGGCTGGCGTGGCCGATGATCCGACGAATGCTTTGGCTTGGCTTGGGGACCTTCCTCGCCGCAGTCGGGGTGGTGTCAACGCGATGATCAGTACCGGGGGCATCTACAAAGGGGGCGCAACGATGGCGGCTATACTACCTGTCGCTGCGGCAGCGATGGTCCAAAGAGGCCCGACGATTGCAACATCGTCACCGGTAATCTGGCATTTTTTGGGTTATCCATTCGAGGTCGCGGGGATGATCGCCGCAGTCTTCGCTTGCGGCGCGGCGCGCTTCTGGATCGGTGCCGCGCAGTCGGTCCGCAAGGAACACCGCTGGAGTCTTGATATCCCGGTGTCCGGCATCGCTCTCGCCTTCTCGATCGCGATCGTCATCTCGCAGCGGCCCGAGCCGCTTGGCGGACTGCTCTACGGCGCTGGGCTCGGTGTGCTTGGCGAAGGCATCTTTAAGATTGCCGAAAACTACTTGAAAAAGGCCGGCACAGTGTTCGGGATCGATACCGACAAGCCGGTGGAATAACGGCCCGCCCAACCGGGAGGGGTTCGTGGCGGGCCGGCCGGGCAAGGTTAAGAAACCCGGCCCGTCGATAACAGCCAAGCTGCCCAATAGCTTCACATCGAAGGAAATAATCATGACGACGGCATCAACGCCGGCGTGGCTTCGCCATGCCCGGTCGCTTCTTGGTACCCGCGAAATCGTCGGGCGCACGCACAACAATGCCCTGATCGCGTTCCTTAACTCGGCGCGCAAATGGAACGGCGTGATCTGGAAAGACGACGAGATGCCGTGGTGCGGTGGCTTCGTCGCAGCATGCCTCGTCGCCGTCGGCGTCGAGCCGGTCAAGATCGCCGCGCGAGCGAAGAGCTGGGCGACCTGGGGTAGCCGGCTGCGGCCTGAGCGCCTCGCCCCCGGTGCTGTCCTCGTCTTCGATCGCCCAGGCGGCGGTCACGTCGGCTTCTACGTCGGCGAGGATGCGACGGCCTACCATGTGCTCGGCGGCAATCAGAGCAACGCCGTCACCGTTACACGGATCGCAAAGGGCCGGCTCACCGCATCGCGCTGGCCCGTAGGCGTGCCGGTTATCGGCGGGCCAGTGCATATGGCAACGACTGCCGGCCTGAAGCTGTCGAGCGACGAAGCATGAGCCGGCTGTCCCCGGTTTTGCGAGGCGCTCAGAATGGCGGTCTGCTGTTCTGGTGTCCCGGATGCGATGGCGCGCATCAAGTGACGGTAGGCGATGGCCCGGGCCCTCGCTGGGGATACAACGGCAACCCGGAGTCGCCCACATTCACCCCGTCGATACTGGTCACTTACAACGGCTCTGACGCGGGCGTTGACGGTGCCCCGCCCGCAACGTGTCATTCGTTCGTCACCGACGGCAGGATCCAGTTTCTCGGCGATTGTACGCATGCGCTTGCTGCGCAGACCGTCGACCTGCCCGTGT
>NZ_JPDP02000007.1:0-12649 GCF_000732685.2 Sphingomonas sp. STIS6.2
CCGCGCCGGCATCCGCCTCGGCGCGCTGCGCGTCCTTGTCGCCGCCCCCTGCGACGATCAGTCCCGCCGCGATCACACCCATCATCACCCGCATCGACCCGTCTCCCGCACAGTGCTGCGCGGCCGGACGGTCACGCTTCGAGTTCAATGTCCCAGTAGAGCCAATCATGCCAGGTTTCGTGCAAATAATTCGGCGGGAAGCTGCGGCCATGTTCGTGCAGATGCCAGTTGGTCGGGCGGATCGGCTCGAGATGGAGCGGCATCGCGGCCTGGCGCGGGGTGCGCCCGCCCTTTTTGAGGTTGCACGGCGCACAGGCGGTGACGACATTTTCCCAGGTGGTCCGCCCGCCTTGCGCACGCGGAATGACATGGTCGAAGGTGAGATCGCGCAGCTTGCCGCAATATTGGCAGGTGAACTTGTCGCGCAGGAACAGGTTGAAACGGGTGAAGGCGGGAAATTGCGACGGTTTGACGAATTGCTTGAGCGCGATCACCGAGGGGAGCTTGAGCGCGAAGCTCGAGCTGCGCACCTCGCGTTCGTAATTGGCGACGATATCGACGCGATCGAGGAAGACGGCCTTCACGGCGGTCTGCCAGGGCCAGACGCTGAGCGGATAATAGGAGAGCGGCGTGTAATCGGCGTTAAGCACGAGCGCCGGACATCCATCCGGGTGGCGTATCAGGTCGGGGTGAAACACGGCTCCTCCCACAAAAGTCCCGGACGCGCTTTCGCGCACCGGCATGACAGGGTCATGACAGCACGGCGCGGGACATGGGGTCAAGTCCAGTGAACAGCGCGGAATTCGTCACGACGCGGTTCGCGCCCAGTCCGACGGGGCGGCTGCACCTCGGCCATGCGCTGTCGGCGATCCGCGCGCACGACTTTGCGCGGGCGCGGGGCGGGCGGTTCCTGCTGCGGATCGAGGATATCGACATGGGCCGCAGCCGGCCCGAGCATGTCGCGGGAATCGTGGAGGATCTGCGCTGGCTGGGGCTGGATTGGGACGATCTGTCGCATCAGTCGGCGCGGCTCGCATCCTATCAGGCGGCGCTCGATGGATTGAACGCGCGCGGGCTGCTCTATGCGTGTTTCTGTACGCGCGCGGAGATCGCGGCGAGCCTGTCGGCGCCGCATGCCGGAGACGCCGCGGTCTATCCGGGGACGTGCCGGAAGCTGGCGCCCGCCGAGGTCGCGGCGCGGATGGGCGAGGCGCATTGCTGGCGGCTCGACATGGCCGCGGCGCTCAGCGTCACGGGACCGCTCGACTGGGTGGATGCGCGGGCGGGGACGGTGCGGGCCGATCCGGCGGCGCAGGGCGACGTGGTGCTCGCGCGCAAGGACGCGCCCGCCAGCTATCATCTCGCGGTGACGCTCGACGATGCGGCGCAGGGTGTCACCGACGTGGTGCGCGGCGACGACCTGTTCGCGGCGACCGACGTGCATCGGCTGTTGCAGGCGCTGCTGGGGTTGCCGACGCCGCGTTATCATCATCATCCGCTGATGCTGGGGGCGGACGGCGCGCGGCTCGCCAAGCGCACCGGCGCGCCCTCGCTCGCGGCGATGCGCGAACGGGGGGAGGACGGGCTCGCGGTTGCGGCGCGGGTGCGCGGGATGCTGGCGGAGGATACGCCCTATTCGCCGTCATCCTGACGGAAGTCAGGATCCAGGGTTACGGGGTGCGGCGTGTTTGGCTCTGGGCCCTGACTTTCGTCAGGGTGACGGGGTGGGCGGGTGAGCGCGGAGGACTGGGTGAGCGGGATTGACGGGGTGGGTGGGGTGACCCGGCCCCGTCGCGCCGGGCGGATCAATAGAGGCCGGGGACTTCGCGTTGCGGCGTGCTGGGGTGGTCGGGGATGAGCAGCGCGCGCGTGGGGAGGTCGGTCGTCGGCGCGGGCGTGCTGGTGCGGGCGGACGCGGTGGCTGCGGTCGCAGTGACCGGCAGGCAGCTGCGGCCGGCGAGGAAGTCGATCGCCTGCCGCGTCGAGGCTTCGCGCGGGTCGCCGAGCGGATAGCGGATATCGTCCTCGGCCCGGCAGCTCGCCTCGACCGTGCCGGCAAGACCGTCATAATAGGCACCCTGGCGTGCGGCGTTCTGCGTCGACAGCGCGACCACGCGCAGACGGTCGTCGCAGGCGGCGCGGTCGAGCCCGATCTGGCCGACGGGCTTGCCATAGGTGTTCGTGCCGATCAGCCCGGCAGCGCTGTGCAGATAGGGGATCATCGCGTTGATCACGAGTTCGCTCGCCGAGGCGGTCCCGCCCGTGCCGATGAACGCGACGCGCGTCGGCGCGATCGATTCGGGCTGCGGCGCGAAGAAGCGCGTCGTGTTGTTGGCGGATTTTTCGGTGCGGAAGGTGGTGTAGCTCGACACTTCGGAGGTCGCGCGGTTGCGGCCGAGCAGGTCGGTCATCAACTCTGCGATCGAGATCAGCCCGCCGCCATTATAGCGCAGGTCGATGACGATATCGGTGACGTTCTGCGCGCGGAAACTGGCAAAGGCGGCGCGCAGCGCGGGGTCGGCGGTCGAGATGAACGTCCGGAGGTTGATATACCCATAGTTGCGCCCGCCATCGGCGATGACCTTCGCGCCGTAGCGGCTCGAGACCGGGAGCAGCGCGAAATCGGTCTTGGTCAGCGTGATGTCGCGCGTGCCCTGCGCGTCGCGGATCTGCAGCACGCGGCTGGTGCCGACCGTGTCCGGGCCGAGCGCGGTCGAGACGCCCGCGCTGCCCTCTGCGGCGAAGATCGCGCTGACGGTCCGCAGCGTGTTGGCGTTGGTCCCGATCGCGACGATTTCCGCACCGCGATCGACCTGCGCCGCCAGCGCAGCGCCGCCTTCGAAGGATTCGATGACATAGGCGCGGCGCCCGCTGCCATCGATGCCGAGACGGAAGCCGAAGCCGGCATTGGACCCCGCCTCATAATAGGCGTCCTCCTCCTTGATCGACGTCAGATAGGTGAAATAGCGGTCGCGGCGCTGGCCGCGCGCGGTCGCGGTGAGCGCATCGATATAGGCGTCGACGGTCGTATAGGGCGTCGGGTCGAGGCTGGCGGGCAGCGTCTCGGGGAACAGATACCATTCGCGCAGCTGCGCCGCGGCCCAGTCCTGCCGCTCACGCAGGCTGCACCCGGCGACGGTCGTCGGGGTGGTCGTGCCGGTGGTCGGGGTGGACACCCCGGGCGTCCCGCCGGTCGATCCCGACACCGCGCCGGAGTCTCCGCCGCACGCACTCAACATAGCCAGCATCGCCAGGCTGGCGCCGATCCGTCCGTTACGCATACTCATTCCCCCATTTGTCACGATGCTAGCCGGGAAGATCGGGGCTGTCAGCGTAGAATTCCGCCCGTTTCGAGGCTTGTCCGACGACCGGCGGAACGGCCATTGCGGGGCGGCGCGCGCATGCCTAGATTGTCGTCATGAACACCTTCCTCGTCATCCTCCTGATCGCGGCGATGATCGCGACGCTCGTTGCTCTGGTGCGCGGGGTGGTGACGTTCCTGCAGGACCAGTCGGCGCAGGTGAAGGACGGGGGGCCGAGCGCCGCGTCGCTGAAATCGAACCGGATGATGCAGCAGCGCATCTTCTTTCAGGCGATCGCGATCCTGATCGTCGTGCTGATCCTGTTCGCCGCGGGCCGGACCTGAGCCCGAAGGGCCTAACGTTATGGTAAAGCTGAACAAGATCTACACGCGGACCGGCGACGCGGGGACCACGGGGCTGGTCGACGGATCGCGCGTGTCCAAGGCGTGCCCGCGGATGCAGGCGATCGGTGATGTCGACGAGGCGAACAGCGCGATCGGCGTGGCCGCGGTGGCGCTGGGCGATCATCCGCTTGGCCGAGCGCTCGAGCGGATCCAGAACGACCTGTTCGATCTCGGCGCGGACATCGCGACGCCGGGCGAGGATTTCGCGCCGTCCGAAATGACGCTGCGGATCATCGGTTCGCAGGTCGAGCGGCTCGAAGGCGAGATCGACGCGATGACCGCGCAGATGGCGCCGCTGACCAGCTTCATCCTGCCGGGTGGATCGCCGGGTGCCGCGGCGCTGCATCTGGCGCGCGCAATCACGCGCCGCGCCGAGCGCGCGGTGGTCGCGGTCGACGACCCGATCAATCCGCTGGCATTAGCGTATGTTAACCGCTTGTCAGATTTCCTGTTCGTCGCCGCGCGTGCGGTGAACCAAAACGGGGCGAGCGACGTTCTTTGGCGACCGGGGGCAACGCGCGGATAGCGCTCCGTATCGCTGCATCCTTTTATAAGGGGTCATGCCGCGTGCATCGCCCGCACGAGGACAGTCGATGCCGAACCCCGTCCCCACCCATAATCCTGCGACCCTGCCTGATACAGACGCGCTCGGTGCGCGGTTCGCCGCCGTGCGCGACCTGTCGATCGCGCTGGCCGCGCCGCTGTCGGATGCGGATGCGACGGTGCAGTCGATGCCCGACGCGTCGCCGACCAAATGGCATCTCGCGCATACCAGCTGGTTCTTCGAGACGTTCGTGCTGCGCGATCATGTCGCGGGCTACCGGCTGCACGACGAACGCTTCCCGTTCCTGTTCAACAGCTATTACGAGGCCGAAGGCCGGCGGCATGCGCGCGACCGGCGCGGGATGATCACGCGGCCGACGCTCGACGAGGTCCGCGCGTACCGCGCGCATGTCGATGCGGCGCTGATCGCGGCGCTGCCCGACCTGCCCGAGGCGGCGCGCGAGCTGGTGGCGCTGGGCTGCCATCACGAGGAGCAGCACCAGGAATTGCTGGTGACCGACATCCTCCATTTGTTTTCGGAAAATCCGCTCGAGCCCGCGGTCTGGGCTGCGCCGCGCAAGGTGCCGGTCGAGATGCCGGGCGCGATCGGCTGGATCGAACGCGACGCCGGGATCGCGCGCATGGGGCATGACGGCGACGGCTTCGCGTTCGATTGCGAGACGCCGCGGCACGACACGCTGCTCGCGCGCCACGCGATCGCCGACCGGACGGTGACCAATGGCGAATGGGCGGCGTTCATTGCCGATGGCGGCTATAGCGAGCCGCGCCACTGGCTCGCCGATGGCTGGGCCTGGGTGAAGGCGGAGGGCATCGTCGCGCCGATGTACTGGGAAGAGCGCGACGGGGGCTGGACGCGGTTCGGGCTCGACGGGCGGCGCGCGATCGATCCGGCGGCGCCGGTGACGCATGTCAGCTTCTACGAGGCGGACGCCTATGCCAGCTGGGCGGGCGTCCGGCTGCCGACCGAGGCCGAATGGGAGGCCGTTGCGGCGGACTATGCCGGCGATGGCGGCAATCAGATGGATGCGGCGGGCCCGGTCGAGCCGCGGCCGGCGCGCGCGGGCGACCCGGCCTTTTTCGGCGACGTCTGGGAATGGACGGGGAGCGCCTATCGGCCCTATCCCGGCTTCCGCGCGGTCGAGGGGGCGGTCGGCGAGTATAATGGCAAGTTCATGAGCGGTCAGTTCGTGCTGCGCGGCGGGAGCTGCGCGACGCCGCGCGGCCATGCGCGGGCGAGCTACCGCAATTTCTTCTACCCGCACCAGCGCTGGCAGTTCACCGGCGTCCGGCTCGCCAAGGATATCTGATGTTGAAGCGTGAAATCGAAGACGGCGAGCAGAGTCTGGCCGATCCTGCGTTCCGGGCGGACGTGCTCGCCGGGCTGGAACGGCGGCCGCGCGCGATTCCGGCGCGCTGGTTCTACGACCGGCGCGGGTCGGAGCTGTTCGAGGCGATCACCGACCTGCCCGAATATTATCCGACGCGGACCGAGCGCTCGATCCTCGAGACCGCCTGCCCCGAGGTCGCCGAGATTGCCGGCGCGGGACGTGCGGTGGTCGAATTCGGGTCGGGGTCGTCGACCAAGACGCCGATCCTGCTGAGCGCGGTGGCGCCGTCGGTTTATGTGCCGATCGATATCTCGGGCGATTTCCTGCGCGAATCGTCGCGCGTGCTTGCGGCGCAATTCCCCGAGCTGCTGGTCCTGCCGTTCGAGGCGGATTTCATGCGGCCGCTCGCATTGCCGAAGACGATCGCGGACACGCCCAAGCTCGGTTTCTTTCCGGGGTCGACGATCGGCAACATGATCCCGCTGATGGCGGTCGACCTGTTGAAGGCGATGCGCGCGTCGCTCGGGATCGGCGCGATGCTGCTGATCGGGATGGACCGGATCAAGGATCCAGCGGTGCTGGTCCCCGCCTATGACGATGCGCAGGGCGTGACCGCGGCGTTCAACATGAACCTGCTCGAGCGGATCAACCGCGAGCTCGACGCCGACGTGCCGGTTGAGGCGTTCCGGCACAAGGCGGTGTGGAACGACGACCGCGCGCGGATCGAGATGCATCTCGAGGCGCAGCGCGATGCCGCGTTCACGATCGAGGGGCGGCCGTTCGATATCGCCGCGGGCGAGACGATCCACACCGAGAACAGCCACAAATACGGGTCGCGTGATGCGCGAATCCTGTTGCGGTCGGGCGGGTGGACGCCGATCCGCGAATGGACCGATCCGGCAGGGTTGTTCTCGCTGTACCTGGCGGAAGCGCAGGCGGAGCGGCCGGCGCCGTAAGGGCGGGGCAGGTGCTTCGACTTCGCTCAGCACGAACGGGGGGCGTAGTTCGCGGCCCCGTTCGCCCTGAGCGCAGTCGAAGGGCGCGCCGGGTGCGCGCCGCTTCGACTTCGGTCTTTTGTAATTAGCGGCCTGCGGCGTCGTCCGCGTTCATGGGCTCGTCGCCCTGCTTCTTGGCCTCTTCGTAGCGCTCGATCGCCTCAATCGTGATGCGCTTGGCTTCCTCGGCATCGCCCCACTTGCCGACGCGGACCCACTTCTTCTTCTCAAGGTCCTTATAGTGGGTGAAGAAATGCTCGATCTGCTCGAACACGATCTCGGGCACGTCGGCACGGCCGCCGACGTTCGAATAATAGGGGAACACGTCGTTGACGGGGACGCAGACGAGCTTCTCGTCGCCGCCGGCCTCGTCCTCGAGGTTGAGCACCGCGATCGGGCGCGCGCGGACGACGCAGCCGGGGATGAACGGCGAGCGCGCGATCACGAGCGCGTCGAGCGGGTCGCCATCGGGGCTGAGCGTGTGCGGCACGAAGCCGTAATTCGCGGGGTAGCGCATCGGCGTGTGCAGGATGCGGTCGACGAACAGCGCGCCCGATGCCTTGTCGAACTCGTACTTCACGGGCTCGCCGCCGGTCGGGACTTCGATGATGACGTTCAGGTCTTCGGGCGGATTCTTGCCCGTCGGGATGAGGTCGATACGCATGGCGGTCCTTTCAGAAATGGCGGTGCCGGCCGCTTCCCCTTGGGGAGGCGGCCGGCACCGGAAAAATATCGGAACTGTCAGCGCGGCATCAGCAACTTGTCCAGTCCGCCGTCACCTGTACCGACCTTCTCGAGCCGCGGATAGCGCGGGCCGTCATGGTAATCGAGCGAGACGTCGCGGAATCGCTCGTTGTTTTTTACAGTCAGACGGATCGGCAGCTTGGTGCCCTGGGCCGCGAGAATTGCCGCTTTCATGCGGTCCGACGAGTAGGATTCGCCGTTGACCGCCTCGATTTCGGTGCCGACGTCGATCCCGGCGCGGAACGCAGGGCTGTCCCAGATCGAGGCAGTCACGACGCCGTCCTTGTTCATCACCAAGCCCAGCGAATAGCTGACATCAGTGCCGCGGGTCTTCTCCGCCTGCTTCAGATACGGGCTCTGCACGGGGCCATAGACCAGCTTGTAGCCGTTCATCGCAAAGCCATTGATCGGCGCGGGCTTGCCCGTCTCGGTCAGCCGCGTGTTGAGGAAGCCGGCCCAGTCATAGGGCAGGATGCCGTTCAGCGTCTTGGCCACGTCGTCGAACGTGTAGGTAACCTCGCCATAATCGCCGTTGCGGATGCCGAAGAACGCCTTGGCAAAATCGTCGATCGACTTGGTGCCGCCCGACTTCTGGCGGAGCATCGCGTCGACCTCCATCCAGACCATCAGCCCTTCATTGTAGTAATCCTCCGACCGCTGCCAGCTGGTCCAGCCCTTGGGACGGCGCGACGAGATGACCGGATCGTTGGTGGTGTCGATCAGCGGGCGCCACTGGCGACCCTGCGCGGTGTCGTAGGTGCCCAGAATCGAGGCATAGCCGTCGAGCGTGTCCTGCTTGCTGACCAGACCCGAGCGCGCCTGGAGCACATAGCCCCAGAACTGCGTCTGGCCCTCATAGACCCAGAGCAGCGAGTTGCGCATCGGCGTGCGGAAATCGGGGGTCCACAGGTCGGCGCCGCGGCGGAACTTGCCGTCCCAGCTGTGCGTGAATTCGTGCGGCAACAGGTTGCGCGCCGACGCGCCCGTCTCCCATTCGGTGAAATAGCCGGGGCGGACGCCGTTTTCCGAGCTGCGATGATGTTCGAGCCCGATCCCGCCGAGCTGGTCGGTGATCGAGAGCAGGAACTCGTAGTGATCATAATGCTCGGCGCCGAAGGTGCGCGCGGCCTGGTCGACGAGCCGCTTGTGCGCGTCGATCTGTTCGGGCTTGGCGGCGAGCTGGTCGGGGGTGTCGGCGAAGACGTTGAGGTCGACCTTCGGGCTCAAAGGCCAGACCTTGCCGTATTTGCCCGCGAGGATCGGCGAATCGACGAGGATCTCGTAATTGGTCCGGTCATAGGCATAGGTCGCGCCCGAGACCTTGGCGGGGACCGCACCCGCGGCGGTCCAGCCGGTCGGGTAGGTGACGGTCATCTTCACCGGGATCTGACGCGTATAATAGCCGGCGGGATAGAGGCTGACCGAGTTCGGCTGGAGGCTGATCATCGTCGGGGTCATGACGACACGGCCCTGGTCCGCCTTGGTCGCGGAGATGAACTGGAAGGTCGCGTCGAGCTGTCTGGTGCCCGCGGGGACGTCGATGTGGAAGGCGTAGACGTCGACCGGATCGCGCGTCCAGGGCAGGATCCGGCCGTTCGCGCGGATCACCAGCCCGGCGAGCTTCTCGATCTCGCCGCGTGGCGCATGGTTGCCGGGCAGCCATTTCGGGAACAGCAGCGCCATCTTGCCCGATTTGGCGACGGGGATCGTCTCCTTGACGCGGAAGATGCCGCGCTCGGTATCGGTCGCGTCGATGTCGAGCAGGATCGTGCCGGGATAGGGCGTGTCCTGTGCGGCGGGGATCGTGTCGACGAACGGCACCGGTTGAGGGGCGGTGTTGCCGGCGGGGACTTGCGCGACCGCGGGAAGTGCAGACGCGAGCAGGGATGCGACGAGAAGCTTGCGGATCAAGGAAAAGGCCTTCCGGCAAAGAGACGATGGTCAAGGTGTAAGCGGCAGAAAGGGCAGTCGTCCAGCCCTTTGCCGGGGGGTATAGTTTCGCGTCGCAGGCGTTTGGTGCGTCGCGCTTTGCCACATGCGCCGTCATCCTGACGAAAGTCAGGATCCAGGGTTACGGGCAGTGGTGTTTATGGCTCTGGATCCTGACTTTCGTCAGGATGACGGAAGAGGGATGACGGAAGGGGCAGGGTCAGCTGCTGCCGAGCACGTTGATGGTGAAGGCGAGCACGCCGATGTTGAAGACGAACGCGGCCATGCACTGGCCGAGCGCGACCTTGCGCACGCGCCGCGACGTGATCTCGACGTCGGAGGTCTGGAAGGTCATGCCGAGCGTGAAGGCGAAATAGGCGAAGTCCCAGTAATCGGGCTCGGCACAGGACGGGAAATCGAGCCCGCCCGCGTCGCTGCCATCCGCGGCGTCGCTGTAGAACAGATGCGCATAATGCAGCGTGTAGACCATGTTGGAGAACAGCCAGGCGAGCACGAGCGTCGCGACCGAGATCAGGATCGCGACGAGATCGGTCTTGCCCTGCAATTCCTTCGCCACCGCGACGAGCACGACGATCAGGATCGTCCCGCTGAACGCCAGCAGCACCGCGCGGTTGGCGTCGTTCTCGTCCGCATAGCGCCGCATCCGTTCCGCGGTGGCGTTGCCGAACAGGGTTGCGACGGTGGCGAGGAACAGGACCGCGGCGATATCGAACGCCGCCATCGTGCCGCGGCCCAGCCCCAGTCGGGGGATCAGCGCAACGAGGCCGATCGCGAAGACGCATGCGAACAGCACGAAGCGCGGCGGGGCGATGCGCCGGCCGAGCCCCCAATAGCGGACGTCGTTGCTCATGTGACGGCGCTAGCGCTTCGCGGGCACGTCGCCTAGATACGCGCGCATCATGGCCAGAACAGAAACCCCGCGTCGCATCCGCGGCACTCAGGACATCTTCGGCGACGAGCAGCGCCGTTTCGCGCATGTTCTCAGCACCTTCGAACGCGTGCGTGCGCTCTATTGCTTCCAGCGGATCGACATCCCGGTGTTCGAATCCACCGCGGTGTTCGCGCGCTCGCTCGGCGAGACGACCGATGTTGTGTCGAAGGAGATGTACACATTCGAGGACCGCGGCGGGGATTCGCTGACGCTGCGCCCCGAATTCACCGCGGGCATCGCGCGTGCCTATCTGACCGAGGGCTGGCAGCAGTTCGCGCCGCTCAAGATCACGACGAGCGGCCCGGTGTTCCGCTATGAACGCCCGCAAAAGGGCCGGTTCCGGCAGTTCCACCAGATCGACGCCGAGGTGATCGGCGCGGCGGAGCCCGCGGCGGACGTCGAACTGCTGGTGCTGGCGGACCAGCTGCTGCGCGAGCTCGGCATCGCCGACGGCGTGACGTTGCAGCTGAACACGCTGGGCGATGCCGAGACGCGTGAGGCATGGCGCGCGGCGCTGGTTGCGCATTTCGAGGCGCATCGCGGCGAGCTGTCCGAGGACAGCCTGACCCGGCTTGAGAAGAATCCGATGCGGATCCTCGATTCGAAGGATCCGAAGGACCGCCCGATCGCGGACAGCGCCCCCGATATCGACGCGTATCTGACGCCCGAGGCGCGCGCGTTCTTCGACGCGGTGACTGCGGGGCTCGATGCGGCGGGTGTCGCGTGGGAACGCAATGCGCGGCTGGTGCGCGGGCTCGATTATTACCGGCACACCGCGTTCGAGTTCGTGACCGACCGGTTGGGGTCGCAGGGGACGGTGCTGGCCGGCGGGCGCTATGACGGGCTGATCGGGTCGCTCGGCGGGCCCGAGACGGCGGGTGTCGGCTGGGCGGCGGGGGTCGAGCGGCTGGCGATGTTGCTCGACGAGCCGGCGGCGGCGGGGATCGACGCGGTGGTCGTGCCGATGGGTGCCGCGGCCGAAGCACGCGCGACCGGCATCGTTGCGGACCTGCGGCGTGCGGGCGTGGCGGTCGAGATGGCGTACAAGGGCAAGATGAAGGCGCGGATGGCGAAGGCGGATGCGCTCGGCGCGCGGTTTGCGATCATTCTTGGCGATGACGAGCTCGCCAAGGGCGTGGGCGCGGTGAAAGCGCTCGCGACCGGCACGCAGACCGAGGTCGCGTTCGCCGATCTGGCGGAGGCGCTGCGTTGAGCCTCCCCGTCATCCCGGCGCAGGCCGGGATCCAGCGCCATGAAGGCTGCGCCCGGTCACCCTGGATCCCAGCGTTCGCTGGGATGACGCAAGTGGGAGCGGCTGCATGACCCAGATCTCCCCGGACCGCATCCGCGCGATCGAGGCGCGGCGGGACGAGTTGCAGGCGCTGATGTCGACCGGCGACCTGCCGTCGGACCGCTTCGTCGCGGTGTCGAAGGAATATGCCGAGCTCGAACCCGTCGCGCAGGCGGCGACCGAGGTGCGGCGGCTGCGGCAGGAGGCCGAGAGTCTCGCCTTCATGGCCGAGGACGCCGATGACGAGCTGCGCGCGATGGCGTCGGAGGAATTGCACGAGAATCGCACGCTGCTCGAGACCGCGGACCGCAAGCTCGCGCTCGCCTTGTTGCCGCGCGATTCCGCAGACGAGCGCTCGGCGATGCTTGAGGTGCGCGCCGGCACTGGCGGCGACGAGGCGGCGCTGTTCGCGGGCGACCTGTTCCGGATGTACCAGCGTTATGCCGAATCGCAGGGCTGGCGGGTCGAGATGATCTCGGGATCGTCGTCCGACGCGGGTGGCTTCAAGGAAGTCGTCGCCAGCGTCACGGGGCAGGGCGTGTTCGCGAAGCTGAAGTTCGAAAGCGGCGTCCACCGCGTCCAGCGCGTGCCCGCGACCGAGGCGGGCGGCCGGATCCACACCTCGGCGGCGACCGTCGCGGTGCTGCCCGAGGCGGAGGAGGTCGACGTCAAGATCGACGACAAGGACCTGCGCATCGACGTCTATCGCTCGTCGGGGCCGGGCGGCCAGTCGGTCAACACGACCGATTCTGCCGTGCGGATCGTCCATATCCCGACCGGGCTGACGGTGATCCAGCAGGACGAGAAGTCGCAGCACAAGAACAAGGCGAAGGCTTTGCGCGTGCTGCGGACGCGGCTCTACGAGGCGGAGCGCGACCGGTTGCATGCCGAGCGCGCGGGCGCGCGCAAATCGATGGTCGGGTCGGGCGATCGATCGGAGCGGATCCGGACGTATAATTTCCCGCAAGGCCGCGTGACCGATCACCGGATCAACCTGACGCTGCACCGGCTGCCGGAAATCGTCGCGGGCGATATGGGCGAGCTGATCGGTGCGCTGGTGTCGCAGGACGAGGCGGACCGGCTGGCGCAGCTGGATGGGTGAGCTCGCCTGCTTCCTCCCGTCTTGCGTGCGGGAGGGGG